>NZ_LRQV01000057.1 GCF_001567585.1 Micromonospora rosaria
ACACCACCACGACGCTCAAACAAGCGACACGCCACAACAACCTAACAAAGCACTACTAACCCCAACGTCACCTACTGGGTGGAGAAGAACCCCCCGCCGCCCTCGGAGAGGGCGCTCAAGGCTGCCGCCGAAATGCAGAAGTCTGCGCCCCCGCTGGCCAGCGGGGGCGGTTGCAGGAACACTGCCGGCCTGGGCGTCTGCATCAGCTGGACCAACAACCAGCACAAGGGCGACTTCTACGTCAACTCCTGGAACGGTGCCGTGTACTACGGCACCGCCCGCGTGTACATCCACGTCAATGGCACGCCCTACTACAAGTACACCGTCGTGACGGACCACCTCGGTGCTTACCCAGCCGCCACCCACAACACGGGATCCGGAAGCAGTGGATCCGCCTACACCCTCGTCGACACCTTCAACCAGAACGGCTCGGTAATCGGGGGCGGCAGCAGCCCTTACCAGTATTGGCCGTGACCCTCTGATGCGAGTGAAGGGTGGCTCCAGCCCCGGCAGCCACCCTTCACTCGTTCACACTGTCGGCGTGAGCTCTACGACGTCTGTCCGGCCCGGTCGACAATGGTCACGTTCAAGATCACCTCATGCCGCGCTTGCTGGCCGACGTCCGCAGCCACCGGTACGGTCTGCCAGCTAAGAAACTGATAGGTCTGCGGGTCGAAGATGAGGTCGTAGCGATCGATGCTCCCGGGAAGGGACACTGCGGTGCCGGCGCGGCCCGCAGCGTCGGTCACGGTTGGGGACGCGACCACCCCGGGGATCTTCGTGGCCGCCTCGTACAGCGCCGCCCGGGATTGTGCGGGCAGGTATCCACGTCGGATCAGAACCCCCACGTTGGCGAACGTCTGCTCGCTGCTCACCTCGGTGTCCTTGCTCATCCCCTTCAGATAGGTCAGCATGGCAGCGGCATCGGTCGGCAGCCCGCTCAAGTAGGCCGGCGCTGGCGTGCACGGCCGGGTCGAGTTCAGGAGGTTGCCTTCCGGTCCCCACTCTGCGGCCCGTCCACCTCGACAGCCCGGGATCACCGTGCGCTGCCTCCCGCCGGCCGCCGGGTCGCTGGTCCAGATCAAGCCATCGTGGGTGCCGTCGACGGACATCCACGAGCGGGTGACGCTCGTCCCGGCGTCCTTCTGCCCGACGACGGGGAAGTATTCCTTGCTCTCGGTCAGGACGAACTCATCAGGCCGCGGGGCGGGGGTCTGGTCAGCGCGTGCGGCGTCAGCGGCCCGGTGCAGGATCTCCGCCGCTTGGGCGGTTGCAGCGGGCGGGTCTCCACCGATGCTGACCACCGAGCTGACCAGCAGGGCAAGCACACCCGTCGTGGCCACGGCACCGACCGTGGCAAGTCTCCACCGCGTCCTTCCCGATCGTGCCGGTCCCGCCGCCCCGGCGATCACACTTCCCACCCGCCCTCGCAGGTGAGATGGCGGCTCCGCAGGTTCGAGCAACGCCCTGACCTGATCGACCATCTGCCGGTCGTTCACATCGACTCCTCTGCCACTCGTGTCGGATCACTGCCGCCAAGCGCACTTGCGAGCTTGCGACGGGCGCGGTTCAGGCGGGAGCGCACCGTCCCAATGGGGATGCCGAGAGCCCGGGCGGTCTCCTCGTAGCTGAGTTCTCCCCAGGCGATCAGCAACAGGACGTCGCGATCCCTCGCCGGCAATTCCGCGAGGGCACCCGCCAGGGGTACTCGGATCGCCTGGGCCGCAGCCCCAGCCACCACCCACTCCGCGTGATCGGGTGCGGTACCGGTCGGCTCGGATCGCGCCATGGCTCGGTAACGCGCCTGCTCCCGACGCCGATAATGCGAAATCTCCTTCGTCAGGATCCCGAACAGCCACGGGCGTGCGTCCGGCCGCGAGAGGTCGTATCGGTGTCGTCGCCGAAACGCGACCAAGAACGTCTCCGACACCACGTCGTCAACGACCGCCGCGCCCACCCGCCCGTGCGCATACCGGTACAACGCAGCGGCATGCCGGTCGTACAAGACGGTGAACTGGGACCGCTCAACCAGAGAAGCCTCCACGTACCAGGCGTCCGACTCCAGCTCCGCCTCAAGCTGCCGGTCAGCCAGCATGCCCGGCACAACAAACAGCTCGCCTCACGTCAGACCCCCTCCAGCACGCAACTGCCCTCACCCATGTATCGCCACCCCGACCCTTTCGAGTTCACGCGACCGCGACCGCCCTGGCCCGCACCGCTTCGACGCCCCCTTTCTCTCACCGCCCGGAGAGTGTCGAGACTGTCTCTCGCCAACGGTGCTTCCGGTGATCTTGGTAGTAGGTATCAGCGGCCGGAAAGCGGTCGCTGAACGTCTTGTCGAAGGCGTTCCACGAGGGCTTCCAGCGCATCGTCCATCGGATTCTTCCTGCTCCGGCAGGTTCCAGTGACCGGGTCACCAGCACAGATACTTGAACGCGTCCTGCTCCTTGGTGAAGTGGCCGCAGGCCTTGACCGCCCGCCGCTACAGATCTTGAAAAGTTAGGTTGAGCCGGCGTCGAGGGTCAGGCCGGTATGCGCGAGGAAGCTGTTGAGTAGGTCGGGGCGGTACTGGATGCGTTTGAGCCGGTTCTTGATGATCGCGAGGAGGTGGTCGAGGCCGGTGACGGCTAGGTTGCCGATGCTGCGTTTCAGGTGGGACCAGACGCCCTCGGTAGGGTTGAGGTCCGGAGCGTAGGCGGGCAGCCGGATCGCGGTCAGCCAGTCCCGGGCGGCGATCATCTGGCGCATCGCTGCGCTGATGTGGGTGTTGAGGTTGTCCCAGACGAGGACGATCGGGCCGCCGAGCTGCTGGTGGGCGGCGTCGAGCAGGGCGATGTAGTCGGCTTCGGCGAAGCTGCGCCGCTCACCCTTACGGCCGCGGTGGGTGATGGTGCGGTAGATCAGGCGAGGCCGGCGTCCGGGCTTGTAGCAGGTCAGACCCGCGATGGAGATCCGGCCGGAGCCCTTGCCGGAGGTCGGCACGACCGGCGTGTGGCCGCGTCGGCCCCACGTACGGGCCTTGGGCGGGCGCAGCGTCTGACCGGCCTCGTCCTCGAAGACGATCCACGCCCTACGCTGCGCCGCTACCGTTTTCCCGCCGGCCACACCTCCCGCCGCCACGTCATCACCGCATCCTCGTCACGTTCCACCGGCCGATGCGCCGGGACCTGCACCGACCAGCCGATCCGGTGCAGCAGATAGGAGGTGCCGCGCAGCGTGTACCGGGTGTGGAACAGCCGAGCGATCACATCCGACACCCGCGCCAGGGTCCAGCGTTGATCGTCACCGAACCCGTGCGCCGCCGGACCCTCATCCAACGCTTCGGCCAGCCGCCGCAGGCGAGGCTCGTCGAGGCGACACCGTGAACCACCGGGGCCTTTCGACGCCAGAGCGTCCGCACCTCCGGCCCGCCACCGCTGCCGCCAGCCGTACACCGCGGTCTGCGACACCCGCAACCGCGCCGCGATCTCCGGCACCGAAACCCCCTCGGCGAACCACCCGGCCGCCTGCCGCCGTACCACCTCACGCTTGGCCCGCCCCCGCGCCGACAGGCCACCACCATCGGGATACCTCATACCAAGGGATCTACCCGCGAGCGGCAAGGTCACCCATCACAGTGGACCAAGCTGGCCTTTCAAGATCTGTAGCGGGTGTTGAGTGACTCGATCGCGGCGTGGAGCAGATGACCCTGCGGATTCTCTAGGTCGTAGTCGAGGAGCGGGATGAACTGGGCCCAGGCCTCGTCCCACAGGCGGATCACCGTCGGATACCAGCCGCGCCTCTTGTCGTTACGTCGCGCGGGGATGGCGGAAATGGCCGCGCCGGATCCACGTGCGGTCAACGGGGATAACGTACATCGAGGAGCCGCCGGCGTTGTTGGCGAAGCTCACGTCACCATCGAGGAGTTCCAGCTCGCCCGCCGAAGTCCCCGTCCGCGAGGAAGCCCTGACGGCAAAACCGTCGCGCTGGTGGGACAGCGAGGCTCAGCGGGTACGACGGACCCCGCACAGAACGACCCCGAAACATGCCGCATCGCCAGCACCGAGAAACCCGCCAGGGAGAGCAGCGCGCCTACTCACAGAGCCCCGGCCCGCCATCTGGCTTCCGAGCCAGCACCGGAAGCATGATCAAGAACCACCCGGACACGACGGCCACCGCTGGACGGGCCAGGACATGAGGGATGCTCGTCGCACGAGCACCCACCGAGCACCCAACCGTCCACAGGAGACAGAAAAGCGAAGGGGCCTGACTGCCGTATCGGCAGGTCAGACCCCTTGTGATCTTGTGCGCCCGAAGGGACTCGAACCCCTAACCTTCTGATCCGTAGTCAGATGCTCTATCCGTTGAGCTACGGGCGCTGGTGCTTGGCCAGTCTACACACCGGCTTTCGCGCGGAGACTCCGGGATTCGAACCCGGGAGGGGCTTTAAGACCCCAACCGCATTAGCAGTGCGGCGCCATAGACCAGACTAGGCGAAGTCTCCCTGGTGGCCTGCAGACCACCGCGCCTGAGGATACAGGCCCCCACCCACCCGGGGCAAAGCGACTATCCCGCCCGCCGCGCCGTGCCCCGCCGCCGCCGACCGCCAGCCACATTTTCCCCGGTGGGACGCCCGGATCGGGGCTACCCTCCATCGATATGGAGGAGCAGCCGCCCAGCGACCAGCCCCGCCGACCGAGCCGCAGACCCCGAGCGGGTACGCCCGGAAGCCGCCCGCCGGAGGCGAGCTTCACCCCGCCACCACCCCGGCCCGGGGAACCGGAGCCGACCGAGCCGCCGCGAAAGCCGGCGCGCCGGGCGAAGGCAGCCCCGACCGTGCTCTTCCAGCCTCCGCAGGATCCCCCGCCCGACGGTACGGCTCCCGTACCGCGCCGCCGGTCGGCCCCGTCGAGCCGCACGACCACCACCGCACCGAGCCTCCCTCTGCCGGCCGAGTCTCCGCCGGTTGGCGAGCAGGTCGAGCCGACGCCCAGCCGGGAGCAGGTCGAGCCCGCCCCAGGCGGTGAGCCGGTGGGGTCGGTGACGGGACCGGAGCCGGCCACCGGGACGGAGAGTGGGTCGGACCACAGCGCCGGCTCGACGGGCGATGATCCCGGGCCGGCCCGCAGCACCCCCGCGCGCACCAGGTCGACCACCGGATCCACGCCGGCGACCGGACGAAGGACCCCGGTGCGCAAGAGCGCCGCCGCGAGCCGGGTCACGCCCTCCGGCGGAACGCCCACCGAGGCCACCGACGGGACCACGCCCGCCGAGAAGGGGACCACGCCCGCCGAGAAGGGGACCGCCCGGACCCGGAAGACACCCACCACCCGGAAGGCGCCCACCCGCCGGACGGCCATGCCGCCGGAATCGGTCACCGGGTCCCTGACGGCCGGCACGGCACCGGTCGGCCCGTCCACCCCACCGGACATCGCGCAGCGCCCCGAGAACGAGCCGCCGGACGTCGCGCAGCAGCCCAGGCCGGCGGACGTCGCGCAGCGGCCCGACGGCGAGCCGACGGAGGTACACCGACCTGGGAGCGGGCCGGCGGACGGGCGTACCGGGGGAGGTGACCTGCGGTGGACGGCCGGGCGGCTGCGCGACCGGCCGGAGTTGGCGCCGGAGTTGCTCGCCCTGGCGGCCGTCGAGGTGCGGGGGCCGGCCGCGCGGGCCTGGGTCGACGAGGTGCGGGCGGTGTACCCGCAGGCCGACGCGGCCGGGCTGGCCCGGCTCGCCACCGCACGGTTCGTGCGGCGGGCCGGCGTGGGTGGGGCGGCGGCCACGACGGCCGGGCTGCTCGCCCCGGCCGTGGAGGTGGCGGCGGTGCTCTGGGCGCAGGCCGACCTGGTGTTGCACCTCGCGGCGGCCTACGGCCGGGACCCGGGTCACCCGGACCGGGCGGTGGAGTTGCTGGTGCTGACCCGGGTGCACGCCGACAGCGACCGGGCGCGGGCGGCGCTGGACGCGGCCAGGGCGGCGGCCCGGGATCCGGACGGTGGCCCTCGGCCGGCGGCGGGGCCGTGGCCGTCGGCGCTGGGGGCGGCGTGGCGACTCGCGGCGCCCCTGACCGGTGGGGAGTGGCTGCCGGTCCGGCTCGCCGCGCGTCTGCTGCCGGGCGCTGCGGTGCTGGCCGCAGCGGCCGGGGCCGATGCCGCGACGCGACGGCTCGCCGCCCGCGCGGTCGCCGCCTACCGCGCCGGCTGACCGGGGTCCGCCCCGCCGGGGCCGCCGGGACCGTCCGACCGCAAGCCCCGTGGCGGGCGGCGCACGGGCCGACACGGCTCGACAGCGGTCCACACCGCCGAAAGCAGCGGGCAGAACAGGAACAGCAGGCAGAGCAGGGACCGCGGGCAGAGCAGGGACGGTGGGAGGGGTCAGAGCCAGTCGAACCATTCGCGGGGCAGCAGGGAGTAGCCGACGAAGGCCACGATGTCGAGCAGCGTGTGCGCCACGACCAGCGGCATCACCCGCCGGGTCCGCAGGAAGAAGTACGTGAAGACGATGCCCATCACCACGTTGCCGACGAACGCCCCGAAGCCCTGGTACAGGTGGTAGGTGCCGCGCAGGACGGCGCTGGTCGCGATGATCACGCCGACCCGCCACTGGAGCTGCCGCAGCCGGGTGACCAGGTACCCGACCACGATCACCTCCTCCAGGACGGCGTTCTTCACGGCGGCGAGGATCAGCACCGGCACCGCCCACCAGTAGTCGGGTAGCGCCGCCGGCACCAGGCTGGCGTTGAGACCGAGGTGCGCGGCCACCCAGAACAACGCCAGGCCGGGCAGGCCGATCAGGGCCGCCAGCCCGGCGCCCCGGGCCAGGTCCGACCCGGGCCGCCGGGCGTCCAGGCCGAGGGTGCGGATCGCGTTTCCGGGGTCGCGGTTGACCAGGTGTACGGCGAGCAGCACCGGCAGCATCGCGAAGGCGAGACCGAGCAGTTGGTACGTCAGGTCCAGGTACGGCCGGGGTGACGCGGAGGTGTTCAGGGCGGCGGTCTGTCTCGACAGTCCGCCCTCGGCGGTCAGCTTGGCGACGATGGAGACCATCGCGTACACGGCTGACTGACCGAGGGAGAGCCCGAGGACCAGCAACGTTTCGGTGCCGAGGGTCCGTCGGGACGCCTGGCGGGTGAGCTCGACCGTCACCGCACCACTGTGCCCGACGCGGCGGCCCGCCGGCAGGGGCAAGGTCACCAGTGTGAGCCGGTCGCACATTCTGTGCGACCGCTGTGCACGCTCCGTGCCCATCCTGTGATGGCCCGATCGCCGTCACCCGAGGGAGCGTGCCAGTGGAGCACTTCGCGCGGCTGCTGAAGGAGAGCTGGACCCTGGTCGAGTCCGACCGGGAACGGCTGAGTGGACACTTCTACGCGCGGCTCTTCCTCCTCGACCCGGAGCTGCGCACGCTGTTCCCGGCCGAGATGTCCGGGCAGGGCGACCGGCTGCTGGAGGCGATCGTCACCGCGACGCAGACCGTCGACGACCCGGAGAGCTTCGACGAGTACCTGCGCGCGCTGGGCCGGGACCACCGCAAGTACCACGTCGACCCGGCGCACTACGCGACCATGGGCGTCGCCCTGATGGACGCGCTGCGCAGCACCGCCGGCGACGACTGGAACCTGGAGTACGACCAGGCGTGGCGGGACGCGTACGCGGCGATCTCGGCGAAGATGATGGCCGGGGCGGAGAACGACCGGAACCCGCCGTTCTGGCACGGCGAGGTGCTGACCCACGAGCGGGTCGGCCCCGACACGGCGGTGCTGACCTGCCGCGCGTTGCAGTACCCGCTGCCCTGGCGGGCCGGCCAGTACGTCAGCGTCGAGGTGCCTCGGTACCTGCCCCGGGTGTGGCGGACGTACTCGGTGGCGAACGCCCCCAACGACGACAACGTGCTGGAGTTCCACGTCCGCACGCCGACCGGGGCGGGCTGGCTCTCCGGTGCCCTGGTCCGCCGGGTCCGCCCCGGTGACCTGCTCCGGCTGGCCGCGCCGATGGGGTCGATGACCCTGGACCGCTCCTCCACCCGGGACATCCTGGCGGTGGCGGGCGGGGTGGGCCTGGCCCCGGTCAAGGCGCTGGTCGAGGAGTTGGCCACGTACAACCGGACCCGCTGGGTGCACGTCTTCTACGGGGCGCGCCGCCCGGCGGACCTGTACGCCCTGCCGGGGCTGCGCGAGCTGGTCGAGGCGCACCCGTGGCTGTCGGTGACCCCGGCGTGCAGCGAGGACCCGGACTTCGACGGCGAGCGGGGTGCCGTCTCCGACGTGGTCACCCGGTACGGGCCGTGGACCAACCACGACTGTTACGTCTCCGGCTCGGCGCGGATGGTCCGGGCCACCCTGCGGGCGCTCGCCGAGGACGAGGTGCCGCCGTCGCGGATCCGGTACGACACGTTCGGCAACCTCTGACGACTTTCCTCCCCCCAATGCCGGGTCGCGTGCCCCTGCCCCCTGGGGCACGCGACCCGGCCCCCCGTCGCCGGGCAGCCGCCGTGGGGTCAGTACCGCCAGGGGTGGCCGGTCTCCCGGTACTCCTCGACCGGCACCAGGGGCACGCCCGGTGCCATCCGGTCGACGTAGAGGCGTCCGTCGAGGTGGTCGACCTCGTGGGCCACCAGCCGGGCCATGCCGAACTCGAAAGACGTGATCATCCGGCTGCCGTCCCAGTGGGCGTGCTCGACGTCGAGCCGGAGCGGCCGGGGCACCAGACCCCGGTGGTCGAAGAAGGAGAGGCAGCCCTCGTACTGCTCGTCGGTGTCCGGGGCGGCGTCCACCACCCGGGGGTTGAGCAGGACCACCGGCTCGGCGCCACGGCCCGGCGGGCGGACCACCGCCGCCGCCCAGCCGAGACCGAGCTGCGGGGCGGCGAGGCCGACGCCCTTGGAGAACGGGTGCAGTTCGTCCAGCCGGGCCAGCGCGGCGGTCAACCGGTCGACCACGTCCCGGGCGATCGGCTCCTGGCCGGGCAGGTCGAACTGGCGGGCCGGCTGCCGCAGCAGGTCGGCGCCGCGCTGCACGATGCCGAACTCGCGCATCCGGTCGCTGGCGCGGACCGGGGCACCGGACTCCGTCTCGTCCGGGTCAACGCCGGGCTGGCTGCGGAACCGCCACTGCATCCGGTAGCGGGCGTTGAGCGGCGGCTCCTCGGTCGACCACTCGAAGACCGCCCGGCCGCCCTCGTCGCGCCGGTGCACGGGGGTACGCAGCGGCCCCTCCTCGGCCGACAGCGAGGTCTCCGCTCCCCAGACCTGCGGGTCCAGCTCGGCCGGCAGGTCCAGCCGGACGGCCAGGTGCCGGGTCGGCAGCCGGACGGCCCGCTGGAACCAGGGCCCCCACTTGTCCCGCCCGACCTGGTAGGCGTACTCGATGGTGGCCCGGTGCCCCGGGTAGAGCGGGAAGCGTCGGTCGCCGTTCTCGAAGAGCAGCCAGATCTCCTTGAACGCGTCCCGGTCGTGCTTGGCCCGCCAGTGCATCGGCTCCTGCTCGGCACCGTCCTCCCGGACGGCGTGCAGTTGCAGCTCGGCGAAGGTCAGCGGGTGCTCCCGGTGGTGCCGGTTGGAGCGGCCGGGGTCGGTCGGGTACCGGTCGACGGCCACCCGGGCGAGGTAGCGGGTGACCGGCTCGGTGCCGGCGTTGTACAGCTCCCGCCGGATGACGCACCGGTACCCGTCGTCGGTGTACGTGAGGGAGGCGATCTCCCGTTCCACGATCAGGCCGGTGCCGGGGGGCAGCCACTGCCCGGGTGGGGGCGGCTCCCGGTGCGCCGGGATGGTCCGGGCGTGCCGCAGCTCGTCGTACTCCCGGTAGCGCTGCCAGATCGCGCCGCTGGCCTCCAGGACGGCCTCCGCCCGGCGGGCGAAGTCCTCGGTGGGGCGGTGCCGGCGGCCCTCGACGTGGCTGACGTACGACGGGTCGAATCCCATCATCGTGGCGAGCTGTTTCTTGGACAGCCCCCGACCCGTGCGGTGCCGGGCGAGCTCGGCCGCGAAGGAGTCGGCGGCCCGGTCGAGTGGGGATGTCGTCATCAGCTTCCTCGTTGCCGGGTAGCACAAGTCTCACGTTCCGTGCCGGAACCCGCACAGGACTGCCCCGTTGCCGACACTTCCCTTGACAAGCACACCGAGATGATCTGCGAGTGAAACGCCCCACGTTTCCTGCTCTGCCCGGCGGGAAGACGCCAGCGCCGGCCCCGATCGGCCGATCCCACGACTTCCCCACCCGACCGAGTGTGGTTAGGCTAGCCTTAGCTGACGGTGATCGACGGTCCGGTCCGGGGGGTGGGTGCTGATGACAGCGGTGATGCCGAGGCAGCACGCCGCCGCCCCGCTCGCGCCGGTGACCGCCACCCTGCGCGCCATGTTCGGCACCGACGACCTGCCCGGCCTCGCCCCCGGCCTGCTGGTCGCCGACGACCTCGGCTGGGCCCCGGCGAGCACGCTGATCGACGGCAGCCGACTGCCCGACCTGCTGGCCGACGCCGCCCGTCGCTGGGGCGGCCCCCCGCACGGCAGCGCCGCCGTGGCGTGGAAGGCCTACAGCTACTGGGCGGCGCTGCCGGTGGTGCTGGGCTGGGCCGCCGCCCGCCGGGTGCCGCTGGCCGTGCCGGCCGACGTGCTGGTCGACCTCGGCCCGCAGCGCCCGGTCACCCTGGGCCTGCGCCCGTCGACCACCGTCGCGGTGCTGCCCGGCGACCCGCTGGCCCTGCTCGGCCTGCCCCAGGTCCGGATCGTCGCCGACGAGGCCGACCTGCTCCGCCTGCTGCGCGCCACCCTGCTCGACGCCCACCTCGCCCCGCTGATCACGGCGATCCAGCGGGAGGTCCGCATCGGCACCCGCGCCCTGCTCGGCTCGGTGGCCTCCGGCATCGCGCACGGCATCCTGCGCGCCGCCGACGCGCTGCCCGGTCCCTCGACGCAGACCGTGCAGACCCTGCTCGGCGTCCTCGACCTGGCCGACCTCGTCGACCTGGTGCCCGGCCCGACCGGCGAGCCGACCGTGCAGCGGCGCACCTGCTGCCTGGCCTTCACCCTGCCCAGCCCGAAGCTCTGCCAGGGCTGCTGCATCCGCTCCTGACCGACCCCACCCACCCGGCCGGTCACGGATCACCCACCGTTTTCTCCCGGGTCGGTCAGCCGGTCAGCGGGCGGACGTCCCAGAGCCACACCCCACCGGTACGGGTCGGCTCGATCCCGGTCAGCTCGGTCATCCCCCGCCGCAGCGCCTCCTCCTGCCGGTGCGGACCGAGCACCACCACCCCCGCCCGCCAGTACCGCAGGTCCGTCAGGGCGGCGGCCCGGTCCCGCCCGGTGACCGCCGGCACCTCCCCGGTGCTGCGGATCGTGTCGAAGAACTCGCTGGTCGGTCGGGGCGTCGCGCCGTACAGCGCGATCGGCCCCTCGGGCGCGTCCGGGCGGGTGTCCGGCCCGAGGAAGTAGCCCTGGGCCAGCGGCATCTCCAGACCGGTCCGGGCCGACCAGCGCAGCGGCTCGGCGTACTCGGTGTCCGGCAGGGGCAGGGTGACCAGGCTGCGCCCGCCGGCCAGGTACGGCCGCCAGGCCCCCGAGGTGACGAACTCCGGGGTCGGCTCGAAGCGGGTGGTGGGCAGCGGGGTGGGCAGCACCGGCACCAGCGCCATCGCCAGGACGAGACCGGTGACCGCGCGGATCTGCCGCCGCTGCTCCGGATGCTCCCGGGCGAGCAGCCGGACCCGCTCCGCGCCGAGCGCCAGCAGCAGCCCGACCACCGGGACGAGCGCCAGCGACCAGCGGGTGGGCACCACGGAGTGCAGGATCGGCAGGTTCTCCAGGGCCGCCCAGGGCGCGGGGACGCCGGTGTCCCGGCCGGCGAAGCGGATCTCCCGGCCCAGCGAGAGCACGGCCAGCAGCCCGCCGAGGACGGCCAGGCCGAGCACGACCGGGCTGCGCCGCATCCACCACACCAGGGCCGCCACCAGGATGACCAGTGGCCAGCCGAAGAAGCCGTTCTCCTCGGTGGGGTTGCGGGCCAGGTGGGCGGTGGCCCGGGGGTCCCCGGCGAGCGACTCCCCGGCGAACGAGACGAACGAGGCCAGGTCGGTGGAGTAGCCCCGGATCAGCCGGGACAGCCCCTGGTACGCGCCGGGGCCGAAGAACTGGACGTAGAGCGGGTACGCCAGGAGCACCGCGGAGAGCACGGCGGCGACGGCGAGGCCGGCCAGGAACGGGCGGGTACCCCGGCGCAGGTCGGGGCGGCCGAGGGCCAGCGCGGCGACCACCACCCCGAGACCGATCGCGGTCACCAGCAGCACCTCCAGGTTGATGAAGGCCTGCCAGACGATGAGCAGCCCGAGCAGGACGCCGTTGCGCAGCCAGCGGCCCGCTTCGGCCAGCCGCAGGGTCCGCCACACGATCAGCGGTACGACGTACTGGGCGACGATGTTCGGGTGGGCGTTGGCGTGCGACACCATCGCCGGGGCGTACGCGCAGAACGCCGCGCCCAGCCAGGCCGGGCCCCGGCTGCCGATCAGCGCCCGGGAGAGCACCAGGTACCAGGCGGTGGCGGTGAGGATCAGGCCACCGGTGAGAAAGACCAGAAAGGCGGCGCGCGGACCGGCCAGCAGGGTCACCGGGGACAAGGGTATTGATACCGACAATACGGACGTATTTGCCACCAAATTGACACTGTCCGGCACATTCATCCGATTCGAGCCGAACGGATAGTCGAAATCAGTCACCACCCGAGCACCGTGCGCCATCATCCATTCGAAGAGCGCCTGGTCGGAGAGGTTGTCCCGGATGTCCTGCCGGGGGTCCAGCCAGAGTCGCAGCGTCACCCAGAAGGCCAGCAGGACGAAGCTGAGCCCGGCGGCGACGTCCACCCACCGCCCGGCCCGGCGTCGCGCTGCCTGGTCGGCACCCTGTTCACCGGTGCCGACGGACGGACACGGGTCCGAATGAGGAGTAGTCATGGCAATTCGGATCGTAGTGAGGCGAAGGCGGCACCGTGCAGGTTTCGGGGTACTGACGTAATATGTGCCGGGTTCGCTGACCGCCGATCTCGCGCCGCCCCCGACCCGCAATTCGGCCATCCCGGTCCCCCGCTTCCGAACCGGTCGGGTCGGATGATTCACTCTGTCGGTCCAGGCGCGGGTCCAGTCATACCGTGAGGAATCGACGACGATGGCAGAAATCACTGGGGATCAGCGCATCCAGTCCGAGGTGCTCGAAGGCCTGGCCACCGCGGTCAACCACCGCAGATGGTTCGTTGAGCTGGCCCTGCCGTACCTCGGCGACGATCCCATCGAGATCGGCAGCGGCCTGGGCGACTACGCCCTGGAGTGGGCGCCGCACGTCCCCCGCTTCACCGCCACCGAGGCGGACCCGGACCGGCTGATCTCCCTCAAGGAACGGCTCGCCGACCAGCCCACCATCGAGGTACGGCAGATGCTGCTGCCGCACTCCGAGGACGGCGACTACAGCGCGGCCGTGTCGTACAACGTCCTGGAGCACATCGACGACCACGTCGGCGCGCTGAGCAGCATGCGGGAGCTGGTCCGCCCCGGCGGTGCCGTGATCATCATCGTGCCGGCGTTCATGTTCGCGATGAGCCCCGCCGACATCGCCACCGGCCACGTCCGCCGGTACACCAAGAAGACCCTGGCCGCCGCGATGACCGAGGCGGGCCTGCGGGTCGAGAAGATCCACTACGCCAACGCGCTCGGCCTGATCGGCTACTTCATGGCCACCAAGGTCTTCCGGCTGATGCCGAAGGAGGGCCCCATGGTCAAGGTGTACGACACCCTGGTCCTGCCCGCGACCAAGGCCGCCGAGCAGCTCGTCCTGCCGCCGTTCGGCCAGTCCGTCTTCGCCGTCGCCCGCGTCCCCGGCTGACCCCACCCCCTGCGGCCCACCCATCCCGCACCGCAGCGCCCGCCGGCCCACCCCGTCTGCCCCCAGGTCGCCACGTCCTGGTTGTCGTGGCCTTCGCCACAGGTTGAGGCCACGACAACCAGGACGTCACCGTCGCTGACCGCGTCGGATCAGGCGGTCACCTGGTACGTGGGGCGGATGACCGCCCGCGCCAGGGTGTGGAAGGCCAGGTTGAAGCCCACGTACGCCGGGCTCGCCCCGGGGCCCACGTCGAGCCGCTCCACGTCCACCGCGTGCACCGCGAAGACGTACCGGTGCGGCCGGTCCCCGGCCGGCGGGGCGGCCCCGCCGTACCCGGTGTCCCCGTAGTCGTTGCGGATGCTGAACGCCCCACCCAGGCCGGTCTCGTCGACCCCGCCCGCCAGCTCGGTCACCGAGACCGGCACGTCGACCAGCACCCAGTGCCAGAAACCGCTGCCGGTCGGCGCGTCCGGGTCGAAGCAGGTGACCACGAAACTCTTCGTCTCGGCCGGGAACCCGGACCAGGACAGGTGCGGCGAGACGTTCCCACCCCCGACACTGCCGTGCGCGTACGTCGCGTCCATCGGCTCGCCGTTGCGCACGTCGTCGCTGCTCAACGCGAACGACCCCACGGTCGGCAGCAGCTCGTACGGGTCCGGGGCGATCGGTCGTTCCAGGGTCATCGGGACGGATCCTTCCGGTGAGCGGATTGTCTGCGCACCTTCATACCCCGCCGGAGCCGGCGAACCGACCACCGCCACCGATCCGGAATCCGCCCGACCGGGACACCCGACGCGGCGCACACCCCTGTCGCTATCGTCCAAGACCCCGCACCGCCCGGTCGATAGCCTTCCGGAGGTGGCCGCGACGGGCGGGAACTCCGGCCGGGGCGCGGTGCTCGACGACGGATACGGAGACTGTGGTGACGCGCGAACTGGTGTGGACCGGGTTCATCTCGCTCGACGGGATCGTGGACTCCCCGGGAGGCACGGCCGAAGGACACCCCAACGGCGGATGGGTGTTCCGCACGCCGTTCGACCCCGACTCCTACTCGCTCAAGGGCGAGGAGCTTCAGGAGACCACCGCGCTGATGTTCGGACGCCGCAGCTACGAGGCCTTCGCCTCGGTGTGGCCGCAGTCCGACGACCACGCCGACTACCGGGACCTCCCGAAGTACGTCGTCTCCACGACCCTCGACGAGGACGCGCTCGTCGGCGGGTGGGGCGAGCAGCAGATCCTGCGCTCGGTGAAGGACGTCGCCGCCCTCAAGGAGACCGACGGCGGCGCGATCTTCATCCACGGCAGCGCCGCACTCGCCTGCGGCCTGGCCGACGCCGACCTCATCGACCGGTACAACCTGCTGGTCTTCCCGGTGCTGCTCGGCGACGGCAAGAGCGTCTTCCCCGGGCGGGCGCGCGACGAACAGCGGCTAGCCCTGCGCGAGTCCGCCGCCTACCCCAACGGCGTCCTCAAGGCCGTCTACGACATCGTCCGCTAGCTGCGACAACGCGATCGCACCGCCAAGGCCACCCCGGAGCTGACCGGCGGTACGTCCCACGTACCGCCGCAGCGCCCGCGCCAGGTGCGGCTCGTCGTAGTACCCGAGCAGACCGACCACGACGCCCACCTCCTCGCCGGCGGCGAGCAGGTCCGCGGCGGCACGGGCCCGCTCGATCTGCCCGACCGCACCCCGGGTCAGCCCGGTGACGGTCCGGAACCTCCGCTCCACGGTCCGGGTCGTCCCGGCCGGCAGGTGGCCGTCCAGCGCCGCCCGCACCAGCGGATCCTGCACGAGGACACCACTGCGGACGAGCCGCGCCACCAGCGCCTCGGCGTCGTCGTCGACCCGTGGCGTCGGCCACCGCTCCCCGTCGAGCCAGAACCGCCCCGCCGTCGTGTCGGGCAACTCGAACCCGGAGTTCAGGAACGTCGACGTGGGCGCCTTCCGCAACGCGGTGCCGACCGCGAACTGGATGCCGAAGAAGCGAGCATCCCCGGGTACGGGTGCCGCCCTCGCGCGCTCCTCCGGACCCGAGACAGTCGCGTACGGTCTCCCCTCGGACTCCCAGAACACGAGCCCCCAGGTCTCGCTCGCGATCGAGGTCATCTGGGACACCCCGGCGCTGCGGCTGGCCCACACCGAGGAGATCCACGGCGACTCCGAGGAACGCGACGCGATCACCAACCCCACGCCGGCAACCGTACGACCTACCGGTCGCCGTAGTGGTACCGGCAGGCGACGATCTCGACGTCGTCCTTGGTGATCCGGTACACCAGCCGGTGTTCCCGATCGATCCGACGGGACCAGAAGCCGGACAGCTCTCCCCGCAGGGGCTCCGGCTTGCCGATGCCCTCGTATCCGTTGCGCATCACGTCCGCGATGAGATCGTTGATGCGCTTGATCAGCTTCCGGTCCGTGTGACTGAGGTACTGGCTCCACGCCGTCGCGGTGAAGACCAGCCTCACGCGACATCCCGCACGGCAGCCGGATCGATCAGATCGCGCTCGGCCGTGTCGCCCTGCTCAAGCTCCGCGATCGATCGACGGAGGGCAGCGGCGTTGCTCGGGGTGCGCAGGAGATACTCGGTCTCCTTCATCGACTCGTACTCGGCCAGCGACACGATCACCACCGGCTCGTGCCCCGACCGGGTCACCACCACCTCCTCCGCGTCGTTGATGACGCTGTCGAGCTCGGCGGCCAGGTTCTGTCGAAGCTGGGTGAAGTTCACGGTCCGCACAACCACCTCCAGGGCAAGTACAGAAAATTGTACCTCAGGCGGACGGGCTGCTGGTTCGCACGGGAATCACTCGACAGCAGCGTTTGCACTGCTCAGGGTGCTGTTGCTCTCGATGCCAGCACCACCTGTCGCACATCAGCGAAAGGTGATCATCGAGCAGGTGGGCACTCCGGTGGAAGAGAAGTTGCCGCCGAGGCTGCGGGTGAACCGCACCGCCGTCGGCTCTCTCGCCGGTCAACTGGACCTCTCCGGCGACTGGGACTCACCCCGGACCGACGCCGACATCGCCGCCGACTTCGACATCGGCGTTTGACCCTGCCGCTGGACGATTCCATTCGATCATCGGCAGGGCTGGCGCGAATCCCCCCACCAGCCCCCAGCGGTCAGCCCCGGCCGGGAAACCCGAAGCTGAGCTGCGTACGGAGGGATCATCAAGGGCGGAGGGTGTGGGATTCGAACCCACGAAGACATCGCTGCCTTACCGGTTTTCAAGACCAGCGCCATCGGCCACTAGGCGAACCCTCCCGAACCGCGCCTGCGGGCACGGCCGCTGTCCAGTCTGCCAGAAGTCGTCCCAGAGGACTGCCGCCGCACCCACCGCTGGGACGGTGGCAGCCGTGACACGCCAGAACCGTGTCGATCGTGAAGAACCGGTCAGGCCGTGAACGTGTAATCGAGAAGGTAGGCGCTGCCGTCGAGGATCATGCGGTTGACCTCGACGCACCGTGCCGAGTCGTCGAACGCGTGGCGGGTGATCTCGACGACCGGGGTTCCCTCGGAGAGCGCGAGACGGTCCGTTTCGTCTGGCAGGGGCATCCGGGCCCGGAGGTACTCCGTGAAGGTCGCCGGCCCATGCCCGCTCTCGGCGAGCCGGGCGTAGATCCCTCCTGGCCCGGCGTCCGTGTGCATGATGGCCGTACCCCTGGCTAGGTCTACGGGCAGGTAGGAGGTGGCGAGTTGCACGGCCCGACCGTCGACCAGGAAGCGCCGAGAGCGATAGACCACCGGGCTGCCAGGGCTCAGCCCCAAAGGGCCGGCGACCCACTCGACGGCCTCCGTCTCGCCGGTCACCACGTCCACCGCTCGCGGCCGGTCGGCGGTGTCCGCCTGCTGGATAGCCTCGCCCCGGCCCCACTGCTCCCGGGCGAGCCGGCCCGGTGAGCTACGGCGGATCGGGCGGAACTGCCGCGCGAACGTGCCTCGACCATCGTGGGTCACTTCTGCACCCCTCCGACTCCGCCCGAAGGCCACCCGCCGGTCCACCGCCGCATCCACCAGTCGAACTGGCACTTGCTGGCCGCCCGAGGGGCACTCAGCGACAGTTGACGTCGATGACGACCACTGTGACATTGTCCGGGCCGCCGTGTTCGAGGGCCAGGGTGACCAGTTGGTCGACGGCGTCCTGGGGTGTGCCCGCTGAGCTGAGCGCATCGTGCAGGAGGCGGTGCGGCACGTAGGAACTCAGCCCATCGGAGCAGAGCAGGAGCCGATCCTCCGGGCGCAACGTCAGTGGGGTGATGTCGGGCGACCGGCCGTCCACCCGTCCGTCAAGGAAGCGGGCCAGCTTCTCGGGCAGGTGGGGCACGTCGGCCGAGTCGGCGACCAGGTGCCGATAGACGTGGTCTTCGGTGATCTGGGAGGTCTCGCCGTCGCCCGCGCGGCCTCGCAGCAGGTACGCGCGGGAGTCCCCGACATTCGCCAGCGCCGCCGACGTACCAGCGTGAAGAAGCGCGACCAGGGTGGTGCCCATCCCGGCCAGGTCCGGCTCGGCTTCGACCCGCTGGCGTAGGGCGGTGTTCGCCGCGCTGATCGCCGCGCCCAGCGTGGTTGTCAGCGCCGCTGGCTCGACCACCCGGTCATACTGCTTCACCGTCTCGATCACCGTCGTGCTGGCCACATCACCGGCCACGTGCCCGCCGAGCCCGTCGGCAACGGCCAACAGGTTCTGTCCGAGGTGGAACGCGTCCTCGTTGCGCCGCCGGACGAGTCCCAGGTGAGAGCCGCCCGCAGCGTCGACGCGAAGCGTCATGGTCATGATCCACCTGCCTCGTCCTGGTCGTGGGAGTCTTCGACGTCGTCGGGCCAGGGATCGCGGGCCGACTCGTGCCGGTGCAGAACGTGGATTGTCTCCACCCGGTCGCTGGCGACGATGTACTCGGTCACCTCGACCGGCTTGCCGTCGTCGCCTGAGGTACCGACCCGGACGATCTCCAGGACCGGCAGGTTGGTCGGGATCTCCAGCAGAGCGGCCTCCTCCTTGCTGGGCATCCGAGCGCGGTGGATCTCCATCCAACTGAGCGGCCAGTGGCCGGCCTTCTCCAGCCGGTACAGCCAGTCTCCCGGCCCTGGTGCCTGCTCGGAGACGCCGGGGATGTCGGCGACGCGTGGGTGGATCCAGGAGACGTTGATCTGAAACGGCGGCTCCGACTCGGGCCCGGTCACCCGGAACCGGCGCAGGACCGCTGTGCCCGGCGGTACCCCGAGCAGACGCGCGATCCGCGGATCGTCCAGTGACTCGACCGAGGCCACCGGCGGGATGTGGTGCTTCCAGACCTCCGTGCTGGACGCGGAGGGAAAGGAGTACCCCGGCGCGACATGGTTGCGCTTCACCAGGTTCCCGCGCGGTCGGCGCGGCCCGCGCGTCCAAGGTCGTCCGGAGTCATTCACCGCTTCGATTCCCCGATCGGGTCAGGCCGACTCAGTCTCAGTAAGCACCCAATCGACGTACGCGGGGTTGCCGGCGATCACCGGAAGCGCGATCACGCAGGGCACGTCGTACGGGTGCTCGTCGTTGGCCCGCTGCACGATGCGCGGAACGAGACTCACCCGCGTGTGCAGGGCGACCCGGGCCTCCTGGTCGTCTTGGACAGCCCCGTCCCAACGGTAGACCGACCGGATGGCGGCGATGTTCTGCCCGCAGGCGGCGAGCCGGTCGTCGACGAGCCGGCGGGTGAACTCCACGAGCCACTCAGCGCTCTCGGCCGTGATCACGACTTCGCAGATCTCAGTGCTCATGCTCTCGGCTCCCCTCACTCTTGAGCCTGTTGACGATGCTCAGCACCTCGTCTTCGGTCTTGGCGATGGCACCCCATCCGCTGACGATCGGCCCGTCGTAGCTCAGGCCGACCCAGCGCCCGCTCATCTGCTGACCGTGCTGGTGGAGTGCGAAGTAGAGAGTCCCCTTCGACCGGACGGCAGCCTCGTCGGCCACGTACCACCCCATCAGCACCTCGTTGTCCCACAGCCGCAGCTCACCACGCCACAGGTAGCCGCCCTCTTCGAACTTCTGGGTACCCCGCGTCACGGCGACCACGTCGAGGTCGTCGCCCTTCTGCCGCATCCGGATTTTGTGCGGGTTCAGGATCTCCTGCCCCTTGTTCCAGGTTTGCCAGCAGGCCCACCACTCGCCAGTCAGGTCGACTCGGTGCACGTCCTCGCCGGCCAATTCGTCAACGGTGATCTCCAAGGCGCGTGCGATCGACCGGGCCACGGAAAGCGTGGGCTGGGTGTCGCCAGCTTCGTACCGCCTGATCTGCCGCTTGTCCACGCCGACCCGGGCGGCCAACTCCGCTTGCGACAGACCCAACGCAGTTCGGCGTTGGCGCATGATCTCGGACATCTCCACGCCTCCCATCTTCCGGGGACACCCCTGTCCGCACAACGGCACGCCCTCCTTGAAGGGGCAATGAAGTCCTTGACAGGGGACTTTTACGTCCCCAAACTACAGGACTTATAAGCCCCTCAACAAGGGACATGAAAGTCCTTCCCTGTTGCGCCGCCCACCACCTGCTGATCGGGGAGGTGCACAGGTAGCCGGTCGCAACAGTGCGAGGAGGACCTATGCGTCGCGTGTCGTACGACGAGTACGTGCTTCGGGTTGCGCTCACGCTGGCGCGGCGGCATCGCACGGTCTGGTCCTGGCGGCGGTGGCGGCGGGTCTGTCGCTGCGGCGCGGAGCTGCCCTGCCGGCAACGACACAAACTCCCGCTCAACCGGGGGCACTGGCCCGAGCCGGAGCAGACGACCCGCAACCAACGGGCCCAGAGCCTCGGTGAGCAGATCCAAGCCGCCGAGCACAACGCTGCCTGCGCCCGGATCCTGGCGCAGGCGCAGGCCGAGCGCATCCCGGTCGAGGAGATCACCCGGGCGGCACCGGAGCGGCGGTGGCGTCGTGGGCACCGGTGACCGGCGCAACCAGCGGGAGTTGCCGATCGGGCGGCGGGTGGCGCAGTGGCGGGTCCGGCGGCACATGACCCAGCAGATGCTGGCCGACCGGCTCGGCAAGTCGAAGAGCTGGGTGGACAAGGTGGAGCGGGGCGTGCGTACCCTCGATCGGGTTTCGGTGTTGCACGCGCTGGCCGAGGTGTTGCGGATCGCCCCGGCGGCGCTGCTCGACCCGGCTGCCCGGCCGCCGGTCGGGGTCGGGGCGGTCGACGGCGTCGAAGGGGTACGCGCCGCGCTCGCCGTCCCCGACCTCGCCCGGAACGGGCGGCCGGTGGTTTCGACGCAGGCGCGGGCCCGGCAGGTCGACCACGCCTGGCTGACCTACCAGCACGCCGGATACCCACAGTTGCTGCGGCTCCTGCCGGGCCTGCTCACCACCGCCGGCCCCGGCCAGGACGACGGGACAGGGCTGCTGGTGCAGGTGTACCGGCTCACCGCGCAGGTGCTGGTCAAGCTCGGCGAGGCCGAGTTGGGCTGGCTCGCCGCCGACCGGGCGGTCACCACCGCCGCCGGTGATCCGCTGCTGACGGCGGCCGGCACGGTACCGCTCGCCCAGGCGCTGCGCGCCCTGGACCGGCCCCGGCTGGCGCACGCGGCGGCGCTGGCCGCCGCCCGGTGCGTCGCCCCCGAGGTGCCGGCCCCGTCGCCGGCCCGATCGTTGCAGGCCCGATCGCTGTACGGGACGCTGCTGGTGGAGGCGGCGCTCGCCGCCGCCGACCGACCCGACCGGGCCGGCGCGGCCGATCTGCTCCACCGGGCCGCCGGGGCCGCCGAGGTGATCGGCGACGGGCACGACCACGGGTGGACCGGCTTCGGGCCGGCCGCCGTCGACCTCGCCCGCGCCACGGCCGCCGCCCTCCTCGGCGACACCGACGACGCCCTCGACCGGTACGAGCGGGCGCGTGCCGGGGACGGGTGGCGGCGGCTGCCCGCCGAGCATCGGGCCGCGTACCTGCTCGACGTGGCCCGGGGGTGCCTGCGTACCGGCGATGTGCTCGCCGCCGGCCGACTCCTGCTCGACGCGGAACGGACCGCCCCGACCGAGGTCCGCAACCGGCCCGTCGCCCGGGACCTGGTCACCGATCTCGTGCGTGCCGGCAGCGCGTCGGCCGCCCTGATCCGACTGGCCGCCGACCTCGGGGCGACCTGAGCCCGGCCAGCTACCCGGGGTCGGCCCAGCGTGGCACGATCGGCGCATGTGGGACAGCCCTGCCGTCGTGCTGATCACCGGTGTCATGGCCGCCGGCAAGTCCACTGTGGCCGAGCTGCTGGCCCGGCGACTGCCCCGCGCGGTGCACCTGCGTGGTGACCTGTTCCGGCGCATGATCGTCTCCGGGCGGGCCGAGATCACCCCGGACATCTCCGCCGAGGCGTGGGCGCAGTTGCGGCTCCGCTACGACCTGGCCGCGCAGGCCGCCGACGGGTACGCGGCGGCGGGGTTCACGGTGGCGTACCAGGACATTGTCGCCGGGCCCGAACTGGCGGCGGTGGTGGACCGGATCCGGCACCGGCCGCTGCTGGTCGTGGTGCTCGCGCCCCGCGCGGAGGTGGTCGCCGCCCGCGAGCAGGGCCGGCCGAAGCAGGGGTACGGGGACTGGCCGGTCGCCGACTTCGACACGCGGTTCCGGGCCGACACGCCCCGGATCGGCCTCTGGCTGGACACCTCCGAGCAGACCCCGGAGGAGACGGTCGACGAGATTCTGGCCCGCGCGTGGACGCAGGCCCGAATCGGGTAAGACTGGGCCATGCACGCGATCACGATCCCGGAGCCCGGTGGACCGGAGGCACTCGTCTGGGCCGAGGTGCCCGACCCCGAGCCCGGCCCGGACGAGGTGGTCGTGGCCGTGCGCGCCAGTGCGGTCAACCGGGCCGACCTGCTGCAACGGCAGGGGCACTACCCGCCGCCGAAGGGCGCCCCGGCGTACCCCGGGTTGGAGTGCTCCGGGGTGATCACCGCGACCGGTTCCGGGGTGTCGGACTGGCGGGTCGGCCAGGAGGTCTGCGCGCTGCTGGCCGGCGGCGGGTACGCGCAGCGGGTGGCCGTGCCGGCCGGGCAGCTCCTGCCGGTGCCGGCCGGGGTGGACCCGGTCGACGCGGCGGCCCTGCCCGAGGTGGCCTGCACCGTCTGGTCGAACGTGGCGCACCTGGCGAAACTGACGCGGGGCGAGACGGTGCTGGTGCACGGCGGCGGCAGCGGGATCGGCACCTTCGCCGTCCAGCTCGGTACGGCGCTCGGGGCGACGGTGGTGGCGACCGCCCGGTCGACCAAGCACGACCGGCTGCGGGCGCTGGGCGCGGCGCACCTGGTCGACTACCGGGAGCAGGACTTCGTCGAGGAGGTACGGCGGGTCACCGACGGCCGGGGCGCGGACGTAATCCTGGACATCATGGGCGCCTCCTACCTGGGGCGTAACGTCGACGCGCTCGCCACCGGCGGCCGGCTGGTGATCATCGGTATGCAGGGCGGGCGTCGGGGTGAGCTGGACATCGCCGCCCTGTTGGCGAAGCGGGCGTCGATCGCCGCCACGGCGCTGCGGTCCCGGCCGACCGACGAGAAGGCCGCCATCGTCCGGGGCGTCCGGGAGCAGGTCTGGCCGCTGATCGAGTCGGGCGCGGTCCGGCCGGTGGTGGACCGGCGGCTGCCGATGGTCCGGGCGGCCGAGGCGCACCGCCTGGTCGAGTCGAACGAACACCTCGGCAAGGTCCTGCTGACCGTCGACCAGCCGCCCGGCTGACGGGGTGCCCGCCCGGCGCGTTCAGTCGGCGGAGGAGCGGGCGGGGCGAGGTCGCATGAGCTGGGCGCCGGGGCCCTCGGCGGCGAGGGCGTCGTCGGGGTTGTAGAGCGTGCAGCGTTGCAGCGACAGGCAGCCGCAGCCGATACAGCCGGTCAGGTCGTCACGGAGCCGGCTCATCATGTCGATCTTCTGATTGAGCCGGTCCCGCCACCTGCTGGAGAGGGCGGCCCAGTCCGCCGGGCTCGGGGTCCGCGAGGCGGGCAGGGAGTCGAGCGCCTCCCGGATCTCCTCCAACGAGACCCCGACCTGCTGGGAGATCCGGATGAACGCCACCCGCCGCAGCTCGGCGCGGGCGTACCGGCGCTGGTTGCCGCCGGTACGGTCGGCCCGGATGAGGCCCAGCCGCTCGTAGTAGCGCAGCGCCGAGGGCGCGACCCCGCTGCGGGCGGCGAGCTGACCGATCGTCAGTGACTCGTGCATCTCTCGCCTTGAGTTGAAGTGGACTTCAACTTGCAGACTAGTCGCATGACCATGATGACCGCCAGTACCGGCCCCCTCACTGTGGGGTCCCCCGAAACGGGAGCCGCCGACGCCCCACCGGCCCGCGCCCGACTGCCGGAACCGGTCGCCCCGCTGTTCGAGCGCATCCGCGCGGGCCGCGACCTGGGTGCCAACACGTACTCCACGGTCGACGTCCTCTGGGTGCTCTACGACCGGGTCCTGCGGATCACCCCGGCGACCGTGGACGACCCCGACCGGGACCGGTTCCTGCTCTCCAAGGGACACGCCGTCGACGGCTACTACGCGGTGCTCGCCGCCACGGGTTTCGTCCCCGCCGAGTGGCTGGACGACCCGACGAGCGCGACCAGCCGGCTCGGCGGCCACCCCGACCGGACCCTGGTCCCCGGCGTCGAGATCGGCTCCGGCTCGCTCGGCCACGGCCTCGGGCTGGGCGTCGGCACCGCCCTGGGCCTGCGCGCCCAGGGCCTGCTCACCCCCCGGGTGTACGTGCTGCTCGGCGACGCCGAACTCGACGAGGGCTCCAACCACGAGGCGATCGCGTACGCCGGGGCGACCGGACTGGACAGCCTCACCGCCGTCGTGATCGACAACGGCTCGGCCACCCACGGCTGGCCGGGCGGCATCGCGGCCCGGTTCACCGCCAACGGCTGGACCGCCGCCACCGTCGACGGCCACGACCACGACGCCCTGCACACCGCCCTGACCGAGCGGACCGCGCACCGGCCGCACGTCGTCGTCGCGGTCGTCTCCAAGGAGGTATGAGCATGACGTCGACGCTGGAAGCCACCCCGTCACCCGCCGCGCCCGCGTCACCCGGTGACGGGCTCATGCGCGCCGCGTTCGTCGCGGAGCTGACCGCCCTGCTCGCCGAGGACCCCCGCACCGCCCTGGTGCTGGCGGACATCTCGGCCGACTCCTTCGCCCCGGCCGCCCACCGGCACCCCGACCGCGTGCTCAACGTCGGCATCCGGGAACAACTCATGATCGGCGTGGCCGGCGGGCTCGCCCTGACCGGGCTGCGACCGGTGGTGCACAGCTACGCGCCGTTCCTGGTGGAGCGGGCGTACGAGCAGATCAAGCTGGACCTCGACCACCAGGGGGTCGGCGCGGTGCTGGTCAGCATCGGCGCGTCGTACGACCGACCGGAGGCCGGCCGGACCCACCTCTCCCCGGCCGACGTCGCCCTGATCGACACCCTCGGCGACTGGACCGTGCACGTGCCGGGCCACCCCGACGAGGTACCCGCCCTGCTGCGCGCCACGGTCGCCGGGGACGCCCCGGCGTACCTGCGGTTGTCGATCCTGACCAACGACCGGCCGCGCGGCAACGACGGGTCGCTCCAGGTGGTCCGGGACGCGGGGCCGGGCGCACCGCTGCTGGTGGCGGTCGGGCCGCTGCTCGACCCGGCGCTGGCCGCAGTGGAGCAGTTGCCGGTGACGGTGGCCTGGACGCACCGGCCCCGACCCTTCGACACAGCCGGGCTACGGGCCCTGGCGGGCACCGAGGTCATCCTGGTCGAGCCCTACCTGGCCGGCACGTCCAGCCGGGTCGTCGCGGCGGCGCTCGCCGACCGGCCACACCGGGTGCTCGCGCTCGGGGTCGGCCGGGAGGACCTACGCCGGTACGGCACGGCCGGCGACCACAGCCGGTGGCACGGCCTCGACGCGGCCGGCCTGCGCCGGTCGGTGACGGCCTTCCTGGCCCCCTGGGCGACGCCGAGCAGGTAGGTGGGGAACGCGATGGGTCAGCGGGCCGGCCAGCGGTGGGTCAGCGGGCCGGCTTACGGCGGGTCCGCTCCCGGCCGAGGATCCAGATCGCCTCGACGCCGTCCTTCCAGGTGATCTTCTTGCCCTCCTCGCGGCCCCGGGCCCGGTAACTGATCGGCACCTCGTACGGGCGGATCCGCTGGCGGAGCAGCTTGCCGGTCACCTCGGCCTCCATGCCGAAGCCACGCGAGCGGATGTCCAGCGAGCGGTACAGGGCGACCGGCATCAGCTTGAAGCAGGTCTCCAGGTCACCGATGTACGAGTTGAAGAGGATGTTGGCCGCCATCGTGACGCCCTTGTTGCCCATCACGTACCAGAAGCTGTAGGCGCTGTGGCTGCCGAAGGTGCGGTTGCCGTAGACCACCGTGGCCCGCCCGTCGAGCACCGGGTCGAGCAGCTTCGGGATGTCCTGCGGGTCGTACTCCAGGTCGGCGTCGAGGATGACCATGTACTCGCCGTCGGCGTTGTCCACCGCCGTCCGGATCGCCGCGCCCTTGCCCCGGTTGCGCGGGTGGGTGATCACCCGGAGCCGGGCGTCGTCCGCCCGCCCGAGGACCTCGCCGGTGCCGTCCCGGCTGCCGTCGTCGACCACGAGCAGCTCGATCTCACACGGGTAGTCCACCGCCAACGCCTGCTTGAGGGCGTCGGCTATGCGGTCCTCCTCGTTGTAGACCGGCATGAGGATCGAGAGCTTCACGGGGATCTCCACGGTGGCGACAGCAAATCGGACCTAGCCTAGCGTGGTATATGCGCGGGAAGTGGCGGCCGTCGCCGACGGTCGGCGCGGCGCGCGGGGCCGGATGGTGTTTACTTCCCGCCATGTCCGCCGGCTCCCTGCTCGTCGTCCTGCCGGTCGCCACGGTGGCCGCCCTGACCTACGCCTTCCGGCCCCTCGACGTGCCGGTGGTGGCCCCGCTCCGGCTCGCGCTGGTCCGGGCGGCGCTGGCCACGGGCGCGTTCGCCGTCCTCGTGGTGGAGGTGCTCGGGGCGGTCGGCGGGCTCACCCGGCCGGCGTTCGCCCTGGCCTGGCTGCTCGCCCTCACCGCCGCCGGCGGCGCGGCCTGGTGGCGGCACCGCCGGGACCACGCGGGGCCCGCCGGGGCCACGCCCGGCGACGCGCCGCCGGGTCTGCGGCACCGGCTGCGGACCCACTGGAGTACGGCGAGCCGGGGCGAGCGGCTGCTGACCGGCACGGTCGGCGGGCTGCTCCTGGTCGAGCTGGTCGTCGCCCTGCTCGCCGAGCCGAACAACTTCGACTCGCAGACCTACCACCTGCCCAAGGTGGAACACTGGGTGCAGCAGCAGGACCTGGAGTTCTGGCCGACCGCGATCCACCGGCAGGTCACCATCCCGCCCGGTGCCGAGTACCTGCTGCTGCACCTGCGGCTCTTCACCGGCTCCGACGGGCTGCACAACCTCGTCCAGTGGGCGGCCGGGGTGCTCGCCGTCCTGGTGGTCGCCCGGATCGCCGCGCAGCTGGGCGGCGGGCGGCGGGCCCAGGCGCTCGCCGCGTTCCTGCTGGCCACCACGCCGATGGTGACCCTCCAGGCGACCAGCACCCAGACCGACCTGATGGTCGCCGCCTGGGTCGCCTGCGTCGTCACCCTCGCCCTGGACGGGCTGCGCCGCCGCAGCGGCCCCGCCACGATTGTGGCGCTCGGCGCAGCCACCGGCCTGACGGCGATCACCAAGACCAGCGGCCTGATCGGCGCCGGCCCGCTGCTGGTGCTCTGGGGCCTGGCCCAACTCCGCCTCGCGTACGCCCCTCACACCCCGCCCGCCGCCACGGGCCCGACCGCCGACGCCGTCACCGCCGGTGCACCCGGCGCGACCGCCACCCTCGTCGGCTCCGGTTCCGGCCCCGGCATCGGAGCCGGATCCGGAACCGCGACGGGAGCCGGAGTGCCAGCCGGGGCCCCCACCGACGCCGACGCTCCGACCGGACCCGGTTCCGGTCTCGGGGCCACGCCCGGAGCCGGAGCCGGGACCGCGACCCGGGCAGGGGGCGGGGTCGGGACCGTCGACGGCGGGGGCGGCGGCCCCCGGCGCACGGCACGGGGCGGGCCCGGCCGGGGTCGGCAGGTCGCGGGCACCGTCTTCGGGTCGGTGGCGATCCTGCTGGTCGCCGCGCTGGTGGTCGGCCCGTTCCTGGTCCGGGTCACCGCCGAGTTCGGGCACCCGCTCGGCCCGCCCCGGCTGCGCGAGTCCATCCCGATGGAACGGCACGACCCACCGTCGATCCTGGTCAACGCGCTCCGGATCGGACACACCGCGCTGGACACCCCGCTGGAGCCGCTGCGCAGGGCCGCCGCGTCGGCGATCGTCGCCGGGGCGGAGGCGATCGGCGTCGACCCGCAGGACCGGGACATCACCTTCGGCCGGGAGATGTTCCCCGAGCCGTCCTGGTACCCGGACGAGGACCGGGTGGCGTTCCCACTGGCCGGCACCCTGATCCTGATCGCCCTGGTGGTCGCGGTGGCCCGCCCGGCCCGGATCCTGCCGACCGCCCCCGGGCCGGTACGGGCGTACGCGGCGGCGCTGACGGTCACCCTCCTGCTGCACACCTCGATGATCAAGTGGCAGCCGTGGGGGAACCGCCTGCTGGTGTACGCCCTGACGATCGCCGTACCGCTGGCCGCGCTCTGGGTCGACGCGGTGCTGCGCCGCCGGCCGCGCGACGGCCGGCGGCCGGTGGCGGCCGGGCTGGTGGTCACCGTCCTGGCCACCTCGGCCCTGGCCGGGGTGCTCGCCGTGTCGTACGGCTTCCCCCGCCGGCTGGTCGGCGCGGGCTCGGTCTTCACCACCTCGGACTGGGACACCCGGTTCCTGCGCCGCCCGCAGTGGACCGAGGAGTTCCGCTGGGCGGCGGAGGCGGTCCGGGCCACCGACGCCCGCCGGGTCGGCCTGGTGCAGCAGAACGACAACTGGGAGTACCCCTGGTGGCTGCTGCTGCGCGACACCGACGGCACCCCGCCCGAGCTGGTGGCGTTGCAGTCGGTGCTACCGGACCGGCCGCCCGCCGACCCGTCCTCGGTGGACGCGATCGTCTGCACCGGCAGCCGGCGGGTCTGCACCGACCTGGTGCCGGAGGGCTGGCGACTGGAGTTCCGGGACTACGTCGGCTACGCCCTGCCCCCCACCCCCTGACCCCTCCAGGCCGACCTGGGCTGGGCTGGCCTGGCCTGACCGAAGGAAGGGCCCCTTGTTAACACGTGACGGGTGAGAAGGGTTCCCCTCTCTACCGTAGGCGTTAACAGGGGGCCCTTCCTTACCTCCCGGCAGGGAGGTGAACGGTGAAGGCGGCGCCGCCCTCGGGGGCGTGGCCGGCGGTGAGGTCGCCGCCGAGCCGGCGGACCAGGCCGGCGGCGAGGGCCAGGCCGAGGCCGCTGCCCACCTTCCGCACCCCCCGGTACCGCTGGTGCAGCGCGCCGCGTTCGAAGGCCACCGCCAGGTCGTCGTCGGTGAGGCCGGGCCCGCCGTCGCGGACCTCGACGATCCCGCCGCCGGCCGGGTCGGGGCCGGCCGGGCGGACCGCGACCACCACCGGCGCTCCCGGCGGGACCACCCGCAGGGCGTTCTCCAGCAGACCGTCGACCACCTGCCGGATCCGTCCCGGGTCGGTGTACGCCGGCACCTCCCGCGCCGGGACCTCCACCCGCAACGGCACCCCGACCGCCGCGTACCGGTCGGCCCAGTTCCGTCCGATGTCACCGACCAGGCGGGTCAGGTCGACCGGCACCGCTTCCAGCGGGAAGTCGACCGCCTCCAGCCGGGCCAGCGCGAGCAGGTCGCGGACCAGCCGGTCGAGGTGGTCGGCCTCGGCCCGGATGGTCCGCCCGGTCGCCGGGGCCCCGGCCGGGTCGATCACCCCGTCGGAGAGGGCCTCGGCGTAGCCCCGGATCGCGGTCAGCGGGGTCCGCAGCTCGTGCGAGACGGAGAGCAGGAACTCCCGCTGCCGGCCCTCGCTGGTGGCCAGCGCGGCGGCCAGCCCGTTGAGCGCGTACGCCAGGTCGGCGACCTCGTCGGGCGGCTCGACCGGCAGCCGTACGCCCCGGTCCCCGGCCCGCAGCCGGTTCGCGGCGGTGGCCGCCTCCCGGATCGGCCGGGCCAGCCGGCGGGCGAGCAGCAGGCCGGCGGCCACCCCGGCGGCGAGCCCGGCCAGCAGCGGCAGCCAGAGCCCGCCCACCACCCGCCGCCACACCCCGGGGCTGGTCGGCCGGGTCAGCACGACGGCGTGCCCGCCCGGCAGCGCGCGCCCCTCCACGAAGGAGCGTCGCCCGTCGACCAGCCGCCGGCCGGAGACGTCCCGCCCGGCGGCGAGCCGGTTGACGACCTGCCGGGGCAGCCCCGGCCGGTCCACCCGCCCATCGCGTACCAGGTGAACGGTGACGTCCTGCTCGGCCAGCTGCCGGACCAGCCCCTCCCCGGCGGCGTCCCAGCGCCGGTCGGGTCCGACCGGCAGCACCTCCACCGCGATCCGGGCCTGCGCGGCGAGCGCCTGCTGGTCGCGCCGTTCCGCGCCACGCACCGCCAGCGGGACCGCGAGCAGGGCGGTGACCAGCACCGACACCATGGCCACCGCGCAGGTGACCAGGACCGCGCGGGCGGTCAGCGTCCGGGCGTACCCGCTGGCCGGCCGGGACGGTGCCGGGCCGGACGGTGCCGGGCCAGGCGGTGACGACGGCCGGCGGGGACGGGGCGGCGCGGCCGGCTCAGCCATCGGCGGCGTACCCGACGCCCCGGTGGGTCCGGATCACGGCGACCGGGGCGAGTTTGGCGCGGACCTGGGCGACGTGCACGTCCACGGTCCGGGTGCCGGCGTGCGCGGCGTACCCCCAGACCCCGGCGAGCAGTTCCTCCCGGGTGAACACCCGGCCGGGCCGGGCCATCAGGTGGGCGAGCAGGTCGAACTCGGTGGAGGTGAGCTGCACCGGGTGCCCGGCGGCGGTCACCGTCCGCCGGCCCGGGTCGAGGGTCACCGGGCCGACCGTCCGGGGCCGCTGCGCCGCCTCGGGCACCCCGCTGGTGCGGCGCAGCACCGCCCGGATCCGGGCGACGAGTTCCCGGGGGCTGAACGGTTTGGTGACGTAGTCGTCGGCGCCCAGCTCCAGCCCGACGATCCGGTCCACCTCGTCGTCGCGGGCGGTGAGGAAGACGACCGGCGTCCAGTCCCCGCTCGCCCGCAGCCGCCGGCAGACCTCCGTGCCGTCCAGGCCGGGCAGCGCGATGTCCAGGACGCAGGCCACCGGGCGCAGCCGGCGGGCGGCGGCCAGCCCGGCCGCGCCGTCCCGCTCCAGGTGCACGCCGAAGCCGTCCCGGGCCAGGTAGAGCCGGACCAGGTCGGCGATCGACGGCTCGTCCTCGACGACGAGGACGAGGCCGCGCGGCTGCGGGTCGACGCTCACCGGCTCATGATGGCCGACCGCAGCCGGCGGCGACGGCCGACGCGTGTTCGAGTTCGGTAAGAAGCCGGCCGGGTGGTCGGTACCGGAACGACGGCCGGCTCCGGGATGGTGGCGGGCACCAGGGCAGCGGCCGGCACCGGGATGGTGGCCGGTTCCGGGGCGACGGTCGGCCTCGGGGTGGTGGTCAGCCGAGCACAGCGGTGCCGTACGGGGTCCGCTCGGCGGCGACCATCGGCTCGCCGAACGGGCCGGGCCGCCGGTCCCGGCCCGGGACCTCCGGTCGGAACAGGTGGTCGGGAGCGTCGAACGGGTCCCGGGCCGGCACCGGACCACCGGCGGTCGCCGGACGCGCCGGCTCCGCACCCGGTCCGGCCGGGCGGGTCGGGGTGCCCGGCGGCCGGAGCCGGAACGCCTGGCCGAGCAGGGCGTCCAGGTGCCAGACCTGCTTCGGGTGGTGGGCCCGGATGACGAACCGTTCCCGGATGCCGTCGATCGCGGTGGCGGCCAGTTCGACGGCGGGCAGGCGTGGATCGGGGTTCCAGGTCACGTGGCTCAGTTCGCGCAGTTCGCTGTTGAGGTGCAGGCGCAGCCGGTGCAGCACCCGGGTCTGTTGGGTGACGACCAGCCGCCGGTGGGTCAGCAGCAGCAGGTACTCGCCCGGGACCGGCCGGTCCGGCCGGCTGCACCGGGCGACCAGGATGGTGGCGTCGCCGGAGCCGACGCAGCGCCGGAAGATCGGCATGTGTCGACTGACGGTCTGCACCGCCAGCCCCGCCTCGGCGGCGGCCGGGAGGAACGTTCGGGAGAACACATCCATGCCGGTATCAACGACGGTACCGGCGAGTGTGACGTGGGACACGCTGGACTTTGCGGAACTTCCACGCCGACCGCGCGGGTGAGCCCAGCAAGCACAGGGCCTCTCAGCACAGGGCCTCTCAGCACAGGGCCGGCCAGCACAGGGCCGCTCAGCGCAGGGCCGCTCAGCGCGGCACCGGTCAGAGGGGGTCCGGTGCGAAGACCTCGGCGAGCCAGCCCGGGACCGCGTCGGCGTACTCGGCCCGGCTCGGGTCGTCCGTGGCCAGCGCCCGCCGCCAGGCCAACGACCGGCCCACCTTCGCCACCGTCACCGCCGGGCCGACCGCCGCCAGCAGCGTCCGCCGGTCGTACCGGGCCGACCAGGGCTCCAGGTACGCGTCGCGCAGCCGGACCAGCGCCGGGTCACCGGGTTCGAGGCCGAAGGTGTACGCCGCCGAGCGGAGGGTGACCAGCAGCGTCCCGAACGGGTGGCCGATCGAGGCGTCCCCCCAGTCGAAGAACCGGTCCCGCCCGCCGTCGACGAAGACGTTGCCGTCGTGCAGGTCGTCGTGCTGCACGGTGACCGGCAGCCCGGACCCGGCCAGCCGCGCGCAGAGCGCCGCGAAGTCCGGCTGGTACGCGCGCAGCCGCTGGTACGTCTCCGGGGTCAGCCCGCCGTCCGCCCCGCCCCGCAGCGCGGCACGGTCGTCGAGCAGGTCGGCGAGGAGGGCGGGCAGCGCCTCGGGCCGGTGGTCCGGCACCCCGAGCGCCAGCAGTTCGTCGACGTGCCCGACGGCGGCGAGCTGGAGTTCGGCGTACCCGGTCAGCGCTCGTTCCCAGCGGGCCAGCCCGGCACGGGCGTCCGCCGGGTCGGCGGCGTCGCGCTGCGGCGCGGTCGCCTCCCGCAGGGTCGGGCCGCCGTCGGGCAGCAGCAGCCAGCCCCGGTCCGGGTCCACCGCGATCGGCGCGACGACCGCGCCGGGGACGAGCCGGGCCAGCGCCGCCACCAGGGGAGCCTCGTACCCGGTGGCCGGGCCGTTGGCCTTGAACCACACCGGCCCACCGTCGGTCGGCACCCGCCAGACCAGGGACCAGGGGCGCAGCCGGGGCTCGACCGGACCGTTGACGCGCCGCCCGCCGCGGTCGAGGTGCCCGTCGATCCAGTCCCGGGCCTGTCGCTGCCACTGCGCGTCGGACCAGACGGGGTACGGCGTCGAGACGGTCACGCCGCGCAGCCTAGAGCGGCCGGCACGCGCCCGGCGACCGCATTTCCGGGCCCCGCCGCCCGCCGGGCGTGGGACCCGGCCAGCCTCACAGTCAGAGCAGCTCGACGACGGTGGCGTTGGCCATGCCCCCGCCCTCGCACATGGTCTGCAGGCCGTACCGGATGCCGTTGTCGCGCATGTGCGCCAGCATCGTGGTCATGATCCGGGCCCCGGACGCGCCCAGCGGGTGCCCGAGGGCGATCGCCCCGCCGCGCGGGTTGAGCCGCCCCGGATCCGCCTCGGTCTCGGCCAGCCAGGCCAGCGGCACCGGGGCGAACGCCTCGTTGACCTCGTACACCCCGATCTCCTCGATGCCCAGCCCGGCGCGGCGCAGCGCCTTCGCGGTGGCCGGGATCGGCGCGGTGAGCATGGCGACCGGGTCGTCGGCGGCGACCACGGCGGTGTGGATCCGGGCCAGCGGACGCAGCCCGTGCCGGCCGGCCCACTCGCTGGTGGTGACCGCGAGCGCCGCGGCGCCGTCGGAGATCTGGGACGCCGACCCGGCGGTGACCACCCCGTCGGCGCGGAACGGCGTCGTCAGCTCGGCCAGCTTCGCCAGCGAGGTGTCCCGGCGGACACCCTCGTCGGCGGTGAGCTTGCCGCCGTCGGGCAGCGGCACCGGGGCCAGCTCCGCGTCGAACGCCCCGGCGTCCTGGGCGGCGGCGGCGCGGGCGTGGCTGGCCAGGGCGAACTCGTCGAGCTGGGTACGGGAGAAGCGCCAGCGGGCGGCGATCAGCTCCGCCCCGACGCCCTGGTTGAACGGCAACGGCTGGTCGGCGGCGAAGCCCTCGGCCCCCCGGTACCGGTCCCGGACCTGGTCGCTGAAGGGGCTGCCGTCGGCCACGCTGGAGCCCATCGGCACCCGGGTCATCGACTCGACGCCCCCGGCGACGACCAGGTCGGCCTGGCCGGCGGCGACCGTGGCGGCGGCGAAGTGCAGCGCCTGCTGACTGGAGCCGCACTGCCGGTCGAGCGTGGTGCCGGGGACGGACTCCGGCCAGCCGGCGGCGAGCACCGCGTTGCGGGCGACGTTCCAGGACTGCTCGCCGACCTGGGAGACACAGCCCCAGACCACGTCGTCGACGTCGGCCGGGTCGAGACCGGTCCGGTGCGCGAGGGCCCGCAGCACGTGCGCCGACAGGTCCACCGGGTGGACGGCGGCCAGGCTGCCCTTGCGCCGCCCGACCGGGGTGCGTACCGCGCCGACGATGACCGCGTCACTCATGCCTACTCCCCGCCCGTTACTACTCCCGGGTAACCAGGACCGGTCCCGATACTACGTCGCCCGCGCCCCGCGCGCCCGCCCCGGATCCGGCCGGTTCCCGGCTGGCATGCTGAACCCATGCAGCCCTCGACGCCCCCCGTCCGGCACTGGCGGGTTCCGCCCATGGTGCCCATGGTCAAGGCGGCCGGCGCGGTCGGCCTGCTCCTGCTCGGGCTGCTCCTGGACGACGGCGACCGGGTCCGGCTCGCGCTGGCCGGGCTGATCGCGGCCGGGCTGCTCGGCTGGGCGGCACCCGACCTGCTCGTCCCGGTCCGGCTCTCGATCGACCCGGACGGGATCGTCATCCAGCGCAGGTTCGGCGGCTGGATCCGGTTGCCGTGGGCGGCGATCGAGTCGATCGACCTGGACCGACGCTCCCGGCGGGGCCTCGCCACCGAACTCGTGGAGATCGACGCGGGCGACTCGCTGCACCTGTTCGGCCGCTACGACGTGGACGCCCCGCTCGACGAGGTGGTCGAGGAGTTGCGCGCCGCCTGGGCCCGGCACGGCACCCCGCCACCGGGGCACGAGGACCCGCCACCGCCGGCCTGAGCCGGGCCGGTCGACCTGAGCCGGGCCCGTCGCCCAGTGCTCAGGCGGACCCTTCGTCACCGGCTCAGGCGAGCAGGGTCGCCGTCCGGGCCACCGCCAGGGCGAGCAGCACGAAGACGATCGCCCCGGTGCCGACCCACTGGACCAGGGGCCGGTGCGACCTCGGCGCGTACGCCATCACCAACGCCATCGCCGCGCCGGTGACCAGGCCGCCCAGGTGCCCGGCGATCGAGATGCCCGGCACGGTGAAGGTGAAGATCAGGTTGATCACCAGGATCGGCAGGATCGCCGAGGTGTCCCGACCCAACCGTCGCATGATCACGAAGATGGCGGCGAAGAGGCCGAAGATCGCGGTGGAGGCGCCGGCGGTGGCCTGGTTCTGCGCGCTCAGCAGGTACGCCGCGACGTTGCCGCCGAGCCCGGCGACCAGGTAGAGCGCCAGGAACCGGGCCGGCCCGAGCACCGCCTCCAACGACCGGCCGAGCACCCAGAGCGCCCACATGTTCAGCAGCAGGTGCAGCACGCCGTAGTGCAGGAACATCGCGGTGAGCAGCCGGTACCACTCGCCCTGGGCGATGCCGCCGACCGTGCCGTCGGGGAAGACCGCCTGCCCGAGCACCGCGCCCCAGTTGGTCAGCGGGGTGCTGCCGCCCAGCAGGCCGCCGAAGCCGGACCCGCCGGCCACCGCGTCCCCGCCCCGGTCGGAGGCGATGGAGAGCAGCATCATCAGCACGTTCAGGGCGATCAACGTCTTGGTCACGTAGCCGTGACGGCCGGCGTCACCACCACCGAAGGCGGTACGCGCCGGCCGTACGCTACGGCGACCCTCGTCGACGCACTCCGGGCACTGGTGGCCCACGGCGGCGTCGCGCATGCAGTCCGGGCAGATCGGACGATCGCACCGGGTGCACCGGACGTACGTCTCCCGACCGGGGTGCCGGTAACAGACCGGGGTGGTCGGCGGGGACTCGCTCACCGTGCCCGTCCTGCGGAGCGCTCAGTCATGCAGGCAAAGGTACCTCGCCGCCGACTCAGGCCGGGTTGCGCTCGATCGTGACGCGCTCGATGACCACGTCCTGGAGGGGCCGGTCGCTCGGCCCGGTCGGGGTGTTGGCGATGGCGTCGACGACCTTGACCGAGTCCTCGTCGGCGACCTGGCCGAAGATGGTGTGCCGGTTGTTCAGGTGCGGCGTCGGCGCGACGGTGATGAAGAACTGCGAGCCGTTCGTGCCCGGCCCGGCGTTCGCCATGGCCAGCAGGTACGGCCGGTCGAAGCGCAGCTCCGGGTGGAACTCGTCGCCGAACTTGTAGCCCGGCCCGCCGCGACCGGTGCCGGTCGGGTCGCCCATCTGCACCATGAAGCCGGCGATCACCCGGTGCGAGATGGTGCCGTCGTAGAACGGGCCGTTGCCCGGCTGGCCGGTGCGCGGGTCGGTGTACTCACGGTTGCCCTCGGCCAGGTCCACGAAGTTGCGGACGGTCTTCGGCGCGTGGTTGGGGAAGAGCTCCAGGCGGATCGGCCCGGCGTTGGTGTGCAAGGTGGCGTAGACAGCCTCGGCCACGGGTACTCCTCAGTCGTTGGTCAGTTCCATGCGGATCCTCCCATGTGCCCGATCTGGCAGTGCGGAGGCATCCGAAGGTGGAGGATGACGGAGGAACAACTCCCAGGAGGTGGGAACGTGTTTGGAATCGGGCGGCGTAAGACCCAAGGGCAGCTGGCCAGGGCCGAACTGAACCAGGGCGTCGGCCACCTGCGGCAGGCCGCCACGTACGCCGCCAGGGGTGCCGGCGCGACGGTCGGCCCCCGGGTCCGGGCGGCGCAGGAGTACGTCGCGCCCACCGCCATGGTGGTCCGTGACCGGGCGGCCAGCGGCCTGGCCACGACGGCTGCGACCCTCGCCCCGCTGGCGGTCGCGGTCCGCAAGGCGCAGGCCGAGGCGGCCGGGAAGGCCGGGGCCGGCAAGAAGGCCGCCGCCGCCCGGACGTCCGCGATGAGCAAGAAGGTGAAGGCGAAGAGCCCGAAGGCCGCGCGCCGCCGGCAGCGGCGGTCGCGGGGGATGCTCGCCGGGCTGCTGGCCGCCGGGGCGGTCGCCGGGGTGGCCGGCGCGCTGGCCGTGCGCCGCCGCCGGGAACAGCAGGAGTGGACCGAGTACGACCCCGGCAGCACGCTGGAGCCGATGCGCGACGAGGTGGAGACCATGGTCGTCAGGACCCCGGTCGCGGGTCGCCCCGCCGCCGGCTCCGACCCGACCGGCGGCGACGGCCCGAAGGCCACCGGTGCACGGGCCAACGGCAGCCCGGTGACCGACGCGTCGACCATGTCGAGCGGTTCCCCGATGGCCGGCGGGCCGACCGGCGCGGGCAGCTCGCCGGTGGCCGGGGGCGACAGCGCCTCCACCACCCGACCCGGACAGCAGCCGGTGATCCACGCCACCACCGAGGTCCCCTCGGTCGCCGAGGGCGCCCGGGACGTCTCCGGCCGCCCGGCCGACGACCTCACCACGGCCCTCGACCCGCAGGGCACCAGGAAGGCGAAGTCCGGCAGCCGCCGCTGACGCGCCGACCCGACCCGCCCGGCGCGGGACGCCCCGGAGGCGTCCCGCGCCGCTGCCCGTGCGCCCGGTCAGAGCCAGCCGTTACGGCGGAACCAGCGGTACAGGGCGAGTGAGATGCCGAGCATCGCCGCCAGCACCACCGGGTACCCGTACCGCGTCCCCAGCTCCGGCATGTGCGTGAAGTTCATGCCGTACACCCCGGCGATGGCGGTCCAGACGGCGATGACGGCCGCCCAGGCCGCGATCTTGCGCATGTCGTTGTTCTGGTCGACGGTCACCTGCGCCAGCCGCGCCTGCAGGATCGAGTTGAGCAGGTCGTCGTACGTGTTGACCTGCTCGACGGTACGACTGAGGTGGTCCTGCACGTCCTGGAGGTACCGCCGGATCTCCGCCGGGACCGCGTCCCCGTCCCCCGCCCCTCGGGCGTCCCGGGGCTCGATGCCGGCGTGCCCGACGAGCGCCAGCAGCGGCCGTTGCAGCGGCAGCACCGCCCGCTTGAACTCCACCAGCTCCCGTTTCATCTGGTAGATCCGCTGGATCCCCCCGGCCCCGCGCCGGTCACTGGCCGACGGGCGGGACGGGGGTGCCAGCACGTCGGTCTCCAGCACCTCCAGGTCGTCCGCCATCCGGTCGGCCACCTCCAGGTAGAGGTCGACCACCCGGTCGGTGATCGCGTGCACCACCGCCCAGGGCCCGTGCCGCAGCCGCTCGGGGCGGGCCTCCACCTCGGCACGGACCGGGTCGAGTCGGCACACGTCACCGTGCCGGACGCTGATCACGAAATGCGGGCCGACGAAGAGCATCACCTGACCCGTCTCGACGACCTCGGAGGTCTCGGTCAGCTCGGTGTGCTCGCAGTACCGCGCGGTGCGCAGCGCCAGGAAGCTGACCTCGCCGAACCGTTCCAGCTTGGGCCGCTGACGGGCCTTGACCGCGTCCTCGACGGCCAGCTCGTGCAGGCCGAAGGTCGCGGCGACCTCGGTCATCTCGGTCAGGTCGGGCTCGTGCAGCCCGAGCCAGACGAAACCCCCGGCTCGGCGGGCGGCGGCCAGCGCCTCGGCGTGGTGCCGCTCCCCGGGCAACCGCCGCCCGTCGACGTAGACCGCGCAGTCCGCCTCGGCACCGCGCCCGATGGCCTCGCGCCCGGCGGCCTCGGCACCGGACCTGGCGGAGGAGGTGTCCGGGTGCTCGTGCGGCGGGGCGCTGCCGGGGGATGGTGTGGGGCGGGCGTCACCCGCCCGGCCCGGCCGGGGCGACGGGGCCCGGTGCCGGTGGCCGGCGGTGGCTGCGCGCCGCTGCGACCTGCCCGCCATGACACCCCCTCGCCCGCGTGACCACCCTCGTGCACAGCCGCTGACAGGCTACGCCCGTCCCGGCCGGCGCGGCCCGTCCCGGCCGGGGCGGTCGGGGCACGGCG
>NZ_LRQV01000058.1 GCF_001567585.1 Micromonospora rosaria
GGCCGGCCCGGCGGACCGGACCGCACCGGGGCAGGGGCCGCCCGCGCCGGGGCACCGCCCGCCCGGCCCGGGTCGGCGGCCACCCGCGCGTGGTCGCGTCGCGCCGCGGAGGCGACGATGAGCGTCGCCGACGCACCGCTGGCGGCCGGGCCGGAGACCCCGACCCGGCCGTACTGGCGGCTGGCCCGCGCCAGCGTGCTGCTCGCGGTCTTCGTCTGTGCGGCCTGCGGCCTGGTGTACGAGTTGGCCCTGGTCGCCCTCGGCAGCTACCTGATCGGGGACACCGTCGGGCAGGCGTCGATCGTGCTCGGCGTGATGGTCTTCGCCATGGGCGTCGGGGCGCTGGCCGCCAAGCCGTTCCAGCACCGGGCCGCCGCCGTTTTCGCCGCGATCGAGTTGGCGCTGGCGCTGCTCGGCGGGCTCTCCGTCCTCGGCCTGTACGCCGCCTTCGCCTGGCTGGACCTGTACGGCCCGGCACTGGTCGGCACCGCGTTCGTGCTCGGCCTGCTGATCGGCGCGGAGATCCCGCTGCTGATGGTGCTGTTGCAACGGATCCGGGAACAGGCGGCCGGCAGCGCGGTCGCCGACCTGTTCGCCGCCGACTACGTCGGTGCGCTGCTCGGCGGGCTGGCCTTCCCGTTCCTGCTGCTGCCGATGTTCGGGCAGCTCAAGGGTGCGTTGGTGGTCGGCGCGGTGAACGCGGTGGCCGGGGTGGCGCTGGTCTTCACGGTGTTCCGGCGGGACCTGAGCCGGCGGGCGCTGGGCGCGCTCACCGCCGGCACCGTCGTGGTCTTCCTCTGCCTCTGCTACGCCTGGGTCACCGCCAGGGACTTCGAGGTGACCGCCCGGCAGCAGCTCTACCGGGACCCGGTGGTGCACGCCGAACGCAGCCGGTACCAGGAGATCGTGCTGACCCGGTCGGTGCCGGAGCCCGGCCGGGGCGTCACCGACCTGCGGCTCTTCCTCAACGGCGACCTCCAGTTCAGCTCGATGGACGAGTACCGCTACCACGAGGCGCTGGTGCATCCGGCGCTGGCCGGCAGCCGGGGTGAGGTGCTGGTGCTCGGCGCCGGGGACGGCCTCGCGGTGCGGGAGGTGCTGCGCTACCCCGACGTGGACCGGGTGACCGTGGTGGACCTCGACCCGGCGGTGGTGGCGCTGGCCCGCCGCGACCCGCAACTGCGCCGGCTCAACGGGGACGCCTTCGACGACCCCCGGGTACGGGTGCTGCACGCCGACGCGTTCACCTGGCTGCGCGACGCCGCCGACCGGTTCGACGCGATCGTGGTGGACCTGCCCGACCCGAACGAGACGGCCACCGCCAAGCTCTACACCGTCGAGTTCTACACCCTGGTCCGGGCGGTGCTGGCCGACGGCGGGCGGATCGTGGTGCAGGGCGGCTCGCCGTACTTCGCGCCCCGGTCGTACTGGTCGATCGAGGCGGCGATCCGGGAGGCCGGGTTCACCACCGTGCCGTACCACGTGGACGTGCCGTCCTTCGGCGACTGGGGTTTCCACCTCGCCGCGCCCGGCACCCGTACCCCGGCCCTGGTGCTGCCCTCCGACGCGCCGGACCTGCGCTTTCTCGACGCGGCGACGCTGCGCGCGGCGGCGACCTTCCCGGCCGACCGGGGTCGGGTCGAGGTGCCACCGTCCACCCTGCTCCATCCGCACGTGCTTGAATACGCCCGTACGGAGTGGCGCGGTTACTGACCGCTCCGGCGGATCGCCGACGCGCTTGCCGTGCCGGATTGGCTGCCAGTCGATACGGTGTGTGGTGATCTAGGAGAGGAGAACCGTGGTCGAACCGCAGAACTCGCCGCCGGCGCGTACCCGCCCGAGCGTCGTCACCATGTCCAGCTATCTGATCATCCTGTTCGTCGTCACCCAGGTGATCAACCTGCTGTTGTCCTTCACCACCATCAGCGCGACCCGGGAGGCGTTCCGGTCCGCGTACCAGGGCGCGGACCCGCAGGGCGCCGACACTCTCGCCGGGGTGGGCGTGGCGTTCGCCATCGCCGCCAGTGTCTTCACCGTGCTGCTCGCGGTCGGCCTGCTCGTGCTGGCCCTGCTGAACAACCGGGGCAAGAACTGGTCCCGGATCACCACCTGGGTGGTCGGTGGCCTGCTGGTCTGCTGCACCGGTGGCGGGCTGATCAGCGGCGCGGCCGGGGTGACCGGCAGCCAGGGCAGCAGCCCGGACCTGGACACCGAGGAGTTGCAGCGGCGCCTGGAGGCGGAACTGCCGTCCTGGTACAACGGCCTCACCCTGACCCTCAACGTGATCGGGCTGCTCGCCCTGCTCGCGGCGCTGATCCTGCTGGCACTGCCGGCGGCCAACGAGTTCTTCCGCAAGCCGCAGACGGCTCCCGGCGGGTACCCGCCGGGCCAGCCGGGCTACCCGCAGACCCCGGGCTACCCGCAGACCCCGGGCTACCCGCAGCACCCCGGCGAGCCGGGTTACCCGCAGACCCCGGGTGCGCCGGGTTACCCGCCGACGCCCGGTGCGCCGGGCTACCCGCAGTACCCCGGCCAGTCCACGCCGCCGCCGGGCCAGCCGCCGGCCTCCGGTGACCAGGGGCCGTCCGACCGCCCCTCCTGACCGCCGCGTCCACGTCACGGCACCCTCGACTGATCCCTCCGCACCGGTCGCACCCGAGACCTACGCGGAGGGATCAGTCGTGTTGGCCTGCCCGAGGGATCAGCGCGCCTGGCACGCGGTCGCCGGGCCGGGCGCGGAACCGGTCCGATGGATTCCGGTCGACGCAGGGGTTTCGGTCCGGCGGCTCCTCGGTTACCTTGTGGTAACCACGCTGCTGGTGTGCCGGCGGCGAACGCCTGGTTCACCCGGCGACCCCGCCCGCCCGTCCCGTGAGGTCCGTTCCGTGCCGTCCGACCCGAGCCCGACCGAGCGGTGGGCCCTGATCACCGGAGCGACCGCCGGCATCGGGGCCGCCTTCGCGCGCCGGCTCGCCGCCGACGGCTGGCACCTGGTCCTGGTGGCCCGGGACGCCGATCGGCTCGACGCGGTCGCCACGGAGTTGACCGGCCGGCACGGGCGACGGGTCGAGCCGCTTCCCGCCGATCTGTCCACCGAGGACGGCTGCGCCGCTGTGGAGCGGCGGGTCGCCGCGGATCCCCCGGTCGACCTGCTGGTCAACAACGCCGGGTACAGCCTCAACCGGTCGTTCGTCCACTCCACTCCGGCGGACGAGGAGCGGCTGTTACGTCTCAACGTGCACGCGGTGTTGCGACTGACCCAGGCGGCATTGCGGCCGATGACCGAGCGGCACCATGGGGCAGTGATAAATGTCTCTTCGGTTGCCGGGTTCGGTCCGGTGATGCCGGGTTCGACCTACCCGGCGAGCAAGGCGTGGGTGACCAGTTTCAGTGAATCGGTCGGCCAGTCGGTCCGTCCGTTCGGCGTCCGAGTGATGGCCGTCTGTCCCGGCTACACCCGTACCGAATTCCACGAACGCGCCGGCATCAACACCTCGGCGCTGCCCGGCTGGATGTGGCTCAAGGCCGACGACGTGGCCGCCGAAGCCCTACGTGACCTGCATAAAGGGAAGATGGTCTCTGTCCCCGCGTGGCGGTACAAGCTCGCCGTGGCGGGGCTGCGGCACGCCCCGCGGCGACTGCTGCACGCCCTCACCCGGGACACCCGGGGTCGGGTCGCCCGCGACCCCGGATGAGCCCGCCGGTCGCCGCCGGCTGTCCGGCCCGGTCCGGCTGGAGACAGTTTGCAGTTGCACAGAGTAGCCAGGCATCGCCAACCATCGGTCGCCCGCTCGGCTGACCCGTGCGGGGCCCACACCCGGCTCCCAGACTTGCGCAGTACCCTCTACCCCCATGGGGGACCACGACGACCTGCGTAAATTCATCACTGACCTGGCTGTCGTCCACGGCCGGGTCGTGCTCTCCTCCGGCCGGGAGGCGGACTGGTACGTCGATCTGCGGCGCGTCACGCTCCATCACCAGGCGGCGCCGTTGGTCGGTCGGGTGCTGCTCGACCTGACCGCTGACTGGCAGTACGACGCGGTCGGCGGGCTCACCCTGGGCGCGGACCCGATCGCGCTCTCGATGCTGCACGCCGCCTCGGCGACCGACCGGTCGCTGGACGCGTTCGTGGTCCGCAAGGCGGGCAAGGCGCACGGCCTTCAGCGTCGAATCGAAGGACCCGACGTGGCCGGGCGGCGGGTCCTGGCGGTGGAGGACACCTCGACGACGGGCGGCAGCGTGTTGACCGCCGTCGAGGCGTTGCGTGAGGCGGGGGCCGAGGTGGTGGGTGTGGCGGTTATTGTTGATCGAGGCGCTGGCGACGCGGTGCGAGCCGCTGGGCTGCCGTATCGAGCCGCCTATACGTTGGCTGACCTCGGCCTTCTGGCGTAAAAGTTTGCCGATTCGGATCTGCTGATATGCAGGCGGATCGATGCTGCTGGTGGAAGGATGGAATACGTGGGAACTGCGTTGGCTGAAATGACCATGCCTCAGATCTCGCCGCTTGCCGGCGAGCCGATCGAACGTGCCGACGCCGAGCGGCTGGCCGGGGTCCTCAAGGCCCTTGCCGACCCCGCCCGGCTGCGGCTGCTCAGCCTGATCCAGTCGGCACCGGAGGGGGAGGCGTGCGTCTGCGATCTGACCGCGCCGCTCGGCCTCTCCCAGCCGACGGTCAGCCACCACCTGCGTATCCTCACCGAGGCCGGCTTGCTGGAGCGGGAGAAGCGCGGCGTGTGGGCCTACTACCGGCTGGTGCCGTCGGCGATCGCCACGATCGCCGATCTGCTCACCCCGCCGCGCAAGCGGGCCACCAAGAAGGCCCGCTGACGGTATCCGTCACCTCCGGTGGTCGGCGCGAGCCGGCCACCGGGGTGGGCGGTGTCCGCCGGTGGGTCAGCGGTTGACCGGCGTCCGGTAGGACTCCGGCGGCTGGTAGGTGGACTCCTGCGTGGTCAGTTCGTTGGCGGCCCGGAGTTCCTGGGCGGCCCGGCGCAGCCGACGCTGCTCGGCGACGAACATCGCGCCGACGACGGCCAGGCCGAGCAGGAAGAGGCCGAGGATCGGCAGCAGGTTGTCGCCGGGGGCGCTCAGCGACCGCTCCTCGGTCTGCCACGGCCACAGGGCGCGGAGGCTGCCCAGCAGCGCGCCGGCCATCACCGCCAGCGTCATGCGCCGGTGCCGGTCCAGCAGCCACTGGAGCAGCTTCACGAACGAGGCCAGGCCGACCACCATGCCGGTGGCGAAGACCGCGATGTAGCCGAGGTCCCGGTCGTTGAGCGCGGTGATCGTCGGCTCGTACAGGCCCACGGTGAGCAGCAGGAACGACCCGGAGACCCCGGGCAGGACCAGCGCGCAGACCGCCACCGCCGCCGCCACCAGCACCACGAGCGGATGCGGCGTCAGTTCCGCCTGCGGCAGGCCGGTCAGCAGGAAGGCACCCACCGCGGCGAGGACCATGGCCACCACGTGCCCGCTCCGCCACGGCCGGCCCGCCATCGAGACGGGTACCGCCACCGAGGCGAGCACCAGGCCGAGGAAGAGCCCCCGGGTGTGCTCCGGGTACTCCGTCAGCACGGGTTCGAGCAGCTTGGCGGCGAGCAGCAGGCCCGGCACCATGCCGAAGAAGACCGGCAGCACCACCGACCAGTGCACGTAGCCGATCTGCTGGCCCGCGCGCCGCCAGCCCCGGCCCCGGGGTACGTCCGACACCGCGTAGCGAACGGCGTTCACCACGTGCCCGGCGGAGGCGATGAGCCGTTCGTACACGCCGGTGACGAGTGCGATCGTGCCTCCGCTGATCCCGGGCACGGCCTCGGCCACGCCGATGGCGGCCCCCCGGAAGACATGACCGATCCGTTCACCCAGTGCCATGGAGCATCCGTTCGTCGTACGCCCGGACCGCCGGACGCGGCCCGGTGACGTGGCCAACCAGGCTACCGGTGATCGACTCGGACCCTCGGTGGCCCTGGGCTGCGACGATGGTGAATTCGCTGATTCTCCACTCAGGCTCGGCGGGCGGCCGTCCGGGCCCGGAGCACCTCGAACACGATCGGCAGGACCGAGATCAGCACGATCGCGATCAGGATCGCCTCGATGTTCGCCTTCACGAACGGGATCTGGCCGAGGAAGTACCCGAGCACCGTCACCCCGGTGCCCCACAGGATGCCGCCGACCACGTTGTAGGTGACGAAGGTGCGGTAGTTCATCCGGCTCACGCCGGCCACGATCGGGGTGAACGTCCGTACGATCGGCACGAACCGGGCGAGCACGATCGAGCGGGCGCCGTACTTCTCGAAGAAGTCGTGCGCCTTGACCACGTTCTCCTGCTTGAAGAACCGGGAGTTCGGCCGCCGGAACAACGCCGGCCCGACCTTGCGGCCGAAGGCGTACCCGACCTGGTCGCCGACGACCGCGGCGATGGTGATCAGCAGGCAGACCAGCCACAGCGGATAGGTGATGTACTGCCCGTCGGCGGTGAGCAGGCCGGCGGTGAACAGCAGCGAGTCACCCGGCAGGAAGAAGCCGATCAGCAGCCCGGACTCGGCGAAGACGATGGCGAGGATCCCGAGCAGCCCGAAGGTCGAGATCAGGAACTCCGGATCGAGCCAGTCCGGGCCCAGGGCGAGAGTGGTGGGCGTCGGCACGAGGCGACCTCCGAGTCGGGCCAGGTGGGAGTGCGACGTCCGCCGGGTGGGTCGACGGTCCTGCTGCCCCGGCGGCGGCTCGTCCGTAGTCTAGGCGCGCCGCCGCCCGGCCCCGGGTGTCTCCGCGCCGACGCCGCGCCCCAGCCGCCGGTACCGCACGTCGGCCGGCGCTCAGCCGCCGGTGCCCCGACGTCGGGTGACCAGGAAGATGACGGCCCCGACGACGACGAGCGCGAGGCCGATCCCGGCGATGGTGGCGACCGGGGCACCGGTGATCGGCAGTCCGCCGCCCGCACCGCCGTCACCGTCGTCGCCGCCGTCCGGGCCGGTCGTGTCGACCACGATCGTCGCGGTGTCGTTGCCCGGGTCCAGGTCCCGGGCGAACTCGTCGGCCACACCGAGGTGCAGCAGCTTGACCGTGCTGGTGTGCCGGCCCGCCGTGTCGACACGCAGCGAGAAGGGGAACTCGGCCCGCTCGCCGACACGCAGCACCCCGGGCAGGTAACAGGTGTAGCGCCGTCCCCCGGGCCGGCCGGGCTCCTCGCCCTGGTCGTCGTCGGTACGGCAGTGCTCGCTGGCCCGGACCGCCGTGGTGCCCTCGGGTACGGCCACGTCGACCATCGTGTAGAAGCCGCGCGTACCCCAGGTGGCCAGGGCCGCCGGCCCCGCGTTGGTGAACCCGACGGTGACCGGGACGGTCCGGCCGACCGAGGTGTCGACCCGGGCCCCGTCGGCGACCGCGTCGGCCCGCTGGTCGCCCTGGACGGTGATCGTGATCGCGGTCGCGTTGTCCTCCGGGTCGACGTCCGACTGCGGGTCACCCGCCGCCCGCTCCCGCTGCTGCGACCGGGTCACCGGCCCCAGCCCCAGCACCCCGTCGGTGCCGTTCTCGCCGATCCTGTCGACCGGCGCGTGCTGCGAGCGGAGCGCCGCCCAGTCGGCCGGGGTGAGCCAGAGGGCGGAGCCGTGCTGGGTGTTCGGCGCCCAGGAGTCCCCGGGCAGGGCGAAGCCGAACCCGGTGTCGACCCGGACGGTCTCGCCCGGCGCCAGCGCCCGGTCGAAGGTGCAGGCGAACATCACCGGCGTGGAGTGGTGTGGCCCCCCGGTCGCGTACTCGCAGTTGCGGTACCGCGTGGCGGGGGCGAGACCGTAGTTGCCGACGACGTAGAGGACGAGCTGCCCGACGGCCTGCTCGCCCTGGTTGGTGACGGTCAGCGGGGCCGGCACGGTGGCGCCGGGCCGACCGCTCAGCGCCACCTGGGCGGGCGAGACCAGGTCGACGCCCTCGCCGACGGCGACCGTCGACCGGTAACCAGCCCGGCCCCCGCCCCGCTCGGTGACCGTGAAGGCCAACTCGCCCTGCTGGCCCGCCCCGGCGCCCGGCCGCAGCGTCACGGCGAGGTGAAGCAGGCTCGTCACCGGCTCCTCCTCGTTGTTGACGGTGCAGGTCAGCACGGCGCCGTCCGCCGTGCAGTCGGCCGTCGGGACGGTCACCTCGGCGAACCTGTCGACCCCGCTGCGGTCCACGGTGACCGTGAACTCGGGCAGTGGCCGGTCGGCCAGCGCGGTGAGCGTGACGTGCTTCGCCGGGCCACCGGGAGCGAGCAGCACGCTGTTGGCGTACAGGCCGAACTCCACGGCCGGGCGGACGTCGGCCGGCTCCGGCGCGGCGGCGACGGGGGCGGCTGCGGTGGTGACCAGGGCGGCGGCGACGCCGAGCCCGGCCAGCAGCCGCCGGGTCGAGTGCTTGCGCATCACGGGCTCCTCGGTGGGTGGCCCGTGGATCGTAGGCGTTCGCGGCCGGGTCGGCTGCCCTCGTGGGACGCGGACACCGGTCAATGAACCGAACGGCCCACCACATCTGCCGCAACGGCTCGCCGGCCCGCTGCCGTCAGCGGTAGTCGTCCTCGTCGGCGGCGACCACCCGGGCCTGCTCCACGGCGTCCCAGTCGCCGACCTCCAGGCCCCGGTGCGGCTCGCTGTCGGCGTCCGCCGGATCGGTGGAGGTGGCCTGCTCGACGGCGTCGGCGGCCGGGGCCTCGGGGTCGCGTTCGTCCGGTGCGAGGTGGTCGCTCGGGGCGAAGTCCTCGTCGGGTTGAGCCATCGTCCCTCCCTGATAACGGCGGAAACCTACCCACACCGTACGGGTTGGGCCGGGTCCGCGCTCGCCGGGCGGGGTACCGGTCGGCCGATTGCCGCCCCCGACCAGGGGTACCGGTGCCAGGATGAGGCCGTGGGCTTCCTGATCCGGCTGGCGATCACCGCGATCGCGTTGTGGGTCACCACCCTCGTCGTGCCCGGGGTGGAGGTGGGCGGCCGGTCGGGGACGAACACGGCGCTCACCCTGGTCGTCGTGGCGCTGATCTTCGGCGTGGTCAATGCCGTGCTCAAGCCGGTCATCAAGGTGGTCGGCTGCGTGTTCTACCTGCTCACCCTCGGTCTGTTCGCGCTGGTGGTGAACGCGCTGCTGTTCCTGCTCACCGACTGGATCGCCAGCGTGCTGGACCTGCCGTTCCGGGTGGACGGCTTCTGGCCGGCGTTCTGGGGCGCGATCGTGGTGGCGGTGGTGAGCTGGCTGATCAGCATCGTGGTACCGGACCACCTGGGTCGGCGGTGACGGGCCGGTTGTGCCCGACGACGGTTGCTGCGGGATACTTCCGGCGGTGGACAGTGCGGTCCGGCGCACCCATGGAAGACAGCGGCCTGACGGCCGAGAGCGGTAAGTAAGGAGCGTTCGACATGCCCATCGCTTCCCCCGAGGTCTACGCGGAGATGCTGGACCGCGCCAAGGCCGGCCGGTTCGCGTACCCCGCGATCAACGTCACCTCCTCGCAGACGCTGAACGCCGCGCTGAAGGGCTTCGCCGACGCCGAGAGCGACGGCATCATCCAGGTCTCCACCGGTGGCGCCGAGTACCTCTCCGGCCCCACGGTCAAGGACATGGTCACCGGCGCGGTGGCCTTCGCGGCGTACGCCCGCGAGGTGGCCAAGAACTACCCGGTCAACATCGCCCTGCACACCGACCACTGCCCCAAGGACAAGCTGGAGAAGTTCGTCCGCCCGCTGATGGCCATCTCCAAGGAGCGGGTCGCCCGGGGCGAGGACCCGCTGTACCAGTCGCACATGTGGGACGGCTCCGCCGTGCCGGTCGCGGAGAACCTCCAGATCGCCGCCGAGCTGCTCGACCGGGCCGCCGAGGGCAAGATCGTCCTGGAGATCGAGGTCGGTGTGGTCGGTGGTGAGGAGGACGGCGTCGAGAACGCCATCAACGACAAGCTCTACACCACCGTCGAGGACGGCCTGGCCATGGTCGACGCGCTCGGCCTCGGCGAGAAGGGCCGCTACATGGCGGCGCTGACCTTCGGCAACGTGCACGGCGTCTACAAGCCGGGCAACGTGAAGCTGCGTCCGGAGATCCTGAACCAGATCCAGGAGGCGGTCGGCGCCAAGTACGGCAAGGAGAAGCCGCTCAGCCTGGTCTTCCACGGCGGCTCCGGCTCGCTGCTGGAGGAGATCCGCGAGGCGCTGGACTACGGCGTGGTGAAGATGAACATCGACACCGACACCCAGTACGCCTTCACCCGCCCGGTCGCGGACCACATGTTCCGCAACTACGACGGGGTGCTGAAGGTCGACGGCGAGGTCGGCAACAAGAAGCAGTACGACCCGCGCACCTGGGGCAAGCTCGCCGAGGCGGGTCTCGCCGCCCGGGTCGTCGAGGCCTGCGAGCACCTGCGCTCCACCGGCACCAAGCTGAAGTGACCTGGCTGTAAGGAAGGGCCCCCTATTAACGCCTACGGTAGAGAAGGGCACCCTTCTCACCACCGGGGCGTTAAGAAGGGGCCCTTCCTTGCACCTCAGCGGGTGAGGACCCGGACCGCCTCGTGGACGTCGTCGGTGAGGTGGATGGTCTTCGCCAGGTCCCCGAACGGGGAGGCGGCCAGCAGCGGGCGCAGCAGCGCCTCCACCGGCAGCTCCCGGGTCCAGTAGGTGCGGTCCAGGAAGACGTACGCCCCGCTGGCGCCGTCGGTGCCGTAGAACGTCTTGGTCGCCGCCTGGAACACCTCCTGCACCGTCCCGGCCCGACCGGGGGCGAAGACGATCCCGCCCCGGGACAGTCGCAGGATGGTGTCCTCCCGGATCGCGTTCGAGAAGTACTTGGCGATCCGCCCGGCGAAGAGGTTCGCCGGCTCGTGCCCGTACAGCCAGGTGGGGATGGCCAGGCCACCGCTGCGCGCCCAGTCCAGGTCCGGGCCGGCCGGCCGCTGCCGAGGGGCCACGGGCCCGGCCGTCGGCTCCGGGCCGACGACCCCGCCGGCCGGCTGCGCGCCGACGCCGACCCCGCCCGCCGGCTGCGCGCCGGCCCGGTGGCCGTACCGCTCGCGGACCGCCAGCGCCGCCGCCGTGTACCGGTCGTGGTCGGTGAAGTCGGGCGCCCCGGCGAGCAGGTCGATCGCGGTGGTCAACTCCTCCACCGGGTGCGGGGCCAGGTAGGCGCCGAGGTTCGCCGCCTCCATCACCCCGGGACCGCCGCCGGTCACCACCAGCCGGTCGGCCCGCGCCAACTCCCAGCCGAGCGTGGCCGCCATCCGGTACGGCACGCTGCCGCGCGGCACCGCGTGCCCGCCCATGATCCCCACCACCGACTGCGGCCCGTGGGTGGCCAGCCAGGACCGGGTCGCGTCGGCCAGCGCGTTGTCCACCCCGTGGTCGTGCAGCCGCTGGGCCAGCGCCTCCTTCACCTCCGGCAGCGCGCCCCCGTGCGCCCGGAAGTGCTCGTACACCCGGGTGTCGTACATTCCGGCGAAGCCGCCCTCGGCGAACCCGGCGGCCAACTCCTCGGGGGTGTAGAGGTGCGAGGGCTGGGTCGGGTAGGGCAGGCCGGAGAAGGGCGGCACCACGTTCGCCCCGCGCCGGACCAGGTCCGCCCCGACCTCCCGGGAGGCGAACTTGCAGCCGATGAAGAGCGTCCCGGCGACCTCGATCCGGGTCAGGTCGGGCACCGGGTCACGGTCCAGGCGCAGGCCCTGCACGGTCAGCCCGGTCAGGCTGCCGCTGGTGAGCCGCTCGTCGAAGGCGGCCCGGGTCTCGATCTCGGCGGGGGCGGTGTGCGGCTCGATGATGTCCGCGGGTGGTGGGGTCGGCACCAGGCCATCCTGCCCGGACGGGTCAACCCGCCGCCGGTCCCTCCCCGGCTGCTCCACCGCGCCCCCTGCGCGCCGGGGAGGGGGCGCGGCGGACCCGGGGCCGGCAGGAGCCCGGCGGTGGCCACCGCCGGGCTCCTGGGTGTTCCGGTTCCTGGGGAGGCTCCGGACCTCCTTTTGTACTCGACGGCGCCGACCAGCGGCATTGGTCACCGGTCGCGGGCCGATCAGCCGTTCAGGTGGGGCGACCCGGCCAACCCCCCTCGCGCCGCTGGCCGCGAAGCGGGTTGAATGGGGCGATGCAGAACCTGTTGCCGGAGCCCCCGGCCACTCTTCTCCCCGCCCACGCCGAGGCCGATGCCGCCCTGGCCGCTGCCGAGCAGGCGGCCAGCGAGGAGGCGTACGCGGAGGTAGCGGCCCGCTTCCCGACGCACAGCGCGGCGTGGGCGGCGCTGGGCAGCCGGGCCCTCGCCGCCGGCCAGGCCGTCACCGCGTACGCGTACGCGCGGACCGGGTACCACCGGGGCCTCGACCAACTGCGCCGTAACGGCTGGAAGGGGCACGGCCCGGTGCCCTGGTCGCACCAGCCGAACCGGGGCTTCCTCCGCTGCCTGTACGTGCTCTCCCGGGCCGCTGGTGAGATCGGCGAGGCGGACGAGGCGGCCCGCTGCGCGCAGTTCCTCCGCGACTGCGACCCCGCCGCCGGGGACGCCCTGGCCAGCAACTGACCGACCCGCCGGACCGGCCCGCGCCGCGCCAACTCGGCCGGGGCCGGTCCGGGCCGACAGGTCACCGCCCGGCCCCCCGGCCCGGCCGGCAGGTCACCGCCCGGCACCGGCCCGGCCGGCAGTCAATCCGCCCGGGGGCGGCCACTCGGCCGCAGGCCGGTCCGGGGTCGGCAGGTCACAGCCCTTCGGCGACCGAAGCGGCGATCTTGAGCCAGGCGTCCCGGGTGGCCGAGGAGAGCCCGCTGTACCGGATCGGTTCCCCCGAGTCGATCAGCCGCTCGTAGGGCGCGAGCAGTACCGCCCGGGTCCGCGCCGCGAAGTGCTGCTGGATCGCCGGCAGGTCGATCTCCTTGCGGGACGGCGGCATCGACACCACCGTCACCGCCTGCCGGACCAGCCGCTGCCGCCCGCTCTGCTCCAGGTGGTCGAGCATCCGGGCGGCGGTCTCCGCCGAGTCGTTCCGCGCCGACATGGTGACCACCAACTGGTCGGTCGCGTCCATGGCGGCCTGCCAGTTCTGTGCCCGGACGTTGTTGCCGGTGTCCACGAAGATCAGCTTGTAGAACCGGCTGACCACCTCCCGGAGTTCGGCGAACGCCGAGGCGGTCAGCATCTCGCCGCCGGTGGCCGACTCGTCCGAGGCGAGCACGTCGAACATGCCCTCACCCTGGGACCGGACGTACTGCGACAGGTCGCCGACGCGGCCGTGGGCACCCTGGAACTGCCCGAGGTCGCGCAGCATGTCACGCACCGTCCGGGAGTGGAAGTCCTGCTGGGCCCGCATCCCGAGGGTGCCCTGGGTCTCGTTGTTGTCCCAGGCGAGCACGTACCCGCCGCGCTTCTGGCCGAAGGTCATGGCGAGCAGCAGGATGGCCACGGTCTTGCCCGCGCCACCCTTCGGGTTGACCACGGTCACCTGACGCAGGCCGCCGAAGTTGCGCCGCACCATCTCGATGTCGCGGCGCAGTTCCTGCTCGTGCCGGCCCGGCGGCAACTTGACCAGACCGGTCTTGTTGATCACCGCACGGAAGCCGACGGTCGCCACCGGGTCGGGCGGCCGGATCTGCCGCCGCCGGGCGAAGTCCTCGGCCGTCGGCGGGGCCCCCGTCTCCGGCGTCCAGGCGGGCTCCGGGTACGCCTGCTGCCCCGGTACCGGCGGCATGCCCGGCTGTCCCACCGGCATGCCCGGCTGGCCGACGCCCGGCTGCCACGGCGGCGGGTACCACCCGCCCCCCTGCTGCGGGACCGGCCCCGGCGGCACCGGGGAAACCGGGCCGGATGGCGCGGCAGCGGTCGCCGGGCCCGGTACCGGCGGCACCGGGCCGGGCGGCGGCACGGCGGGCACCGGGCCGGGCGGGTTGAACGTCGGGGGCAGGGGACCGGGGCGCCGGCCTCCCGCCCCGGCGACTCCTGCCGCAGTGGCTCCTGCCTCGACGCCTCCTGCCTCGACGCCTCCTGCCTTGGTGGCCGGCGGCACCGGCCCCGGCTGCGGCTGCGGCGGTACCGCCCCGGCCCACCCGCCGGCCGACGACGGTGCCGGGCCCGCCCACCCGCCGCCGGACTGCGCGGCCCAGGGTCCCGGTGACGGCTGCTGCGGTACCGGCCCGGGTGGCTGCTGCTCCGGTCCGGGCCCGTAGGGCGGGTGCTGCGCCGGGCGCTGCTGCGCGGCGTGCTGCTGCCCCGGGTGCTGGTGTGCGGGGTGCTGCTGCCCCGGGTGCTGGTGTGCGGCGTGCTGCTGATCCGGGTGCTGGTGCGCCGGTTGCTGATGGGCGGGGTGCGCCGCGACCGGCTCCGCTCCAGCCTGCGGCGGCGCGACCGGCTGCTGCGGGATCACCGGTCGGTGCCGGCCAGCCTGCGGTTCCTGCGGCACTGTTGGCACCGCCTGCGCGTCGGCCGGCTGCTGCGGGTCGGCCGTCGACTGCTGGCCTGACGCTGCCTGCTGGTGGCTGGGCGGCTGCGGCGGTGAGGGCTGCAGGGCACTTCCGTCGCGTACCGGTCCGGTGGCAGCGGCCTCACCGCGCGCGTCGCCAGCGGCCGTGCCGGGCCGCTGCGGCGGCTGCGCCCAGGGGGACTCGGGCTGCGCCCGCCCGCCGGCCCCCGTACCCTGCTCGCCGCCGCGCGCCGGCCCCTGCTCGGCGGCCCGCATCGTGCTCTGCTCGCCAGCTCGGGCCGGTCCCTGCTCGGCAGTCTGCACCGTACTCTGCTCGGCGGCCCGCATCGGGCCCTGCTCGGCAGGCCGCATCGGGCCCTGCTCCGCCGCCTGCGCCGGGCTCTGCTGGCTGCCCCGCGCCGGGCCCTGCTCCGCCGCCTGTGCGGCGACCGCGTCGCGGGCCGGCGGCCCCGCCGCCGCGCTGGGCTCGTCGAGCGTGAAGGGAGCGTTCAGGTCGACCGGCACCCGCTGCGTGGCCCGTGGCCCCGGTGCCCCGCCGCCTGCCGGGGGCCCGCCGGCCGCCCCCGCCGCGTTGCCTGCCGGGTGCGCCCCGGACGCACCCGCCGCGTTGCCTGCCGGGTGCGCCCCGGACGCACCCGCCGCCGCGCCGGTCGCCGGTACCACCGGGCCAGCCTGTGCGGCACTGGTCGGTGCCGGTGGGTCCGCCTGGGTGGCGGGGTACGGGTGCTGCGCCCCACCGTTGTGCGGTATCGGCGTCCAGCCCGCGTTCGGTGGGCCGGTCATCGCCCACTCCCCGGGCGTCCCGACGGCGGCGGCCTGTGCGTCGGCCCGACCACCGCTGCCCCCGGGCAGCCCGCCGCCGGCCGTGCCCGGCGTCGTGCCGTCGCCGCCGTCCCCGGCGGTGCCGTGGCCGGGGACGACCGGTGGCCCCGGCGGCGGTGGCAGGTAACTGAGCGACGGGTACGCGGTCGTGTCGACCGTGGGCGGCAGCTCCGGGCCCCCGCCGGGCCAGTGTCCGTCGGCCGGCACCGGGCCGTCGGGCTCCGGGGGCCAGAGCGGCTCGATGTCCCGTTCCGGCACTGGATGCTGGGCCGAGCCACGGATCCGGTCGGCGTTGTCGTCAGCCACGGTTCCTCCCCCACTCCTCCTGCCCGAGGATAGGCTGCCGGGCGGTACCGGGCCCGCCGACGGAGGCCGGCGTGGACGTCCCCGGTCAGCTCACCCAGACCGCCCAGGCACCGGGCTCGACCCACCAGGACCGCTTCCGGCTCAGTTCGGCCTCGACGCCGTCGTCGAGGTAGGGAACGCGGTCGTCGCGCGGGTGCACGGCCACGGCCCGCCCCCGGGCCCGGCGTACCTCCAGCCTGACCCGCTTCCTGCCCAACGCGCGTCGGGTGACCACGGGAACGGCCACCGCCACCTCGACCACCCCGTCGGCCGGGTCGGGCGTGTCGAGCAGGGCCACGTCGCCGAGCCGCGCGTACCCGCCGCTGTTGCCGATCGCGCAGGCGGTCAGCGGCTCGTCCCCGGTGGTGAGGACGATGTCGTCCACCTCGACCCGGCCGCGCCACGGCAGCGGACGACCCTGGTCGTCGGCGGCGCCGAGCAGCGCGCCGTCCAGGGTCACCGAGCCGCCGTCGTTGCGCAGCAGGTCGAGCCGGCGCGGGGCGCCGTCGAGCACCGCCGCCGCCACCGCCGCCGGATCGCGGGGCAGCCCGAGCTGCGCGGCCAGGTCACGGTGCGTGGTGCTCCGGGCCGGGTCGAGCGGGAGTACGCCCACCGGCGGCAGGTCCGGCACGGTGCGGTTCCCGGCCAGGTCGTCGGGGCGGCGACTCGGCGGCGGAGCGTACCGGCGGACCAGCCGGCGCAGCACGGCGCGCAACTGTGCGTCACTGGCGACCGCGACCACGAGCCTGGTCTTGCCGTCCGGGTCGGGCCAGGTGAGCCCGTCGGGGCGGGGCGGGCCGTCGAACCGGGCGAGGACCGCGTCGATCTCGGCGTCCGAGCGGGCGGTGACCGTCTCCACCCGGGCGCCCCGGGCGGTGAGCGCGTCCGCGCAGGCCAGCACGGGCACCCGGGGCGTCGCGCAGCGCTCCTCCCCGGCGACCTGACCGCTGTCCGCTTCCGCGCCGTCGGGAGGCGTCGTTCCGGTGCCCGCCCCCGCGTCGGCGGGGGGCGTCGTTCCGGTGTCCGGGTCGGGGGCGTCGGGGCGGCCACCGCAGCAGGCTCCGTCGCTGCCGCACCCGCCCGGAGCCTTCCGCTCCGAGTCGAGGGTGAGCAACACCACGTCGTACACGGTAGGAGCCTCCCGCTTCCCGTCGCGACCCCTGCCGGCCACGCCGTTATTACTTGTTAACCTGATCCCCCGGGCTCGCCAACCGGTCGCCACCTGGCACCCGAGCCTTCTGGAGGCGGAAAAGATGCCAGCGATCGTGCTCATCGGTGCTCAGTGGGGCGACGAGGGCAAGGGCAAGGTTACCGACCTGCTGGGTGAGCGGGTCGACTACGTCGTGCGGTACTCCGGCGGCAACAACGCCGGGCACACGGTGATCACCCCCGACGGGCAGAAGTACGCGCTGCACCTCATGCCCTCCGGGGCGCTGTCGCCCGGCGCGATGATCGTCATCGGCAACGGGGTGGTGGTGGACCCGAAGGTCCTGCTCTCCGAGATCGACGGGCTCGCCGAGCGGGGGGTCGACGTCTCCCGGCTGCGGATCTCCGGCGACGCGCACCTGATCATGCCGCACCACCGGGCGCTGGACCGGGTGGTCGAGCGGTACCTCGGCTCGTCCCGGATCGGCACCACCGGCCGGGGCATCGGCCCGGCCTACGGCGACAAGGTCGCCCGGATGGGCATCCGGCTCCAGGACCTGCTCGACCCGGGCATCCTGCGCAAGAAGCTGGAACTGGCGCTGCGCGAGAAGAACCAGCTCCTGTTCAAGGTGTACAACCGCAAGGCGCTGGACGTCGACGCGGTGCTGGAGGAGTACCTGGAGTACGCCGAGCGGCTCAAGCCGTACATCGCGGAGACCCGGGCGATGCTCTGGGACGCCCTGGACCGGGACGAGATCGTCCTGCTGGAGGGTGCCCAGGCCACCATGCTCGACATGGACCACGGCACGTACCCCTTCGTCACCTCGTCGAACCCGACGGCGGGCGGGGCGTGCGTGGGCGCCGGCATCCCGCCGACCGCGATCAACCGGGTGATCGCGGTGAGCAAGGCGTACACCACCCGGGTCGGCTCCGGCCCGTTCCCCACCGAGCTGTTCGACGAGAACGGCCAGCACCTGCGCAAGATCGGTCACGAGTACGGCACCACCACCGGCCGGGAGCGGCGCTGCGGCTGGTTCGACGCCGTCGTCGCCCGGTACGCCTGCCGGCTCAACGGCGTCACGGACCTGGTGATCACCAAGCTCGACGTGCTCACCGGCCTGGCCAAGGTGCCGATCTGCGTCGGGTACGAGATCAACGGTGAGCGCGTCGACGACATGCCGATGACGCAGACCGACTTCCACCACGCCACCCCGGTCTACGAGGAACTGGACGGCTGGTGGGAGGACATCAGCAAGGCGCGTACCTGGGACGACCTGCCGGAGAACGCCCAGCGCTACATCCAGCGCGTCGAGGAACTGTGCCGTACCCGGATCAGCGTCGTCGGCGTCGGCCCCGGCCGCCAGGAAAACGTCACCCTCCACCCCCTCCTCCCCTAACCCCCCACCCCCTCCCTCCCCGCCTCCCACCCTCCCCGCTCCCCGCCCTCCCCGTTGATCATGGAGTTGGCGGCGCCTCCCGCGCTGGGAAGTGCCGCCAACTCCATGATCAACGCCTGTGCCCGGCTGGTTATCCACAGGGTTGTCCACAGGGGGTGCGGAGGGTGGGGGTGGTGGGTCAGCGTGGTGGGCCATGGGGGTCGAGGATGGGATCAGGGGGTTCGCGGGGCAGCAGGACGGGCTCGTCACGCGGGCCCAGGCCCGGCAGGCGGGGCTCAGTCGGCACGACGTGGACAATCTGGTCTCGTCCGGCCGGTGGCGGCTCGTGGCGCGGGCGGTCTACCTGACGGATGCGCGGGACCGGGGTGCGGTGTCGCGGCGGTGTCGCGTCCGGGCCGCCGTGCTGTCGCTGGGGCCGCATGCACGGCTGGTGTTCGACACGGCAGCCGAGTTGCACGGGATTGCGGGGCTGCCGCGCAGCGACGAGATCCACGTCGGCCTGCCCGGTCGGCACGCCCGGATCGCCCGGGTCAGTGACCCGGCCGTCGTCCTCCACCAGCTCGAACACCCGCCGGGCTCGGTGCTGTCGGTGGCCGGAATCCCGGCCACGGTACCCCTGCGGACGGTGGCCGACGTCATCCTGAGGGTTCCCCGCTTCCCGGCGGTCTGTGTCCTCGACTCGGCGCTGAACCAGCGGTTGATCACCGATGACGACCTGCGGGTGGTCGGCGCGCTGCTCAGGGGTCGGCGGGGTGCCGTGGCGGCACGGCGGTACCTGGCCCAGGCGGACGGCCGGGCGCAGTCGCCACTGGAGACCCGTGCCCGGCTGCGCTGCGTGGACGGCAGGGTCCCACCGGACGTCCTGCAACTGGCGGTCCGCGACGTCGACGGCTACCTGCTCGGCATCGGTGACCTGGGTTGGCGTCGGGCCAGGGTGATCGCCGAAGCGGACGGCAGGGGGCCGCACGACACGCCACGGGCGATCTTCGCGGACCGGCAGCGCCAGAACCGCCTCGTCGGCGCGGGCTACACCGTCCTGCGCTTCACCTGGTCCGACACGCTCTCCCCCGACTACATCCCGTACACCGTCCGGGCCGCCATCGCCGCCGCCCGAGTCCGTTGATCATGGAGTTGGCGGGACTCTCCCGCCACCGATGCACCGTCAACTCCATGATCGCCGCAGAGAGGGCGGGGGAGGGGGCGGGGGAGGGAGGCGGGGGTGGGCGGCTAGGGACGGGGGAGGGGTGGGGGTGGGGGGTGGGTAGGATGCGTCGGCGTGCGGGTACTTCTTCTTGGTGGTGGGGGGCGGGAGCATGCGCTCGCCCTGGGGCTTGCCGGTGATCCGGGGGTCGAAGGGCTGATCGCGGCGCCGGGTAACCCGGGGATCGCCGATGTCGCCGAGTTGCGGCAGGTCGACGCCACCGATCCGGCGGCCGTCGCCGCGCTGGCCGTGGAGGTCGGCGCGGACCTGGTCGTGATCGGCCCGGAGGCGCCGCTGGTCGCCGGGGTCGCCGACGCGGTACGCGCCAAGGGCATCCCGGCCTTCGGGCCGAGCGCCGAGGCGGCCCGGCTGGAGGGCTCCAAGGCGTTCGCCAAGGAGGTGATGGCCGCCGCCGGTGTGCCGACCGCCCGCGCGTACACCTGCGAGGACGCGGAGAGCACGGCGCGGGCGCTGGACGAGTTCGGCGCGCCGTACGTGGTGAAGAACGACGGGCTGGCCGCCGGCAAGGGCGTGGTGGTCACCGAGGACCGGGCTGCCGCGCTGGCACACGCGCGGGAGTGCGGCCGGGTGGTGGTCGAGGAGTACCTCGCCGGCCCGGAGGTGTCGCTCTTCGTGGTGACCGACGGCGAGGCGGCGGTACCGCTGCTCCCGGCGCAGGACTTCAAGCGGGTCGGTGACGGCGACACCGGCCCGAACACCGGCGGCATGGGGGCGTACGCGCCGTTGCCGTGGGCACCGGCCGGCCTGGTGGACGAGGTGATGGCGAACACGGTGCACCCGACGCTCGCCGAGATGCGCCGCCGGGGTACGCCGTTCGCCGGGCTGCTCTACGTCGGGCTGGCGATCACCGCCGCCGGTCCCCGGGTGATCGAGTTCAACGCCCGGTTCGGCGACCCGGAGACGCAGGTGGTGCTCGCGCTGCTGGAGACCCCGCTGGGCGGGCTGCTGCACGCCGCCGCCGCCGGCACCCTCGCCGACCATCCGCCGCTGCGCTGGCGCGACGGCGCGGCGGTCACCGTCGTCCTCGCCGCGCAGTCCTACCCGGGTACGCCGCGTACCGGTGACGTGATCACCGGTGCCGACCGGCCGGGGATCATCCACGCCGGTACCCGGCGGGGGCCGGACGGGGAACTGCTCTCCTCCGGCGGTCGGGTCCTCTGCGCCACGGCCACCGGCCCGGATCTGGCCGCTGCCCGCGACGCGGCGTACGCCCTGGTCGACGGGGTGACGCTGGCCGGGGCGCACCACCGGAGCGACATCGCCGCCGGCGCGGTCGAGGGGCGGATCACGATCCCGGGCTGAGCCCCGCCCCGGGGCAGCCGCGTGCCGTGCCCCCGACCCCTCCGCTCCGTGTGCGCACCTGTCCGCGGACGCGGCGGCGCGTCGACGAACGCCGCAGGGGACACCGGGCGGGTCCGTCCGACGACGGGACCGGGGAGGCGGAGCTGCTGCCGGGTGGGTGACTCACCGGGTGTGGAAGGCCGCCCACTCGGCCACGCCGGGCAACGAGCCGTCGGCGATCCGGTCGGCGAGCCGGCGGACGAAGGTCAGCTCGGCCTCCTGGATCGCGAGCTGGTACTCGTCCTCCACCAGGAACACCTCGGCCACCGCCGCCGTCCCGGGCTGTCCCCGGAAGGTCCGTAGCTGCGCGCGGGCCTGCTCGACGGCCTCCTCCAGATGCCCGATGCGTAGCTGTAGGTGCGCCAGCACCTCCGCCGGTGGCAGCGCGGTCATGAAGGTCAGCCCGGCGCTGAGCAGCGGGTACTCCTTGGCCGGCTGGCTGAGCAGTTCGCGCAGCCAGTCGTGCAGCTCGGCGCGGCCGGCGTCGGTGATCCCGTACACCGTCCGCTGCGGTCGGCCGCCCTGCCGACTCTCCCCGATGGGCACGATGAAGCCCGCCTTGGCCAGTGCCTCGACGACGGCGTAGAGCGAGCCGAAGTTGAGTTTGACGGCCGAGTCGTGGTGCTGCTCCCGCATGGTCAGCGACATCTCGTACGGATGCATCGGGCGCTGGCAGAGGCAGGACAGGACGGCCAGGGCCAGCGGGTTGCCCACCTTGCGTCGTGGCATCAGGAACCTCCCGGCCGAGTGTTCCACCCCGGCCAGCCACTCACCAAAAGCCACCGGCCCGCCGTAGCCGTCCCCTGTGGACCGGCCCGTCATGCGCCCGGCCCGCCGGACGGGCCCGGCGTCGTCGCCTCATTGCTCTAGTTCGAGTATTCGTGTCAGAATATTGGTATGACCCACCGTCATCGGGCAGATCCCAAACGTGTCCTGGTCATCGGCTGCGGCATCGCCGGCCCGGTGCTGGCCATGTTCCTCAAGCGGGCCGGCCACGTACCCGTGATCCACGAGGGCAGGCCGGCGCCGGACGACGAGGCCGGCGCCTTCCTCAACCTGGCGCCCAACGGCGCGGCCGTGCTGCGTACCCTCGACCTCGACCGGGTCGTCCTCGGGTACGGCACCCCCACCACCCGGATGCACTTCCAGAACCATCGGGGCCGGCGGTTGGGGCTGAACCCGGAACGGACCACGCTGATCAAGCGCGGCCTGCTCAACCGGGCGCTCCGCGAGGCGGCCGTCGACGCGGGCGTACCGGTCGAGTACGGCCGGCGGCTGGTCGACGTCCGACAGGGCGGCGACGGGGTGACGGCGGTCTTCGCCGACGGTACGTCGGCCGAGGGTGACCTGCTCGTCGGGTGCGACGGCATCCACTCGCGGACCCGGCGGGCGGTGTTCCCCGAGGCGCCGGAGGCCCGGTACACCGGCGTCGTCGACTGCGGCGGCTTCACCCGCACCCCGGCCGCCGGCCCGCCCGACGGGGTCATGCGGATGACCTTCGGTCGCCGGGGCTTCTTCGGGTACCAGGTGGCCGACTCGGGCGAGGTCTACTGGTTCGCCAACCAGGCCGAGCGGGAGGAGCCCGACCGGGGCCGCCTGGCGGCCGTCCCCGACCGGCAGTGGCGCGACGAGTTGCTCACCCGGCACGACCGGGACCACGCGCCGATCGCCGAGATCCTCCGGTCCACCACGGGACCGATCGGCCGCTGGCCGATCCACGACCTGCCGAGCCTGCCCCGGTGGCACCACGGTCGGGTCTGCCTGGTCGGCGACGCCGCCCACGCGACCTCGCCGCACGTCGGGCAGGGCGCCTCGCTGGCCCTGGAGGACGCCGTCGTCCTGGCGAAGTGCCTGCGGGACGTGCCGGCGACCGGGGCCGCCTTCGCCACCTTCGAGAATCTGCGCCGGGGTCGGGTGGAGCGGCTGGTCAAGGCCGCCCAGCGGACCGGCAACCAGAAGGTTCCGGCCACCGCGCTCGGCCGGGCCGCGCGGGATGTGGTGCTGCCCCTCTTCCTCCGGCTGGGCGTGCGTGCCACCGAGCCGGTCTACCGCTACCGGGTCGACTGGGACGAACCGGTCACCGACAAGGCCCGCGTCTAGCGTCCCCGATGCCGGCCGGGTCACCGGTTCCGCCGACGGGCGGGGATGCGAGCGTCACCGACCCCGTGGCGCGTGACGGGCCGGGCGTACCACCTCGCCGCGAGGTGGCACGCCCGGCCGGGTACCGCTGTCGTTCGGACCGGCCCGCGACCTCGGCCCGAGCGGTCGGAGACCGGATCGGATCGGGTACGAGCCGGGCCGGCTCCTCAGGCCGGGGGCGTCAGGCCTTGGGGATGTCGAACAGGTTCGCGATGTTGGCGGCCAGGCCCAGGTCGCCCTTGGCCTTCAGCTTGCCGGTCATGAACATCATCACCGGGTTGGCGCCGCCCGAGACGATCCTGATGAACTCGACCGGGCCCATGGTCAGGCTGAGCTTCGGGTCGTGCTGCGGGGGGTTGTTGACGGTGCAGGCGCCGTCGGCGATGACCACCTCGTAGGTGTCCGTGCCGCCGTCGGGCCGGCCGGTGATGCCCCAGTGGATGACGGCGTTGGTGCCGCCGGCCTTCTCGGGGCGGAACAGCGACGGCATCCGGCCGAAGACCTCGTCCAGGACCTTGCCGCGCAGCTCGCCGGACATCACCTCGGCGATCTTCGCGTCCGGCGTGGACTTGACCAGCGTGGCGAACTCCTTCGGGCCGTAGTTAGCGAAGGCGGCCGGGTCGAAGTCAGTCATCAGGGTAAGCACCTCTCGCGATGGGGCCGACTTTAGTTACTCTAGCGTAACCTTACGCACGAGTAGGTATGCTCGCAAGGTGTCCAGCTCGCCGACGTTCCGCCGCCTCCCCCGAGCCGTACGCGAGCAGCAGATGCTCGACGCCGCCGTCCGGGTCTTCTCCCGGCGCGGCTACCACGCGGCCAGCATGGACGACATCGCCGAGCTGGCCGGCATCTCCAAGCCCATGGTGTACGCGTACCTGGGCACCAAGGAGGAGCTTTTCGTCGCCTGCCTGCACCGCGAGGGCACCCGGATGCTGGAGGCCATCGCCGGGGCCGCCGCCCCCGACCTGCCCACCGACGAGCGGCTCTGGCGGGGACTGCGGGCGTTCTTCGGCTTCGTCGGGGCGCACCGGGACGGCTGGGCCGTGCTCTACCGGCAGGCCCGTGGCTCGCAGCCGTTCGCCGGGGAACTGGCCGCCATGCGTACCCGGATGGTCGAGGTGGTCGCCGGGATGCTCGCCCACGCCCTGCGCGCCGACGGCCGCGAGGTCGGCGAGACCGACCTGGAGGTCGTCGCGTACGCCCTGGTCGGGGCGAGCGAGTCGCTCGCCGACTGGCTCGCCGACCACCCGGAGGCCGACCCGGAGCAGACCGCTACCCGGATGATGAGCGTCGCCTGGCTCGGTGCCGCCCAACTCCTCGCCGGCACCACCTGGCCGCCACCCCAGGTGTAAGGAAGGGCCCCCTGTTAACGCTTTTGGTAGAGGAAGGGCCCCTTCCAAACACCTGGCACCCCGCCACGCGCGGCGATGTCAGGGGGGTGGGTGAGGATGTCCGCGTGCTTGACGGACTTGACACGGTCGACTGGCCCCGGCTCGGACACGCCTACGGTTCGGCCGGTGACGTGCCCGACCAGATCCGCGCCCTCCGCTCGCCCGACCCCGAGGTGCGGGAGCGGGCGCTCGGCGCGCTGTACAGCAACATCTTCCACCAGGGCACCCGGTACGAGGCGAGCGCGTACGCCGTGCCCTTCCTGCTCGAACTGCTCGCCCACCCGGACACCCCGGAGCCGGAATGGGTGCTCGCGCTGCTGACCTCGCTGGCGGTCGGCTACGACGAGAGCTTCCTGCCCGACGGCGTACCGGTCGCCGAGTACCGCCGCGCGGCCGAGGGCGGGCGGGAACTGCTCGCCGCCAAGCCACCGCCGTGGACGGGCGACAACGAGGACGAGAAGGAGTACGTCGAGTACCTCTACGTCGAGTCGCTGACCGAGGCGGACCAGAACCGGCTGTGGGCGTACGTCGGGCTGGCCACGTACGACGCGGTCCGGGCCGGGGTGCCGCTGTTCCGTACCCTGCTCGACCACCCCGACCCGGGGGTACGGGTCGGCGCGGCGTACGCCCTCGCCTGGTTTCCCGAGGAGGCGGCCGGCAGCCTGCCCGCGCTGGCCGCCGTGGCGGCCCCCGCCGGGGGGCCCGACGGCGGTGCCGACGGGCTGGTCCGGGAGCCCGCCGAGGTGGCGACCGCCGTGGTGGCGGCCGGACTGCTCGGGGCCGCGCCGGAGGTCGAGATGCTGGCCGACCCGCGCCCGTTGGTGCGCTGGGCCGCCGCGGTCGCACGGGCCCGGGTGCTCGGCGCGCAGGCCGACCCGGCCACGGTCGACGAGCTGCTGACCTGGACGACCGCGGCGTCGATCCCGTCCTCGCCCCCATCACCGACCGGGTCCGTAGCCGGATCAGCGGAAGCGGCGTCGGCCGGGTCCGCAGCCGGATCGGCGGAGACGGTGTCGGGTGGGGTGGGCGGCCGGGCGACGATCGAGGAGGAGATGCCGTTCCTCAGCGGTGACCTGGGTGGGTACGCCGGGCTCGCGCTCCGGCAACTCGGTCCCGGGCACGAGGATCGGGCGTTCGACGCGTTGCTCGTCCGGTTGTCCGCCGTCACCGGCATCGAGGCGTTGACGGTGGTGACCGAGGCGCTGCGGCTCGCCTTTCCGGATGGCCCGTTGGCCGGGACACCTGCGGCGGAGCTGCCACCCCGGCAGCGGCGGCTGGTCGAGGTGCTGGCCCGCTCGCCCGAGGCCTGGCTGTTCGACGGCAGCCTCTTCGGCAACGTGGCCAGCCTGTTCACCGACCACGGGTTGCCCGGCACCCGGCAGGGGATGCTCGATTACCTGGCCAACCAGCCGCCGTCACCGCATCCGGCGGCGCGGTAGGCGGCGCGGCTGACGACCGGCCGGCTGACGACCGGCGCGGCTGACGACGGCGGTCCCCGGTAGGACCGCGCGACCGGGAAGGAGACCCGGCCGGGCCACCCCACGCCGACGCGAGGGGCACCAGGAGGGCTGCGCGGTCACCGGCGGCGGCCCCGCTGGGGTTTCGGCCACCCCGATAGCGGGGCCGGTGGGGCTGGGCGGTCACCGGCGGCGGGCCCCGGTGGGGTCGGCGCGGACGGCGGCGCGGCGGCGGATCCGTCGGCGGGTCCAGCGGGCCGCTTCCAGCAGGCCGGTGACCGCGACCGAGAGCCCGATGCCGGCCAGCACACCCCGGATCGGGTCGCGTTCGAAGGCCAGCCCACCGAAGTAGCCGAGCAGCGTGCAGTACCCGGCCCAGGTCGTGACGGCGAGCGCGTCGTAGCCGAGGAAGGAGCGCAGCGGGTAGCGGACCGCGCCCATGGTGAGGGTCACCGCGGTACGCCCGCCGGGGACGTACCGGGCGGTGGTGAGGATGATGCCGCCGCGCCGGTCCACCGCCCGGCGGGCCCACTGCGAGCCGGCCCGGCGGCGGCTGTCGATCGGCAGCCGGGCCAGGCGGTGGCTGCCGCCGGAGCGGCCGAGGGCGTACGAGAGGTGGTCGCCGGCGAGCGCGCCGACGGCAGCCACCACGATCACCCCGGCCAGGCTGGGCGGCCCGCTGGCCGCGAAGACCCCGGCGGTGACCACCACCGTCTCCCCGGGTACCGCCGGGAACACCGCGTCCACCGCCGTGATCAGGAAGATCACCAGGTACACCCAGGGTGAGGTGACCGTCTCCCGGAGCAGGTCGAGCAGCGACTGCATCTCCCCATGCTCGACCGCCCGGCGGCCCGGCCGGGGCCCTTCCTGGACAAAGGCCCCGCCCGGAGCCGGGCCGCCCTAGACGAGAGGCGTCGACAGGGTGCGTGCCCACTCCACCTTGCCCTCGGCGGTGGGGGAGTGGGAGGTGAGCACCACGGGTACGCCGAGCGCCGCCGTCACCGCGTCCGGCCAGTCGACGGGGGGCCCGGCGTCGTACACCGGCCGGGCGGCGAGCAGGCGTGCGGTGACGGCGGCCTGCCGGTCCAGGTCGCCGGGCGGGCCGGGGGTCAGTTCGTCGAGGGTGTCGTACCGCTGACAGATCCGCAGGTCAAGGCCCCGGTCGGCGAGGTCGAGGTGGGTCAGCGCGAGCCCGTCCACCCCGCCGGCCACCGCGAGGGCGTACCGGTGGGCGACCGCGTCGAAGTGACCGAAGCGGAACCGTCCCTGCCACGGGTTGGTCGGGTTGTGCGGGTCGGCCAGCGGCAGCGTCGGGTCCTCGGTGACCAGCGGGCCCGGCCCGTGCCGGGTGGTGACGGTACGCAGCACGCCCAGCCGTTCCGCCTGCCCGGCCAGCCCTGCCTCGGCGAGCAGCGTCTCGGCGTTGGCGAAGGTGGTGGTGCTCCAGGTGGTGTACGGGTGGAACCCGTGCCACTCGTCCAGCAGCACCCCCTGCGCCCCCTCGAAGACACAGGTCCCGGCGCGCAGCGCGCCGGCCAGGTACGACCGGTCGACGATCGCCACCCGGTCGGCGAAGGCGGTGAACGCGGGCAGGCAGTCCGCCACCGGCGGGGCGTCCAGCGGGCCCAGCTCGGCGGTGAGCCGGTCCCGCAGCGCGGTGAGCCGCTGGCGCAAAAGCACCGGGTTCCGGCAGTCCGCCACCCGGGGCGCCTCGTCGGGGTGGGTGAGGCCGTACGCGACGGCCTCACCCACCCCCAGCCCGCAGGAGCCGTGCCGGTCGGCGCCCCGGGCCAGCTCCCGGGCCCGGTTGGCGGCCCGGTGGTACGGCGTGCCCAGCAGCGCCTCCCCGTCGACGGTGAGCCGGTCGAGCGCGTCCGGCACCCCCACCTCGGCGAGGTGGTCGGCCTCGGCGGCCAGCGCCAGCGGGTCCACCACCACGTGCCGAGACAGGTGGGTCCGCACCCCGGGGCGGAACGTGCCCGCCCCGAACTGCGCGAACGTGTGGTGCCGCCCGTCGCGCAGGACGACGTTGTGCGCCGCCTGCGCGCCCCCGTTGAAGCGGACCACCGTGTGCACCGGCCGGGTGGCGCAGAGCCAGTCCACGACGGTGCCCTTCCCGGCGTCGCCGTACCCGAGGTCGACCACCACCACGTGCCGCCCCCCGGCTCCGATTCCGCCCCGGGCGGGGCCGACGCCGTGGGCGTCGGCCCCGCCGAGGTGGGCCGCGCCGCCGGTCACAGCCGGGTCACCCCGCCGGGCCGGCCCTGCGGCGCGGGCAGTGCGGTGGTCGTGGGCAGGGCGCTGACCTGGTTCCGGGTGCCGCGGTTGAGCCGGGCCAGCGCCTTCGAGACGGTGCCGGTCGCCGCCGACCCGGCCCGCTGGAGGTCCCGCAGCCCCTCCTCAAGGTCGATGGCCTGCTCGCCGAGGCCGACGGTGAGCGCGATGGTTTCGCAGGTCGCCTCCAGGTCGTCCAGCTCGACGGCGTTCTGCCCGAGCAGGTCACGCCAGAAGTCGAGGACCTTCCTGTTGCCCGCGTAGTGGCTGCCGGCGGGGAGCAGGTAGTACGTGTCCCAGCGCTGGGTCAGCTCGTCGACGATCTGCCGCAGCGGCACGTCCTCGCCCAGGTCGTCTCCGATCAGCTTGCGGACCTCCGACTGCTTCACCCCGGCGTACGCCAGCTCGTCGCCGATGATGAAGAGGTAGCCGCGCCGGCCCCGCTTGTCCCAGCTGTCGGTGGCCGTGTGCCGGGCCATGAAGTACAGGGCCAGCTCGTACGACTCCCGCATCTGGCCGCCACCGCCGCCCTCCAGCACGATCCGGCCGAGGTCGTCGTCCATCCGGTTGTCCGACTCGAACTGCCCGACCTGCAACGGCACCCGGTCGCAGGTGGCGTCGCCGATCGCGCCGAACATGATCTGCGGGTCGCGGGCGTACCCCTGGCGTTGCAGCAGCCCGAGCAGTTGCGGCAGCTTGGCCTGGAGGGTACGCGGGACGTGCCCCATCGAGCCGGTCACGTCGAAGAGCACGGCGATCGGGGTCGACTGCGGGTGCTCGGCCGAGTCCCGGCTCTCCCGGGTCGCCCCCCGGGGGTCGAGGGCGGCGTGCACCGTGCGCGCCCCGCTGTCGCTGTACGAGAAGGCGCTCTTGCCGGTGGCCCGGCGGTACCGCTTCGCGGCGTCGTAGACGTCGGTGGACCAGACTCCGCTGCCCATGGCAGCCTCCTTAGGGGTTGAGAGTGAAGGGTCGGAAGGTGCGGGGGCCGTAGAGCCGCTCCAGCACCTGGTCGAGTTCGCCGAGCAGCCGCCAGGCGTCGTCGGGGCGGGACCGCAGCGCCGCCTGCCGGCAGCCCCGGGCGAAGGCGCGCAGCTCGCGCGGGGCCCGGTCGCCCATCAGCCAGGTCATACAGCCGGTGGCGAGCCAGAGGTCGGTGCCCGGCCCGGCCGGTCGCTTCCCGGTGACCTCGGGTGGGTACCAGTCCCCGTGGCCGGGGACCAGCGCCGGGACGCTGCCGCCGACCGGGGTGGAGAAACACCAGTCGACCAGCACCACGCCGTGCCCGTCCGGCTCGATCAGCACGTGCCGGGGGAGCACCGCGCCGTGCACCACGCCGGCCCGGTGGGCCAGGCCGAGGGCGACCAGCAGCCGCCGCCACATCCAGGCCGCGTCGCGGGCGTCCAGCCCGTCCGGGTACGCCCGGCGCACCTCGTCCAGGCTGTGCAGGCCGGGTACGGTGGCCAGCACGTTGATCCGCCGTTCCGCCCCGGTGCCGGGCTCCCGGTGCCGGAAGCTGTCCACCAGCCGGGGCACGTACGGCAGGTACCGGGGGTCGCCCCGTTCCTCGATGGTGCGCAGGGCGTGCACCTCGCGGGCCATCAGGTCGTTGTCGCTCGGGTTGCGGGGCAGCTTGAGCAGCGTGTCCGCCCCGACCTCGTACAGGTCGGCCAGGTCACCGGCGTACCGCAGCGCGCCGAGCCGGTGGTCGCCGAGGACGACCGGGGAGCCCGTACCGCCGGGACGGCTGGCCCGCCACCGGGTGGTGACCCGGACGAACGCCTCGGTGGCCTGGGCGCGTACCCGCTCGTCGGCCGCGCCCAGCCGGTCCGGGTGCAGGGCCGCGCAGAGTTCCCGGTAGCGGCGGGCCGGCGCGTCGGCCCCGAACAGGTCGTCGTCGGTCCGCGCGGTGGCGACCAGCCGGATCGCCTCGTCGGTCCTCACCGCACCGCCTCCTCCCGGGCGGGGCGCAGCAGCGCCGGGTGCAACAGGCGGGCGTCGCCGGCCCGGTAGAGCTTGGCCCGGGGGCCGCCGCGCGCCCCGCCGCGTTCGGTGCTGGCGCCGGTGCTCTCCACGAAGCCCGGCACGGAGAGCACCTTGCGGTGGAAGTTGCCGGCGTGCAGCGGCTGCCCCCAGACCGTCTCGTAGACCGCCCGCAGCTCGGTGATGGTGAACTCGGGGGCCAGGAAGCGGGTGGCCAGCGGGGTGTACTCCAGCTTGGACCGGGCCCGCTCCACCCCGTCGTCGATGACCCGGGCGTGGTCGAAGGCGAGCTGCCGGCCGGGCAACGCGGTCACCGGCAGCCAGCCCGCCTCGTCGGCGTCGCTGCCGGCGGCGGCGTCGGGCAGGTCGGGGGCGAAGGCCAGGTGCGCCACCGAGACGATCCGCATCCGGGGGTCCCGGTCGGGGTCGCCGTAGCTGCCGAGCTGCTCCAGGTGGATCCGGTGCAGCCGCTCACCGCCGAGCCCGGTCTCCTCGGCCAGCTCCCGGCGGGCACCGGTGATCAGGTCCTCGTCGGGGCGGACGAAGCCGCCGGGCAGTGCCCAGTGGCCCGCGAACGGTGGCTCGCCCCGGCGGATGAGCAGCAGGTGCAGCGCGCCCTCGCGGATGGTCAGGGCGACCACGTCCACGGTGACGGCGACCGCCGGGTACGCCCGGGGGTCGTAGCTGGCGAGGAACTCCTGCTCGTTCACGTCGGCTCTCTCCACTCGGAATCTTCTCTGATTGAGAACGACTCAATCTGAGAACAACTTATCCCACGATCGGGTGAACGGCAAGCCCGGAGCGGTCGTGGCATTCCCGCGCGCCCTGCGCGCCCCACGCGGGGCGCGCGGTCGGCATACGCGCCCTTTCGAGCTGCCCGCACGAACGGGGCGGCTCCGGTTCCGGTACCGACGCGGGTGCCCCGGTCGCCCCTGGCGCGGCCCCGTCAGGTCCGGGTGGCGTGCCCCGTCGGTGCGGGCAGCTCGAAAGGAGCCGCCGGGAGGGTGCCCGCCCCCCGGTGGACCGCGCTGCCGCCGGAGCCGGGCGTGGCCGTCAGGCCGGCGTGGCCTGAGTCAGGACGCCGGTGAGATGGGGACGGCCGGTGCGGGCGTCGTGCAGGGCGAAGCCGCCCTCCGGCGTCGTGCTGAAGTCGACGGTCGACGGCAACGGCACGGGCAGCTTGAACGCCACCTCCACGGTGTACGCCCCGGGCAGCCGGTTCGCCAGGGCGGCCAGGCAGCGGGCCATGCTCCACATCCCGTGCGCGATCGGGCGGGGGAAGCCGAACAGCCGCGCCCCCACCCGGGAGGTGTGGATCGGGTTGTGGTCGCCGGAGACCCGGGCGTAGTCCGTACCCACCTGGCGGTCCACCCGCCACCGCGCCGAGGCGGCCGGCGGCGCGGGCCGCTCACCGGGGTCGCGCCCGGCACCGCCGTCGGGGGTCCGCTCCCGGCGCAGGTACGTCGAGACGCCGCGCCACACCTGCGTGCCGCCGACCGAGGCGACCAGCACCACGTCGACCTGGCGGCCCCGCGCGTGCGGGCGCAGGTCTTCGGCGTGCCCGACGAGGTCCAGCGGCTCGTCGGCGTCGACGGGGCGGTGCACGGTGATCCGGTTCGCCACGTGCACCAGGCCGACCAGGGGCAGCGGGAACCCCGGCCCGGTCATCAGCCGCAGCCCCAGCGGGAAGCCCAGCACGTGCGGGTACGTCGCCGGCAGCCGGTCGGTCAGCCGGAACCCGCAGACCCGGTCGTACTCGGCCAGGTGGGCGCGGTCGACGGTGACCCCGCCGACGGCCACCTCCACCGCCGGCAGGGTGCCGTCGCCCCGGCCACCGGCACCGGGCAGCGCCCCGAGCAGGGCCCGCCGGTACAGCGGCCCGGCCGCCGGCATCCGCCCCAGCTCCACCCGCCTGCGCTCATCGTCACGCCGGTCGCCCATCACGCCCCCAGCAGGCTCTGGCCGCAGACCCGGACGATGTTGCCGCGCAGCGCCCCGGAGGCCGGCCAGGCGAGCCAGCCGATCGTCTCGGCCACGTCCACCGGCAGCCCGCCCTGCGCCATGCTGTTCATCCGGCGGCCCGCCTCGCGGACCACCAGCGGAATCCGGGCGGTCAGCCGGGTCTCGATGAACCCCGGGGCGACGGCGTTCAGGCTGATCCCCCGCCCGCCCAGCACCGGGGCGGTCGACCGGACCAGCCCGATCACGCCGGCCTTGCTGGTGGCGTAGTTGGTCTGGCCCCGGTTGCCGGCGATCCCGGCGATCGAGGAGACCGCGACGATCCGCCCGCCGTCGCCGATCAGCTCCCGCTCCAGCAGCACGTCGTTGATCCGCTCCTGGCTGGAGAGGTTCACGTCGATCACCTGGTCCCACCGGTCGGGGTCCATCCGGCCGAGGGTCTTGTCCCGGGTGATGCCGGCGTTGTGCACCACCACGTCGACCCGGCCGTGCCGGTCGGCGAGGTGCCGGGCCAGCCGGTCCGGCGCGTCCGGGGCGGTCAGGTCGAGCTGCACGGCGGTACCGCCGATCTCGTTGGCGACCTCGGCGAGGGCGTCCCCGGCGGCCGGCACGTCCAGGGCCACCACCCGGGCGCCGTCGCGGGCCAGCAGCCGGGCCAGCGCCGCCCCGATGCCCCGGGCCGCCCCGGTGACCAGCGTGACCTGCCCGTCCAGCGGCCGGTCCCAGTCCGCCGGGGCGGACACCCGCCCGGTGCCGACCCGGAGCACCTGCCCGGAGACGTACGCCGAGCGGCCGGAGAGCAGGAACCGCAGGGTGGACTCCAGGCCGGTGCGGGTGCTGTCGTCGCCGTCCGGCGTGACGTACACCAGTTGCGCGGTGACGCCCCGGCCGAACTCCTTGCCGATGCTGCGGGTCAGCCCCTCGATCGCCCGCTGGGCGGTCGCCTCCCGGGGCGTGGCGCACTCCTCGGGCGGGGTGCCGAGCACCACCACCCGGCCACCGGGCAGCACCGAGCGGGCGTACGGGTGGAAGAAGTCGTAGAGCTGGCGCAGGGCGGTGGAGTCGGTGACGCCGGTGGCGTCGTACACCAGGGCCCCGACGCGGCCCCCGTCGGCGGGGCCGGCGGCTGGGTCGCGGACCTCGACTCCGGCGGCGGCCGGGTCGCGGACCTCGACCCCGGCGGTGGTCAGGAGCGCGCCGACCGGCTCGGCGAGCCGTCCCCCGGTGGCCGCGCCGAGCAGGGCGGGGCCGGGCAGGAGCGGGTCGCCGGGGGTGTGCCGGCGCAGCCGGGGCGGGTCGGGCAGCCCGAGACGCTTCACCAGCGTGCGACCGGCCGCCGATCGGACGAAACTCGCGTACCTGTCGGTCATAGGCGTAGCCTACTGGCGAGTAGGTACAGGGCAAGCCCTACGAGGAGGCGGCATCGTGCAGAGCGTCCGGCGGGTCGCGGTGGTGGGCGGAAACAGAATCCCGTTCGCCCGGTCCGGCTCGCGTTACGCCAGCGCGTCCAACGCCGACCTGCTCGGCGCGGCGCTGGACGGCCTGGTGGCCCGGTTCGGGCTCGCCGGGCAGCGGGTCGGCGAGGTGGTCGCCGGGGCGGTGCTCAAGCACTCCCGGGACTTCAACCTCGCCCGCGAGGTGGTGCTCGGCTCGACGCTCGACCCGCACACCCCCGCCTACGACATCCAGCAGGCCTGCGGCACCGGTCTGGAGGCGGCCATCCTGGTCGCCAACAAGATCGCCCTCGGGCAGCTCGACGTCGGCATCGCCGGTGGCGTCGACACCACCTCGGACGCCCCGCTCGCGCTCAACGAGGAACTCCGGCGCACCCTGCTGCGGCTCAACTCGGCCCGGACCCTCGGCGAGCGGCTGAAGATCGCCGCGCGGCTGCGTCCACACCAGCCGTTCCGGCCGGAAGTGCCGCGCAACGCCGAGCCGCGTACCGGGCTGTCCATGGGGGAGCACGCCGCCCGGACCGCGCTGCGCTGGAACATCGACCGGACCGCCCAGGACGAGTTGGCGCTCCGCTCCCACCAGCGCCTCGCCGCCGCGTACGACCGGGGGTTCTTCGACGACCTGATGACCCCGTACCTGGGGCTGACCCGGGACCAGAACCTGCGCCCGGACACCAGCCTGGAGAAGCTCGGCGCGCTCGGGCCGGTCTTCGGTCACCGGGGTCCGGACGCCGAGCGGGCCACCATGACCGCCGGCAACTCGTCCCCGCTCACCGACGGGGCCTCGACGGTGCTGCTGGCCAGCGAGGAGTGGGCGGCCGAGCGCAGCCTGCCGGTGCTGGCCCGGTTCTCCTTCTCGGAGACGGCCGCCGTCGACTTCGTGCACGGCGACGAGGGACTGCTGATGGCGCCCGCGTACGCGGTGCCCCGGATGCTGGCGCGGGCCGGGCTGACCCTCCAGGACTTCGACTTCTACGAGATCCACGAGGCGTTCGCGTCGCAGGTGCTGGCCACCCTCGCCGCCTGGGAGTCCCCGGAGTTCTGCGCCGAACGGCTCGGCCTGCCCGCCCCGCTCGGCCCGGTCGACCGGGACAAGCTCAACGTCACCGGCTCCAGCCTCGCCGCCGGGCACCCGTTCGCCGCCACCGGCGGTCGGATCGTCGCGACCCTGGCCAAACTCCTCGCCGAGAAGGGCTCCGGCCGGGGCCTGATCTCCATCTGCGCCGCCGGCGGCCAGGCCGTGACCGCCATCCTCGAACGCTGACCCGCCCGCCCGGAGGGAACGCTGACCCGCCCGCCCGGAGGGGTCGGGGCGCGTTCACCGGCGGTTCAGGTGAGGGCGGGCTGCTGTTGGGTTGCGGACGGAAGGCTGACGGTGTGGCGCGCGTGAACCGTGCGCCGTCCGCCGGAACCTCAGCGCCGGAACGGGGCCGACAGGTCGATGGAGATCAGCTCAGCCGGGGCGGTGACCCTCTCCGTGGTCATCCCCATGTTCAACGAGGAGGACGTGGTACCCGGGCTCGTCGCCCGGCTCCGGCCGGTCCTCGACGCGCTGGCCGTCGACTACGAGGTCGTCGCGGTCGACGACGGCAGCGGTGACGGTACCGCCCGGGTCCTCGCCGACCAGGCCCGCTCCTGGTCACACCTGCGGATCGTGCGGCTGCGCCGCAACAGCGGCCACCAGGCCGCGCTGACCGCCGGGCTGCACCGCGCGCGTGGGCGGTGGGTGGTCAGCATCGACGCGGACCTCCAGGACCCGCCCGAGGTCATCGCCGACATGCTGCGGCTGGCCCGCGAGGACGGCGTCGACGTCGTGTACGGCGTCCGCGCCGACCGCAGCACCGACACCGTCTTCAAGCGCCGGACGGCCGGGCTCTACTACTGGACGATGCGCCGGGTCGTCGGCGTCGACCTGCCCGCCCAGGCCGGTGACTTCCGGCTGCTCAGCCGGGACGTCATCGAGGTGCTGCGCCGGCTGCCCGAACGTACCCCGGTCTACCGGCTGCTGGTCCCGTCGCTCGGCTTCACCAGCGCCGAGGTGCACTACACCCGCGAGGTCCGCGCCGCCGGCCGGACGAAGTACCCGCTGCGCCGGATGATCGGGCTGGCCTGGGACAGCACGGCGAACTTCTCCGCCGCCCCGTTGCGGCTCGCCACCTGGCTGGGGCTGCTGAGCTTCGCCGGCAGCCTGCTGCTGACGGTGTTCGGCGTCGCCGCGTACCTCGGCGGCGCCACCATCCCCGGCTGGACGTCGCTCTTCGTCGCGGTGCTGCTGTTCAGCGCCGTCCAACTGATCTGCCTCGGCCTGCTCGGCGAGTACGTGGGCCGGATCTACCGGACCGTGCAGGACCGACCGGCCTTCCTCGTCGGCTCCGACTCGATCGACCCGGCTGAGCCGGCTGAGCCGGCCGACCCGGCTGAGCCGGCCGACCCGGTGGGCACCCGGGACGGTCGCGTCCGGTCCGACGCCCCCGGACAGCGCGCGGCCGTACCGGCCAATGGTTGACCAGGTCCTCGCATCGGACCCGCCGCCGGGCCAGGGCGCCGCGCCCCCGGCGGACCGGCCGCTGACCGACCGGCCGCCCGGCGTTCCCGGGGTGGGGCGTCGCGTCGTCGGGGTCCTGCGCCGGGTGGCGGCGGCGGGCCTGTGGGCGGCCGTCCTCGCCGGTCTGGTGTACGCCTGGCGATGGACCGACACGCCGACCGACGACATCCGGGCGTACCTGGTGTACTGGCTGGCGGGGCTGGTGCTGCCGGGCACGCTGGTGCACCGCGCGCTGCGCGGCAGCCGGGGCAACCTGCCCGAGGACCTCGGGTACGGCGCGGCGGTCGGGCTCGTGCTGGAGTTGGCCGCCTGGGCGCTCGCCACCGCCACCGGGGCGCAGTCGGCGCTGCGCTGGTGGCCGGTACCGGTGGTGCTGCTCTTCCTCGTCGTGCCCCGGCTCTGGCGGCACTGGCGGGTCCGGGAGCCGCGCCCGCTCCCGCTGCGCTGGCACCTGGCGATGGCGGTCCTGCTGGGCCTGATCATCTGCTGGGCGGCGGCCCAGTGGGAGGACCTGCCGCTCCCGCCGGCCGACTTCGCGTACTACCAGGATCTGATGTACCACCTGGGGCTGGTGCAGGAGTTGACCCGCGGCATGCCCTTCGAGCTGCCCCAGGTGGCCGGGGAGGCGCTGCGGTACCACTACCTCTCCGACGCGCACATGGCCAGCGCCAGCCTGGTCACCGGCAGCCACCCGGCGACGGTCCTGCTGCGGTTGTGGCTGGTACCGGTCGCGGCGACGGCGGCCGTGGTGACCGCCGGGCTGGCCCGGGACCTCGCCGGACGGTGGTGGGTCGGGCCGGTCGGCGCCGCAGCCGCGTACCTGGGCGTGCCGCTGACCCTCGGCTCGCCGGTGAGCGCCGGCGGCGGCCTGGCGCTGTCGTTCGCCAGCCCGTCGCAGACGTACATGTTGCCGCTGCTCATGCTGCTCACCGGGCTCTGCGTGGACCTCGTCCGGGGCCGGGGCCTCGGGCCGGCCTGGGTGCTGCCACCCGTGCTCGCGCTGGCCTGCACGGGGGCGAAGTCCAGCGCGCTGCCACCACTGATCGCCGGCCTCGGCCTGGCCGGCCTGGTGGCCTGGGTGCGGGCCCGCCGGTTCCCGTGGCGGGTGCTGCTGGCCCTGGCCACGCTGCTGGCGGCGATGGCGGCGGGGTACCGGCTCTTCGCCGGTGGGGGCGCCGGTGTGCTGGTACTCCAGTTCTTCGGGCTCATCCGGCACATGGACCCGTACCGGGAGACGCTCGGCGTGGACGACCCGATCGAGATCGGCGGCCTGCTGCCGCCCGGCGTGGCCGCCGCCGACGGGTCCACCGGCTGGCACGTCGCCCTCGGCATCCTCGGGTTCTGGCTGGTGCTGCAACTGCCCCGGCTGGCCGGGCTGCTCGTCACGGTGAGCCGGGGCGGGCGGGGCGACCCGGCGGCCTGGCTGCTCGGCGGGGCGGTCGTCGCCGGTACCACCGCCTGCTGGACCCTGTTCCACCCGTCGGCCAGCCAGCTCTACTTCTTCGCCGCGGTGATGCCCTTCGGGGCGGTGCTGACCGGTTGGCTGCTGGCGGTGGCCCGGCCACCGTGGCCGGTGCTGCTCACCGCCGCCGCCGGTGGGGCCGCCGCGCAACTGCTCGTCCCCCCGCTCGCCGAACCGGCCGAGACGGTACCGGCCTGGCAGTCGGCGATGGCGGACACCGCCTGGCGGGTACTCGCCCTCGTCGGGGCCGCCGCCCTGCTCGCCGTCCTGCTCACCGTCCTGTTCGGCGGGAGGGCGGTGGCCGGTTCCGCGCCGGATCGGCCGGCGCGGGGTCGGGGGCGGTGGGTGGCGGTGGCGAACGCCGGGGTGGCCGCAGCGCTGGTCGGGGCGAGTGTCGCCGAGGGTGTGGACCTGACCGTCCAGTGGATCGTCGACGAGCCCCGCCCACCGGCCGCCGCCGAGCGGCTGGTCACCGCCGACGAGATGCGGGCGGCCCTCTGGCTGGACGGGCGGGCCGGTGCCGACGACGTGGTCGCCACGAACGTGCACTGCCAGCCGGTACGCACCTACGAGAACTGTGACGCGCGGGCGTTCTGGGTGACCGGGCTCGGTGGACGGCGGGCCCTGCTGGAGAGCTGGGGGTACAGCGACGCGGTGGTCGCCGAGCATGGCCGTGACGGGCGCTCCTACCCGCTGCAACCGGCCCCCGACCCGGAGGTGTACGCCCTGAACCAGCGCGTCTTCACCGCCCCGGCCGCCGGGGACCTGGCCCGGCTGCGCCACGAGTACGGCGTCCGCTGGCTCTTCGCCGACACCCGGGCCGGCAAGGTCTCACCGGCCCTGTCCCGACTGGCCCCGATCCGCTTCACCGCCGGCCCCGTCACCATCCACGAACTCCCCTGACCCCCGCGCTCACTCCCTGCCCCCTTCTCCCCGCGATCTTGCAGTTGCCGCCCGCGTGATGCGGCACGTGCGGCATTTGTCGGGGCGCGAAGTGCAAGATCGCGGGGGAGGGAGGGGCGGGGAGGGAGGGGCGGGGAGGAGAGGGGCGGGGAGGAGAGGGGCGGGGGAGGAAGGGGGGCGTGGGGTGGGTCAGGGGGTGGAGTGGGGGCAGCAGGGTGGGG
>NZ_LRQV01000059.1 GCF_001567585.1 Micromonospora rosaria
CCCCCCCCGCCACCGGCTGACCGAGACCCCGGGGTACGCCATCGCCGGGGGCCGGTGGCGGCCACCGGCCGGGCAACCCGGCAAGGTCGACGCCCGGCCCTCCGCCCGCGCGCACTCCCGGCGGCTACCCGGCCGGCGGCGCCCCCACCAACCCCGACAACACCCGGTGCGTCCGGTTCGACCGCACCGCCGCCCGCTGCTGACCCGCCGTCACCTCGATGTACGTCTGCGACGACGCCAACGACGCGTGCCCCAGCAACCGCATGATCTCCGCCGCGCTCGCCCCGTCCTCGGCCAACCGCGTCGCGAACGTGTGCCGCAACGCGTGCAACCGCGCACCACTCGGCACCCGGTCCCCGATACCCGCCCGCCGGAAACAGGAGTCCACCAGGTACTGCAGGCCGCCCCGCCGCAACGGCTCACCCCGCCGGTCCACCAGCAACGGCGCATCCGGCCGGACACTGCGCGACCCGAACCGCCGCGCGCGGCTGTCCAGGTAGGACACCACCACCCGGTCCAACTCCGGCTCCACCGGCACCACCCGGGGCCGGCCGCCCTTGCCCGCCACCTCCACCCGGCGCTCGCCGGCCCGACCGGTCACCGAGGACACCCGCAACGCCAGCAACTCCGACAGCCGCAGCCCCGCGCAGAGCGCCAACGCCAGCACCGCCACGTCCCGTTCCGGCCAGGGATCACGCTGCCGGCCGTCCTCCCGCGCCACCGACGCCAGCAACTCCTCGGGGGTGTCGTCGCCCCGCAACGGCTTGGGCTGGGGGAGCGGGGCGCGGGGTCGCCCCACCGCCGGCATCGGGTTGCCGGCCACCACGGCCTCCGCCACCAGGAAGGTGAAGAACGCGTTCCAACTCGACCAGGCCCGGTGCACCGATGCCGCGGCGCGGGGCGCGGCGAACCGGGCGAACGCCGCCCGCAGCAGCCGGGGGGAGAGGTCGGCGATCATGAGCCGGTCGAGGGGGAGGGGAGGGGTGCTCGCCTCCCCGGCCAGCGTGGCCACGCTCCGCAGGTCCCGCCGGTACGCCGCCAGGGTGTGGGGAGAGGGTTTCCGGGTGGCGCGGGCGGTCAGGAACTCCTCGATGAGCCGCTCGACCAGGTTTTCCGACATTTCGTGCATAAGGGATATTATGCAGGATTCTCATGTGGACGGAAGGGGTCCGGCCCTGGCCTCTCGGCGGGGGACCGGAGCCTGACCTGCCGGGCACCACATCGCCGACGGGACGTGCGGAGGCGACCGCGCTGACGGGCGACCGTGCCCGTGACTCCAGGTGCCACCGCGACTCGACCTGATCGACCGGTGGGGGTGGAACCTCGGGCCGTGTCTTCGTCCGGCGAACACATGCCTTTCCGTCGACACAGGCAGGTGACGGCCGGGGTTGCGTTCGCTGGAGCGTGACACTCCGAGCCGCGCCGCCCTGGCACGCCCTGCATCCTGCCGACCGGCCCGCAGTCGACCCACGAGCCCTACCTGCCCGGTCGGGGCCGGTGCCGGGGCCGCCCGGGCAGGGTGTGCGGTCAACCGGCGCCTGTCGCGGTCCGCTGGTACCTGCCGGCCTCCCGAGCTGTAGCACCGCTCCGGAGCCGTTCGATGGCGCGGGGACCGGTGAGCGCCTCATCCGCCTGCGGGGGACGTCCCCGCAGCAGTCAACTTGACATAATGTGCATTATCGAATCATCCCTGAGAGGGGGTGTCGGCGCCCACGGCGCCACTGCGGGTGTCCGTTCTGACCAGCGATTTTTCCTGGAATCAGGCCGGACGCCCGGTTACGCCGCAGCCGCGCGGACCACGGTCGAGGAGATCATCGCCAGTCCGGGCCGAGTCGGCAGGAAGAGGGTCGTGATGCCCAACGCCTCGTTCATGGCCAGCCTTGGTGGGCTGCTTCTCACCGTTGACCGCGACCAGAACCGTCACGTGTCCGAACGTGCGACGCGCCCGGTCGACAAGATCCCGATGACCATCAGTGAAGGGATCGAACGTGCCGGGACAGACAGCCCACGACCTTCGAGGATCACCGACAGGATCGGGAAACATCGACACATGTTACCTGTGCTCGATCGCCTCCTGGCGGACCATCCACGGTGTACCCGACGATCCGAGGAAATCGAGTTCGCCCACCCGTCGGCCCGGTGTGGCACGAGGCGACGGCGGCGGTGCCCTCCGGGGGCAACCCGGTGCAGTCGCTCTCCCCCGGGCTGACACGCGGCCACCCTCGCCCCGCGACGGGGTGGCCGCCTCCTACTCTTCAGTCACGTTGAGTGACTGCCACTCCCCTCGCCTGCCGCTCCGAGTGGCGAGGGGCGAACGCGGGAGCGGGGCCGGCCACCGTGGCGATGTCGGCCGACGGGGTGTCGGGTCAGAGACCGCCGCCGACGCGCAGGACGGCGCCGGCGGTGTAGGAGGCGTCCGGGCTGAGCAGCCAGGCGATGGCGGCGGCGACCTCGTCGGGTTCGCCGGGGCGGCCGAGCGGGATGCGGCCGGCGACGCGTTCGGGCCGGTCGGGTTGGCCGGAGAGAGCGTGGATGTCGGTGCGGATGATGCCCGGGGCGACGCCGTTGACCCGGATCCCGCGCGGGGCGAGTTCCTTGGCCAGGCCGACGGTGAGGGCGTCGGTGCCCGCCTTGACGGCGGCGTAGTGGACGTACTCGCCGGGGCTGCCGAGGGTGGCGGCGACGGAGGAGACGTTGACGATGGCGGCGCCGTCGGTCATCAGCCGGGCGGCCTGCTGGGCGCAGAGGACGTAGCCGACGAGGTTGACGTCGACGACCTCCCGCAGGTCGTCCGGGCGCAGCTCGGTGAAGGGGCCGATCGGGCTGGTGACGCCGGCGTTGTTGACCAGGCCGGTGACCGGTCCGAGGTCGGCGGCGGCGGCGAAGAGGGCGGCGACCTGGTCGGGGTCGCGGGTGTCGGCGGGTACGGCGACGGCGTGGACGCCGGCGGCGCGCAGCTCGGCCAGGACGGCGTCGGCCGCGAGGTGGTCGCGGCGGTAGCCGAGGGCGAGGTGGTGGCCGGCGCGGGCGAGGCGGCGGGCGGTGGCGGCGCCGATGCCCCGGCTGCCGCCGGTGATGACGGTGACGGGTGCCACGGTTCCTCCCCTGCCGCTCGGTGTCGGCGACGTTATCGGTGGCGACGCGGCGGGCGGGCGGCGGGGTGTGGTCCGGGGACCCGGCCGGTGGTGGCCGGTGGCATACGCTCGCCGCGACGGTGTCGAGTGGGGAGGGCCTGTGGCGGGTGTGGGTGTCGGTGACCTGGTCGACGACTTCGAGTTGCCGGACGAGACGGGGCGTCCCCGGCGGCTGTCGGAGTTCCTGGCGGCGGGGCCGGTGGTGCTGTTCTTCTATCCGGCGGCGTTGACGCGGGGCTGCACGGCGCAGAGCTGTCACTTCCGGGATCTGGCGGCGGAGTTCGCGGCGGTGGGCGCGACCCGGGTGGGGATCAGCCGGGACACGGTGGCGCGGCAGGCGGAGTTCGCCGACCGGTACGGGTTCGACTATCCGTTGCTGTCGGACCCGGACGGGGTGGTGGCGCGGCGGTTCGGGGTCCGGCGGCGGGTGCCGTTGGGGCCGTTGAGTACGCGGCGGATGACGTTCGTGATCGGGGTGGACCGGCGGGTGCTGGCGGTGATCCACAGTGAGGTGAGCATGACCGAGCACGCGGATCGGGCGTTGCGGGCGTTGGGGGGCTGATCCCGGCGGGCCGGGTGTCCCAGGCGGCTGGTATCAAGGCAGGGTTCAGACAGGTGTACGGAAGAGGTTGCTGATGGGTGCCGCGGGCCGGGGTTTGTCCACTGACGAGGTGCAGAGCATCCGGGAGGCGTTGGCGGCGGGTCGCAAGCCGAGGGTGGTGTTCACCGCGTCGGCGGGGCAGATCGCCGGGCAGGTGGGCCAGGTGGTGGGGTTGACCGATCCGGCGGAGTCGGACGAGTTCGTCGTGGTGCGTTTCGGGCGCGACGAGTTGCCCTTCTCCCCCACCGATGTGGAGGTGGCGCCCAAGGGCGCGGGCCGGCGGGTGGCCGAGCCGAAGGCGGAGGTGGAGCCGGTGGTGGAGCCGGAGCCGGTGGTGGAGCCGGAGTTCGTGTTGGATCAACGGCCGCCGGTGCGGCGGGAGGAGCAGCGGGTGGAGACGGTGGAGGCGGCGGAGGCGAAGCCGGCGCGGCGGCCGGTGAAGGCGGCGAAGCCGAAGGGGCCGGCGGGGCTGACGGTGACGTTGGCGTACGCCGAGGGCGAGTGGACGGTGGCCGCGCAGCAGGGCAGCAAGTCGTTGGCGAAGCCGTACGTGGTGAAGCCGGCGGAGGCGCTGCGGATGGTGGCGCTGGTGGATGTGCCCGGGGTGCAGGAGGCGGTCGAGCAGATCCTGGCGGCGGAGCGGTCGGAGGCGGAGCAGCAGGCGGAGAAGCTGCGCGCGGAGTTGGCGGAGATCGAGGCGCGGTTGGCGGAGTTGCGCGAGGCGGGGTGAGCCCTGTCGGTGCGTGTGGTGTGGTCCGGGTCCCGCTGGTGCGGGGCCCGGTTTCGTGTGGGCGGGTGGTGTCAGGTGGTGATGTGGGGCCGGTGGTGGACGGGGAAGGCGACCGAGTTGGCGATGTAGCAGGCGGCGTGGGCGTCGGCGTGCAGCCGGGTGGCGGTGTCGACGGTGGCGGGGTCGGCGACGGTGACCCGGGGCCGCAGGACGACCTCGGTGAAGCGGGTGGTGCCGTCGACGGCTGCCATGGTGCCGGTGGCGTGGTCGGTGTAGTGGGTGACGGTGACGCCGGCGTCGGCGCAGAGGTGCAGGTACCAGAGCATGTGGCACTGGGCGAGGCTGGCGACGAGGAGTTGTTCGGGGTTCCAGCGGTCGGTGTCGCCGCGGTAGGTGGGGTCGGCGCTGCCGGGGATGGTGGGGCGGCCGTCGGTGGTGATGTCGTGGTCGCGGCCGTAGGCGCGGTAGGCGCTGGTGCCGGTGCCGTGGTTGCCGGTCCAAATGACGGTGGCGTCGTACCGGTGTGCGGGTGGCATGGGAGGGAGCCTAGTGACCGGTGTCCCGGCGGCGGGTCCCGTGCCCGCCGCCGGCCGGTGGTCAGTGGTGCGGGATGTGGTGGACGCCGAGGCGCTTGCGGAAGACCCAGTACGTCCAGCCCTGGTAGGCCAGGACGATCGGGGTGAACAGGACGGCGACCCAGGTCATGATCGTCAGGGTGTAGCCGGTGGACGCGGCGTTGGTGGCGGTGAGGGTGCCGGCGGGGTCGGCGGTGGAGGGCAGGACGTTCGGGAAGAGGGCGGCGAAGAGGGTGGCGACGGCGAGGCCGATGGCCACGGCGGTGCCGGTGAAGGCCCAGCCCTCGCGGCGGGCCCGGGCGGCGGCGAGGCCGGCGGCCAGGGCGAGGGCGGCGCCGACGGCGAGGCCGACGGCGGCGGCGCTGGAGCGGATGGTGAGTGTCCAGGTCAGGAAGGTCACGGCGAGGACGGCGGCGGCGACGCCGAGGCGGACGGCGAGGGCGCGGGCGCGGTGGCGGATGTCGCCGACGGTCTTGAGGGCGACGAAGACCGCGCCGTGGGTGGCGAAGAGGATGGCGGTGGTGGCGCCGCCGAGCAGGGCGTACGGGTGGAGCAGGTCGAGCAGGCCGCCGACGTACTCGTGGTCGGCGTCCAGTGGTACGCCGCGCAGGATGTTGGCGAAGGCGACGCCCCACAGGACCGCTGGGACGAGGGAGCCGACGATGATGGCGGTGTCCCAGCGGCGTTTCCAGGTGGCTTCGGGGCGTTTGTGGCGGTACTCGAAGGCGACTCCCCGGGCGATCAGGGCCAGCAGGATGAGCAGCAGGGGCAGGTAGAAGCCGGAGAAGAGGGTGGCGTACCACTCGGGGAAGGCGGCGAACATGGCGCCGCCGGCGGTGATGAGCCAGACTTCGTTGCCGTCCCAGACCGGCCCGATGGTGTTGATCATGACTCGGCGTTCGCGGTCGTCGCGGCCGAGGACGGGCAGGAGCATGCCGACGCCGAAGTCGAAGCCTTCGAGGATGAAGTAGCCGGTGAAGAGCACGGCGATGAGGAGAAACCAGACGGTGGTGAGGTCCACGGTGGGGCTCCGGGGTCAGTAGGCGAAGGCGAGGGGTCGGTCGGCGTCGTCGTCGGTGTCGTCGGGTTGGTCGGGTTCGGTGATCTCGGGTACGCCGGCTTTGGCGTACCGGAGCAGGAGTTTGACCTCCACGACGGCGAGGGTGGCGTAGATCAGGGTGAAGGCGGTGAAGCTGGTGAGGACCTCGGCGAGGCTGACGCTGCGGGAGACCCCGTCGCGGGTGAGCATCTCGCCGAAGACGATCCAGGGCTGGCGGCCCATCTCGGTGAAGATCCAGCCGAAGGAGTTGGCGAGCAGCGGCAGGATCGGCATGATCACGGCGGCGCGCAGCAGCCAGCGGCTGCGGGGGGTGCGGCCCTTGCGTTGGGCCCAGAGCACCCAGAGGGCGATGGCGGCGGCGGCGAGCCCGAAGCCGATCATGAAGCGGAAGCTCCAGTAGGTGACCGGGATGATCGGGGCGTAGTTGCCGGGGCCGTACTGGGTGGCGTACTGGGCCTGGAGGTCGTTGATGCCCTGGACGGTGCCGTTCGGGTCGCCGGTGCCGAGGAAGGACAGCAGGTACGGGATCTTGAGGGCGAAGACCTCCCGGCTGCCGTCGAGGCTGCCGACGGTGAGCACGGAGAAGGCGGCGGGGCTCTCGGTGGTGTAGAGGCCCTCGGCGGCGGCCATCTTCATCGGCTGCACCTCGGTCATGATCTTGCCCTGGATGTCGCCGGTGATCAGCACCCCGGCGGTGGAGAGCAGGGCGACGACGGCGCCGAAGCGGGCGGCGAAGCGGTAGGCGGGGGTGTCGGCGCTGTCGGGGCGGCGGATGAGGTGCCAGACGGCGACGGCGACGAGCAGGGAGCCGGCGACGAGGAAACTGCCGGCGATGGTGTGGGGGAAGGTGATCAGGGCGACCTTGTTGGTGAGGACGGCGACGAAGTCGGTGAGTTCGGCGCGTCCGCTCTCGGGGTTGATCCGGTAGCCGACCGGGTTCTGCATCCAGGAGTTGGCGGCGAGGATGAAGTAGGCGCTGAGGTTGCTGCCGATGGCGGCGGCCCAGATGCTGGCCAGGTGCAGGCGTCGGGGCAGCCGGTCCCAGCCGAAGATCCACAGGCCGATGAAGGTGGATTCGAGGAAGAAGGCGACCAGGGCCTCGATGGCCAGGGGTGCGCCGAAGATGTCGCCGACGAAGCGGGAGTAGTCGCTCCAGTTCATGCCGAACTGGAACTCCTGCACGATGCCGGTGACGACGCCCATGGCGAAGTTGATCAGGAAGAGTTTGCCGTAGAACTTGGTGAGTTTGAGGTACTTCTCGTTGCCGGTGCGGTGCCAGAGGGTCTGCAGGATGGCGACCAGGACGGAGAGTCCGATGGTCAGTGGGACGAAGAGAAAGTGGTAGACGGTGGTGACACCGAACTGCCAGCGGGCGACGTCCAACGCGTCCACCTGTAACCCCCAGGTCGTCATACTACGAGACGTAGTAAATACTACTCGGCGTCGTAGATGGTGCGGCAGGGACGGAGGTCCCGAACGGACCCGGGACCAATGACCTTGATCACGGGGGCCGGTCGGACGCGCCGCAGCGGGCGTCCGGCCCCCGGCGCGGGCGCGGGCGTGGCACGATCGACCGCTGATGGACACCCCGCCCTCCCCCTGGCGACCGCCCCTGCTCTGGCGGGTCGCCCAACTGTTCGCCCGCCTCCTCGTCGCGCTGGTCGCCCGGTTGCGGGTCACCGGCGACGTGCCCGGGACGCTGCGCCGGGGGCCGCTGATCCTCGCGGCCAACCACCTCAGCCCGTTCGACCCGATCGTGCTCGCCGCCGCCTGCCAGACCCGGGGCGTCGCACCCCGGATCATGGCCACCGCCGGGCTGTTCCGCGCCCCGGTGATCGGCGCGGCCATGCGCCACGCCGGGCACATCCGGGTGGACCGGGGCACCGCCGCCGTCGGCCGGGCCCTCGACGCCGCCGCCATCGCGGCCACCGACTCCGTCGTCCTGGTCTACCCCGAGGGGCGGATCGGGCTGGACCCCGGCCTGTGGCCGGAACGCGGCAAGACCGGCACCGCCCGGCTCGCGTTCGCCAGCGGCGTCCCGGTCGTCCCGGTCGCCCAGTGGGGCTCCCACGAGGTGCTGCCGTACCAGGCGCCCCGGGGGATGCTGGGCGGGCTCGTCCGGGCCGTGCTGCGCCGCCCGGTGATCCGGGTGCACTTCGGCGCCCCGGTCCACCTGGCCGACCTGGACCCGGCCGGAGCCGGCGCGGCCCGGCGGGCCACCGACCGGATCATCGACGCGATCACCGAGACACTGGTGCCGTTGCGCCCCGACGAGCCCGACCGGCCCCGCCACGTCGACCCGTCCCGCCCGGTGGACACCAGCCGCGCGCACCGCCGGCTCGACCGGCCCGGCTGAGCGCTCAGCCGCCCTGCACCGCCCGCAGCACCTCGGTGACGGCCACCGCGACCGGCGCCACCGGGGTGGCCACCTCGGCCAGCCGCTGCAGCAGGACGGTCACCCGGGCCGGCTCGGCCGGCCGGCCCGCGTCCAGCTCCGCGCGCAGGTCGGCGGCGGCGACCCGCGCCGGCGGCGTGAGCTGCGCCGCGTGCCGGTCCAGCACCTGCAGCAACGTGCCGAGCAGGGCCGACAGGTCGGCGCCGGTGGGCGTCGGGGTCGACGACAGCGTGCCGCCGACCGCGTACGCGCCGGGGCCGACGGCCTGGTTGCCGACCTGGCTGACGCCACCGGACTGCTGGACGCCGTAGTTGACCGCACCGTTGTCGGACACGTCTCCCCCGTTCCCCTAGCTCTCCCGCCGCTGCCGGGGCGCGTCGCTCCCGGCCTCCGTCGCCTGCTCGGCACGCGCCCCGGTGCCCACCGCCTGGTTGCCGACGACGCTCAACCCGCCGGTCTGGATCACACCCTGGTTGAGGATGGTGGTCTGCCGGGTGCGGAACTCCGTCGTGTCGACCCCCCGCGCGTCGAGGAAGCCGACGATGGCGGCCAGCACGTGCCGTTCCACCACCTTCAGGTGCTTGGCGGCGTCGAGGACCTGGAAGTAGTTGTGGTAGTCGGCGCCGGCGGCCACCTCCCGCACCCCGACCTCGGCGCCGTAGTCGTACCCGAGGTCCTCCCGGGCCAGCCGACGTCGCCGGCTCTGCCGCCGCTCGTGGCGGGCCGCGTCGAGCAGGTCGACCAGCAGCCGCCCCGGCGCGCCGGCGGCGGTCCGCAGCAGGGTCGCGCCGCCGGTGGACAACACCTGCGCCAGGTGGCTGGCCGGCAGCCACTCGGTCAGCCGGTCCACGTCGTGGTAGCCCAGCCGGGGTGGTTGCAGCACCGTGCGTGCGCACTCCAGGTACAGCACCCGCCCGTCGGTGGAGAAGTGCAGGAACGTGCCGGCCACCACCTCCCCGCCCCAGGAGGGGACCAGGGCGCACAGGTAGTGGCGGGCCGCCCCGCGCGGCTGCTCGGCCACCTGCCGCACCTGCTCGTCGGACCAGCGCTGCCGGGGCATGCGCTCCCGGTCGGGCAGCAGCCGGGAATCGCCGGTGAGCAGCCGACCACCCACGAAGACCCGGTCCTGCAGCAGCAGCCCGCCGGGCAGGTCGGAGCCGCCCGGGTCCAGACGCACCGTGGCGAGGTGGTCGCGGACGTGGTCGATGAGGTCGACGACCGGGAACGCGACGCTCGCGGCCGGCCCGGCGGGCAGCCCGACGACCGGCTCGGCCGCCACCAGCGGCAGGGCGAACGACCAGCCGGCCACCGGGTCGCCGTACCCGACGAAGGGGTCGTAGCCGCGGTAGACGGTGACGTTGCCGTGCTGGGCGCTCTCGACGGCGGCCAGCCGGGCGGCGTGGCGGCCCTCGCCCGTGGCGGGCCGCTCCGGCGGCTGCACCCGGCCCCGGCGCAGGCGGGTGGCCAGCAGCCACCGGGTACCCAGCAGGTGCAGCACCAGGACCAGGTAGGCGGCCACCCCGAAGGGCAGGGCCAGCAGCGGGCGGCCGACCAGCCAGGCCGCCAGGGAGCCCGGCTCGTCGGTGGCGGCCACCTGGCGCAACTGTCCCAGCAACAGCACCGCCGCCAGCGCCCCGCCGACCAGCCCCAGCAGCGCCCGGGCCAGGCCGGTCCGGGTGTCCCGGTGGGGGGTCAGCGCCCCGGCGACCAGCATGGCCAGCCCGGCCAGCACCGTCCACAGCGGGGAGATCAGCAGGGCGGCGCCCCCGGTCAGCAGCAGCCAGGCGTCGCGGGCGCGGCGTCGCCGGCGGGCCCACAGGCAGTGCCGCAGCACCGTGGGCAGGTCGAACCCGACCGACGGGGCCACCGCCCGCAGGTCGTCGTCGAAGATCTCGGCCAGCGTCCGTCGGGTGAACGTCGGGTCGGTGTGCGCGGCGGCGCACAGGTAGCGGGTCGCCTCGCTGCCCGGCGCGGGGCTGGTGTGTTCCGGCGCGGGCGGGTCTGCCTGGTGCGGCACGCGGGTCACCCCTGCGGCCGGGTGGACCGGGCCACGACGAAGGCCAGCAGCGTCCCGGCCAGCACCGCGCAGAGCAGCCCACCCGAGGAGAACGACAGCGTCGCCTGCAGCAGGGCCCGCCCGGTCACGGCCGGTTCACCGAGGCCGACCTGGACGGCCGCGCCGCCGAGGGCGCCCGCCGCCGCCCCGGCCAGCGGGACGGCGAACATGGCCAACGTCCGCCACGGGCCCGGCGGTACGGGTCCGGCGGCGGCCAGCCGACGCAGCAGCCACACCGTGACGGCCAGGAACACCAGCGTCCGCAGGTTCTCCGCGAGCCAGTACCCGGCCGGGTCGGGTGGCGGCTGGGGGTCCCACGCCGGCCAGGCCAGCCCCACCAGCACGGCGGTGACCACGACCAGCAACGGAGCCAGATAGCCGTCGGTGGGCGGCAGGTGGACCCCCGCCAGGTCGACGTGCGCCTGGTACAGCGTCTCGGCCGCCCACGGGTTGCCGACGGCCAGCACACCCCACAGCAGGTACCGGGCGGTGCCGGGCAGCCCGGACGGCCGGGCGGGCGGTGGAATCGGGCGGGGCGGCAGCGGGTCCAGGGGCCGTAGCAGTAGCGGGGCGTCGGTACGGCCCCGGCCATGCGGCGGGTTCATGTCCCCATCGTCACCGTCGGCACCGGGGTGGCTACCGTCTCTGTCGGGTATCCGAACCGTGCGGGCCCGTCGGGTGTCCGAGGCGGTGCTGACCAGGGGGTCACGCCCCGGTCACCGGCCGGTCACCGGCGGCGGGGATACTGCCGGCGTGCCCCGTGCGTACCTCGACGCGCCCGCACCGCTGGCGTTCGCCCACCGGGGCGGCGCCGCCGCCGGCGACGAGAACACCGTCGCCGCGTTCACCCGCGCCGTCGACCTCGGCTACCGGTACGTCGAGACCGACGTGCACGCCACCGCCGACGGCGTCGCCGTGGTCTTCCACGACGCCACCCTGCGCCGGGTCACCGGCGAGGCCGGGCGCATCGCCGACCTGCGCCTGGCCGACCTGGCGTCGGTCCGGGTCGGCGGGGCGGCCCTGGTCCCCCGCCTCGACGAGGTGCTCGCCGCCTGGCCGCAGGTGCGGTTCAACGTCGACGTCAAGGCCGACGGCGGGGTCGAGCCCACCGTCGCCGCCGTCGCGCGCACCGGCGCCGGCGACCGGGTGCTGCTCGCCTCGTTCAGCGACGCCCGGCTGGGTCGGCTGCGCACGCTCACCGGCGGGCGGATCGCCACCGGGCTGGGCATGCGGGGGGTCGCCGCGCTGCGCCTGGCCTCGCTGGCCGGCCGCCGGCTGCGGCTGCCCCCGTCGGTGGTGGCCGCGCAGGTGCCGGTGCGCTACGGCCGGGTCCGGGTGCTCGACCGCCGGTTCCTCGCCCACGCCCACCGGCACGGCCTCCAGGTGCACGTCTGGACGATCGACGAACCCACCGAGATGCACGACTTACTTGATCTCGGGGTGGATGGCATCATGACCGATCACGTCGGCGTGCTGCGCGACGTCTACCACAGTCGCGGCCACTGGGCCGCCTGACAACCCGAGGACCCCCCATTGGCCGAGACGGTCACCCCCACCCCCCGGACCGCACCGGGCAGCACCCGCCGCGAGCGCACCGGCTGGTACTTCTACGACTGGGCCATGTCGGCCTTCTCGACGACCGTGCTGACCGTGTTCCTCGGCCCGTTCCTGACCAGCGTCGCGAAGCTCGCCGCCGGTTGCGACCTCGGCGCCGACGACTGCACCGGGTACGTGTACCCGCTGGGCATCACGGTCGCCGCCGGGTCGTACTTCCCGTACCTGGTGTCGGCGTCGGTGTTCCTCACCGTCTTCGTGCTGCCGGTCGTCGGGGCGATCGCCGACCGGTCGGCGCACAAGAAGCGGCTGCTGGCCGTCGCCGCGTTCGTCGGGGCCGGCGCCACCATCGGCATGGTCTTCGTCACCGGGGACCGGTACCTGCTCGGCGGGGCCCTGTTCATGGTCGCCAACATCGCGTTCGGCGCCGGGGTGGTGGTCTACAACTCGTTCCTGCCCCAGTTGGGCGGGCCCGACGACCGCGACGGCATCTCCAGCCGGGGCTGGGCCCTCGGGTACCTCGGTGGTGGGCTGCTGCTGGCGCTGAACCTGGTCGTGGTGATGATGTTCAGCCGCGACGGCGACGGGCAGCGCACCCTGGACCTGGCCCGCGCCTCGATCGTGTCGGCCGGGGTGTGGTGGGCGCTGTTCACCCTGGTCCCGCTGCGCTGGCTGCGGGAACGCCCCACCGCCGAGGCGACCGCCGCCCACGGTGGCAGCGTGCTCGTCGACGGGTTCCGGCAGCTCGGCCGGACCCTGCGCCAGATCCGGGCGTACCCGTTGACCCTGTTCTTCCTGCTGGCGTTCCTGGTCTACAACGACGGCATTCAGACGGTCATCGCGCTGGCCAGCCAGTACGGCACCGAGGAGCTGAAGCTGGAGCAGGGCACCCTGATCGTGACGATCCTGCTGGTGCAGTTCCTCGCCTTCGGCGGGGCGCTGCTGCTCGGCGCGCTGGCCAAGCGGATCGGCGCGTGGAAGACCGTCCTGCTCAGCCTGGTGCTGTGGACCGGCGTGATCCTCGCCGCGTTCTGGCTGCCCGCCGAGGCGCCGGTGCCGTTCATGATCCTCGGGGCGATGATCGGTCTGGTGCTCGGCGGCAGCCAGGCGCTGAGCCGGTCGCTGTTCAGCCAGCTCATCCCCGAGGGCAAGGAGGGCGAGTACTACGGCTTCTACGAGATCAGCGACAAGGGCACCAGTTGGCTCGGCCCGCTCGCCTTCGGTCTGGTGTTCCAGCTCACCAACTCCTACCGGGTGGGCCTGGTCTCCCTGCTGATCTTCTTCGTGGTCGGGTTCGCGCTGCTGGCCGCCGTGCCGATCCGCCGGGCCATCGTCGCCGCCGGCAACACCCCGCCCCGGGTGCTGTAACGCTGCGGACCGATCCGGGGGCGTCGATCGGCTAGGCTGCCCTGCCGTGACCGACGACGCCACCGCCGCCCCGCTCTGCCTGGCCCGCCCGCTGTCCGCCCCGGATGTCGACTCCGCCGCCTGCGCCGTGGCGCGCGGGGTCGACGGGCGGCCGTTGCACGCCGCGGCGTTGAAGTTCTTCTGGGGGCCGATGGACTGCGGCAAGTCCACGATGGCGTTGCAGATGAACTACAACCACGCCCGGCAGGGCCGCCGGGGCCTGGTCACCACCCGCATCGACCGGTCGATGGGCCCGCAGGTCACCACCCGCATCGGGCTGGCCCACACCGCCATCGAGGTCACCGACGACCTGGACCTGCGCGCGCTGGTGCGAGACGCGCGCGACGACGGGGTACGGGTGGACTACCTCATCTGCGACGAGGCCAGCTTCTACGGCGTCGAGCACGTCGAGCAGATGGCCGAACTGGTCGACCGGCACGACGTCGACGTGTACGCCTTCGGTCTGGCCACCGACTTCCGGTCCCAGCTGTTCCCGGCCGCGCGGCGGCTGTTCGAGCTGGCCGACGAGGTGGCCCGCATCCAGGTCGAGGTGCTGTGCTGGTGCGGCCGGGAGGGGTTGCTCAACGCCCGGGTGGTCGACGGGCGGGTGGTCCGCGAGGGCGAGCAGGTGGTCATCGGCGACACGGTGGACACCGCCCGGGTCCGCTACCAGGTGCTGTGCCGCCGGCACCACCGCACCGGCGACCTCGGCGACCGCTGACCCCGACCCGCCGTCCCCGCAGCCGGCCTTGTCGCTCGGCCGGTCTCTGCTTCGCGCCGGGTCGGCACGGGGTGCCTTCCCCTCGGCCGGCTTTTCCTTGCGCCGGGTCAGTAGGGGTCGCCGCAGACCCGCCAGCCGTCGCCGTCGCGGACCACCGACAGCCGGCGTTCCTCGGCGACGCCGCTGGCCCGGTCCAGCCGGGCGGTCACCGTGCCGCGCGGGCGCCCGTCGCGGGTGCTCACCGACACGTCGACCACCCGGTAGCCGGTCACCTCCGGTGGGGTGCGTACCCACCGGTCGAAGCCGATCCGGCTCCACCGGGTCCGGGTGTCCGCGCAGAGCCGGTCGTACGCGGCGTCGGTGTTCCCGGCGGTCAGCTCCCGGAGGAACCCGTCGGCGGTGTCCCGGACCGGCCCGTCGGCCCGCCAGATCACCTGTACGTTCCACAGGCCCAGGCCGGACACCCCGACGCAGCACAGCGCCACCGCGCACCCGGCCAGCACCAGCCCGGCCCGCACCGGACGCCCCGGCCGGGCCGGACGCTCCCACCGCTCACCCCCCACGCCTACCGACCGTAGAGAACCCGCCCACCCCACCGCAGCGACTTGCGCCCCCGCTCCGCTGTCTGCTCCCCACCTCGCCCCGCCCCAGTCGCGATCTTGCACTTGGGGCCTGGGCAATGTGGCACATGTTCCCTATGCCGGGGCCGCTACTCCACGATCGCGGGCGCGCGGGCAGCGCTCTTGCCGTGCGGTCGGTCGGCACCAGTGTTCGGATAGCCGTCGGTCTCGTTGGACAGGGCATGCACAGGTCGGTGGGCGGGTCCGGAACCCGGGTGTCTGATGGTGGGTTCGGGGACTGCATGTCTGGTCGACGCCGGTCCGGGGTGCCGGGGCGGACGGCGGCTGGCCCCTGGTGGTGTCGCGGGGCGGTCACGGTGGCCGTGGTTCTGGCCGTCGCCGGGGTGGCCGGGTGCGGTGAGCCGCCGGCCGGTGTTCCGGTGGCGCCGAGCCCGACCAGCGGCGGCCGGCTCCTCGACCGCGACGGGGTACGCACCCTGGTGGCACCGCCACGGGAGATCGTTCTGCTTGCCGAATTCGTCGGTGAGCTGGTGGTCAACGACGGTGGGTGTCTCGCCATACGCAGCGAACGGGGTCACGTCAGTCTGCTCGTCTGGCCGCACGGCACCGATGTGCTCGCCGACGGTGAGGTCGGGGTGCTGACGCCGGAGAAGAAGGAGATCCGGGTCGGCGACACGTTCACGGCGGCCGGCGGCTACCAGGACGTGCCGCTCTGGGGCGGGCCCGAGGTGCCCACGGATTGCCTCGGTGGGCAGGCAGGGGTGAGCCTCATCGACGCCGTCTGACCGCCCGCCGCCGCCCGGCCCGCTTCGGGTGGGTGTGAGAGGGGTACCCCGCTCTACCGTATGCGTTAACAGGGGGCCCTTCCTTACACCTCAGGAGCGTGACGATGACCCGCTACGTGCAGCCGGTCCCGGTCCCCGACGATCCGTACACCTCGGACGGGTGGCTGCGGTCCTGGCTGGAGCGGCAGCTCGGCCCGGCCGGGCACGCCGCCGCCACGGACCGCCTGGCCGACCTGGCCGCCGACGTGGTGGGGCCGCTGCGCGCCGCGCACGCCGACGCCGAGGCGCACCCGCCGACGTTGGTGCGGTACGACCCGTGGGGCGCCCGGGTCGACCGGATCGACACCGCCGCCGGCTGGCAGGCCCAGCGGGCCGCCGCCGCCCGGCACGCCGTGGTGGCCCTGCCGTACCTGGACGGGGCGCGGGCCACCTGGGGCGCGGCGGCGCGGGTGGTGCAGCACGCCCTGCTGCACCTGTACGCGCCGGAGTCGGCGACCTTCTCCTGCCCGGTGGCGATGGCCGACGGGGCCGCCGCGCTGCTGGCCCGCCCCGAGGTCGACCCGGCGGTACGGGACCGGTGGCTGCCCCGGCTGGTCGCCACCGACCCGGCCACGGCGGTGGTGTCGGGACAGTGGATGACCGAGTCGCAGGGCGGCTCGGACCTGGCCCGGTCGACCACCACCGCCCGCGACGTCGGGGACGGCTCGTGGCGGCTGACCGGGGAGAAGTGGTTCTGCTCGGCCGCCGACGCGCCGATGGCGGTGGCGCTGGCCCGACCGGTCGGCGCGGGGCGGGGTAGCCGGGTCCTCGCGCCGTTCCTGGTGCCCCGGTACGCCGCCGACTCGCCGCTGGCCGCGGCCGGTGCGCCGGCGGACGCGCCGGCGCCCGGGGTGACCGTGCACCGGCTGAAGGACAAGCTCGGCACCCGGGCGCTGCCCACCGCCGAGATCGGCCTGCGGGAGGCGTACGCGGTGCCGCTGGGCGACCCGGGCCAGCCCGGCCTGGCGCGGGCGATGACCCTGGTGGTGGTGACCCGGGTGCACAACGCCAACGCCGCCGCCAGCGGCATGCGCCGGGGCCTGGCGTACGCGCGGGCGTTCGCCGCCGCCCGGCAGGTCGCCGGCGGGCGGCTGGCCGACAACCCGCTGCACCGGGCCACCCTGGGGGCCCTGGCGGTCGACGCGGCCGGCGCGTTCGTCCTGGCCGGGCACGCGTTCGCGCTGCTGGGCCGGGCGGAGGTGGGCGCCGACCCGGACGCCGTCGCCGAGCTGCGGGTGGTCGCGCCGCTGGCGAAGCTCGCCACCGGCCGGTGGGCGGTGGCCAGCGCCGCCGAGTACGTGGAGGCGTTCGGCGGGGCCGGGTACGTCGAGGACACCGGGGTGCCCCGGCTGCTGCGCGACGCCCAGGTGCTGCCGATCTGGGAGGGCACCACCAACGTGCTGGCGCTGGACGTGCTGCGGGCGGTGTCCCGGGAGGACGCCGGTGGGCCGTTGCTGCGCCGGCTGGCCGCCGCCGTGGACCTGGCCCGGCCGCTCTCCCCCGCCCTCGCCGACACCCTGGCGGCGGTGGTCGGTGAGTTGACCGGCACGCTGGCGGAGGTCACCGCCGACCCGCAGGCGGTGGCGGTGGTGGCCGGGGCGCGGGGGTTGGCCCTGCGGATGGCGTCCGCGCTGACGGCCGCCCTGCTGGTGGAGCACGCGGTGTGGGGTGACCAGGCGGCGGAGGTGGCCGCCCGGCTGTGGGTGCGCCGGTGGCTGCGCCACGAGGACGTCGCCGCCGACGCCCACCACCACCTGGACCTGCTCGCCTGACCGGGGGTGCCGTCATCCCGAGTTGAGGGTTGAGCCCGTGTGCCGTCCGATCCGGGCGGAAAAAGTCTCACAAAGCAGGTCAATGAGAAAATTGAAGGCATGGAGATCAGCGAGATCAGCCGGTACGTGGGCGACACCTTCGCCGGGGTACGGGCCGTCGAGGCCGCCGGGGACACCTTCTTCCTGTACGACCCGGACGGCGACCTGCCGCCGCAACGGCAGCAGCCGTTCGCGACGATCGTCACCACCGACCGGTACGACAGCGCCTCCCGGCTGGACGCGCCCGGCCGGTACCGGCTCAACGTCGGGCTGACCCGGGCCGGGTACACCGGGCTGTTCGGTCCGGTGCCCACCCGCCGGGACGCGGCCGGGCTGCCGGCGACGGGACCCGACGCGACCGTGCCGGACCGGATCGTGCCGCACCCGGTCTACGCCGGCCAGCACTGGGTGTGCGTGGTGAACCCCGACGCGACCTGGCCCACCGTCCGGGACCTGCTGGCCGAGGCGTACGGGTTCGCCGTCCGCCGGCACGCCAACCACCGGGCCCGGGGCGAGCGCCAGCCGCGCTGACCCCGACCGCCCCGGCGGCACCGGGTCCGCCGGTCAGGCGCGGCGGCGGGCCCGCGCCGCCCAGATGACGTACGCCGGGTCGCGGTCCAGGTTGTGCCGGTCCCGGTCGTAGCGGCGGGTGGTGCGCGGGTCGGCGTGACCCATGGCGTCCTGCACGTCCTCCAGCGGCACCCCCTCGGCGCGGGCGGTGGTGGCGAAGGCGTGCCGCAGCGAGTGCGGGGACAGTTTCGCCCAGGCGGGCAGCCCGGCGGCCTGGGCGAGGCGACGGACCATCCGGAACACCGAGTGCCGGTCCAGCCGGTTGCCGCTGGCGGTGACCAGCAGCGGCCCGGTCAGGTCGGTCACCGGTACCCCCTGGGCGGCGGCGCGGGCGGCCAGGTAGGCGTCCACGGCGTACGCGGTGCCGGGGGTGAGCGCGCGGCGGCGGGCCCGGCCGCCCTTGCCGACGAAGCGGATGCTGCGGTGACCGCGTTCGGCGCCCAGGTCGGCCAGGTCCAGGGAGACCAGTTCCCCGACCCGCAGACCCAGGTCGGCCAGCAGGGCGATCGCGGCCCGGTTGCGGTCCGCCGTCGGCCCGGTGTCGGTGTCGGCGGCGGCGAGCAGCCGGTCGACCTCCTCCGGGGTGAGGCCGATGGTGGTCGAGTGGTCCCGGTCGATGCGGGGCCGGTCGGCGTCGGCCACCGGGTTGGCGTCGACCGCCCGCAGCTTGACCAGGAAGTCGTACCAACTGGACAGGGCGGACAGGCGGCGGGCCACGGTGGCCGGGGTCAACGGCCGGCCGCTGCGCGCGCCCACGGTGGACTCCAGGTCCCGGCCGTAGTCGTTGACGTCGAGGAAGGTGGCGCGCAGCGGGTCCAGGCCCCGGGCGGCGCACCAGGTGAGCCAACTGGCGACGTCGCGCCGGTACGCGTCGCGGGTGTGTTCGGACAGCCGCCGGTTGCGCAGCCACGCCTCGGTGAAGTCGGTCGGGCCGCCGTCGCGCAGGGCGAGGCGGGTCGAGGAGCGCGCCGGAACACCCGAGGGCAGCATGTGAAAGATCTTGTCAGCCTTCCCGGGGTGCGGCGACGCGGCACGCCGAACCGCGTCCACCACCGCCCCGTGGGCGATCGGCCCGCACCGGTCTCGGCGCCGGGGCGGGTACCGAGTCCCGCCGGGGCCGGCGACCGGATCCGCGCGGGGACGCATCGGACGTCCCCGCGCGGATGCCGGTCCGGGCGGCGCCGGCTGCGGTGGGGCGCGGACGCCGGCCCCGGGCGCTCAGGCGTTGATCTGCCGGGGGCCGGCGCCGTTGGCGCTGATCGCCACCCGGCGCGGCTTCGCCCGCTCCGCCACCGGGATGCGCAGCGTCAACACGCCGTTGTCGTAGCCGGCTTCCAGCCGGTCGGTGTCGAGGGTGTCGCCGAGGAACAGCTGCCGGGTGAAGGTGCCCATCGGGCGTTCGGCGGCGACCAGCTCGACACTGTCGCCGGCCGGCCGGCGCCGCTCGGCGCGAACGGTCAGCACGTTGCGCTCGACCGTGCAGTCGATGCTGTCCGGGTCGACGCCCGGCAGGTCGAACACGGCGTAGAAGTGGTCGCCGTCGCGGTAGGCGTCCAGGTGCATGACCGCCGGCCGGGCGGTGGTGCCGAAGAACTGCTCGGCGATCCGGTCGATCTCGCGGAACGGGTCGGTGCGCATCAACATGACAGGTCCTCCTCGGTTCTCCTGGCCGAAGGTGTCGAGTTGAGTCGAGGTGACTCAAGTTCCCTTCTGTATGTAGCGCAGCCCCGGCCGGATCGTCAAGTGGAACGCCCTCCCGCCGCTCGCCCGCCCGACGGGCCGCCCGGACCCCCGCGCCGGGACTCTGGCTGCCAGCCTCCCGGCGGACGCGGCGGCGACCATAACAGTCATTATGATGTGCAGGCGTTATGCCCGCTTTGCCCTAGCCAATTACTGGATTACTGTTACCGGTAATCCATTAATTGGCGTCGGGGGTGGTGAGAGTCGACTGCCGACCGGAGCGGTCGCACCCCGTGTCGGGGACCCACGTCGCCCCGTACGGCGACATGGGGTGTGGCGTCAGGTCGTGTGGCGGATAATCGAGTCGGCGATCCGTTCGGTGAGCCCTGAAGAGAAGAACGGGTGGTGGCCCATCCCCGGCACGATCTCCAGGCGCGCCGCCGGGATCTGCGCCGCGAGGGCCGCCCCGTGGGCCGGGGGGAACAGGGGGTCCTCACTGCCGTGCAGGACCAGGGTCGCCGCGGTGATGCGGGACAGGGAGGCCCGCCGGTCGTCGGCCCAGCGCCGTCCGGCGAGGTCGTGGTTCGCGGCGGCGGTGACGTCGTGGGCCCGGGTGTAGCAGTCTTCGACGAACCGTCGCGCGGCCGGCTCGTCGAAGGGCAGGACGTCGCCGTTGAGTACCCGCCAGGTCTGCACGTCGGCGTCCATGCGCTGGCGGACCGTCGTGCGGGGCGTCGTCGCCGAGGCCATCACGTGGTGGAGGAACCGTGCCGTCGGGGGTGGAAGCTCGTCGGTCGCAGCGGGTTGTCCTGCCAGCGCCCGCGCCCACGCCGGGCCGGGGTTGTTCCCCATCGGAGAGGAGGCCATCGCGGTCAGCGTGCGGACACGGGCCGGCTGGTGCACGGCGAGCCACTGCCCGATCGCCGCGCCCAGCGACGTCCCGACGACGTGCGCGGCCGGGACGCCGTGGGAGTCCAGAACGGCGGCCGTGTCGGCGGCCAGGTCGGCGAGCGCGTACGGGTGCGTGGTGAACTCGACGGAGTCGGAACGGCCGGTGTCACGGTGATCGAAGCGGATCACCTGCCGGCCGCTGGTCACGAGCGCCTCCACGAGCTCGTCGGGCCAGCCGATGCCCGGCGTGGAGGTGCCCATGACCAGCAGGACGGTGGGGTCACCGGGCCGACCGAAACGCTCGGTCCACAACCGGACGTGCCCAGAACGAACGAACTTCTCCTCACCAGTAAGCATGCCGGGCACCGTAGCGGTCACCCGACAGGCCCAAAGCAACTACCCGTCGTAGTCGGAAACGGCGCTCGTGAGATAATGAAGTGGGAGGCGGGAGGGCCCGAAGCGGTGGCACGGAGCGCGGTGAGGGGGCAGGTTCACGAGCCCTGTCGGGTGCGCGTGACCGGCCGGTACCGCACACTCAGCTCGGCCGTGGGGTCGTCGGCGCCGACCCGGTGCAGGTAGTGCGGCCGGCCGCCGGGGAGGTCCAGCAGCCGGATGCCCTCGCCGAGCAGCACGGGCGCGATGTGCAGGTCGATCTCGTCGAGCAGGCCGCGTTCGAGAAGCTGCGCACCGATCGTCGGCGACAGCACCTCGACGTTCTTGCCGCCGGCCGCGTCCCGCGCGATCCGTACCGCCTCGGCCACGTCACAGTCGAGGAACGTGACGCGCTCGGCGGGCTCGGCGTCCTCGGGGTGATGGGTCAACACGAAGATGGGCCCGGCCCAGGCGCCACCGTAGACGGCGCTCGGATCCGGGAACTGGTCCCAGCCGCGCCGGCCGCCCAGGACCGCGCCGGTGGTCTCGACGTACTGCTCGATCAGGCCCGGCTGGGGTGAGATGCCGGTCGACATCCAGTCCATCTCGTGGTTCGGCCCGGCCACGAACCCGTCCAGGGACATGGTGAAGTGCCAGAGCACCTTGCCGTTCGCGGTCTGCGGTTCCCAGTCGTTCACTGCGGTCTCCTCTACCGGCTGATTGCCTGCTGCGGTATTGAGACGGCAGCCACCGCGAAATCTCATCGGTCCGGGGGCGGGCGGAAGTCGACCGACGGGAACAGGGCCGGCTCGTGGAACGAGGCGATCCCTCAGCGGCCCGGCCCGCCGGGTGTCTCCTGGCCGGGGACCAGCAGGGCCGCCACCAGCTTTGCGGACCTGCGGCGTGAGCGGTCCCTGAGCTGCCCGCTGACCGCGCCCAGGTCCGCCTCGGCACTCAACTCCTCGACGTCACGGCGGCGCAGCGCCCGTTCCTGAGCCATCCGGTCGACGCCGTCGCCGACGTGCTCGGTGAGGAAGAACATCGAGTCCAGCGCGTGGCTGCCGGCCCGGGTCGCGTGCCGCACCTCGCCCGTACGCCGGTACTCGCAGGCGTAGTAAGCGACGGCCAGGGCGTGGCACGCGAAGGCCAGCGCACCGGACGGTTCCCGCTCGGCGGCCAACTCGGGCAGCGCCATGAGCCGGGCGGCGTTCCCCCGCCAGGGCTCGTCGTCGGCTGGTCCCGGCCTCCACAGGTCGTCCAGGACCAGCAGGAACGCCTCCACGTCGGCGGTCCGGCCGCCGGTGGCCCCCACCGGCCCGGTGAACAGTTGCGCCATCCGTTCGACGAGCGACGCGACCGCGATCTGCCCCGGCCGGCGGGACGCCTCCACGAGGAACGTACCCAGGGGGTCGCCGCGGTCTACGGCCATATGAACGTCCTTCTCTTGGTCCCGTGCTCCTTGTCGTGGACCTCGCCGGTGACCAGACCGCCCGAGGCCCGGATCAGGACCGCGCAGATCTCGACGCACACGCTGCGGGACGCCCCTCCCGCGACGGGCCGCCACGCCATCTTGTTGATGAACAGTAACGCGTTCTGCTCCGCGTCGGTGTCGGGAAGGTTGTCGGCGAGGATCTCCCCGGAGCGGATCATCGCCCGTTGGGTGGGGGTGAGGCCGGCGCCGCTGCCGGCCACCACGTCGACCTCCCCGAGCGGGGTCGACGCCCGGACGACCGCGACCGTTCTCCTGCTCTCGGCGATGGGGTCGTCGAGAGCGGCGTGGATGTCCGACGCCCGCTTGCTCAGCGTCTCCGCGGTCGCCAACAGGGCCTGGTAGCGGGCCGTGCGTGGGAGGGCGACGACGTCGGCCTGCGCGACCCCCGTGATCCGGACCTGCCGGCCGTCGACGATCGCGGTCGCCGGCCGGTCGCCGTCGACGGCGTCGTCGAAGGACCGGTGCGCGGCCGTCCGGTCCGTGCCCGACGGCTGGAACCACAGCGCCCGGTAGGTGCCGTCGGGTCTGCGGGCCAGACCGGCGTAGTCGCGGGCCAGCACGGGGTCCGCCCCGCCGCGGTCGAGGGCCCTGGACACCGCGTCCGGGCTCAGGTAGGCGGTGACCGGGCGCTTGTCGACCTCGACCCGGTTCCTGCGTTCGTAGCCGTCCAGCGCGTCGGCCTCGGTGAGCCGCGCGGCCCGGTCACCGCCGTCGTCGCGGGCCTCGCCGGGCGAGGGCGGCCGGGCCGCGTCGCCGCCCGGCGGCTGCGGTACGGCGGCCGTGCCGGCCTGGGCCAACGCCGCCTGGGCCAGTGCCGCCTGGACCGTGGCGGCCACCATCTGCTGGAACAGGTCCCGGTGCTGGTCGCGCAGCTCGGCGCGGTCGCGGTCCAGCGCCTCCCGCTGCCGCTGGAGCTGGGCCTGGTCGGTCTTGATCCGGTCGCCGTCGGCGGCGATCGCGGACACCTCCGACTTCAGCCGCCGCTGCTCGGCGTTGAGCGCGGCAGCCCGTGCGTTGAGCCGGTCGGCGGTCGCCGGTGGCGCGCCGTTCGGATAGGCGGCCACCCGGGCGTTGTGCGCGTCGATCTTCCGGTCGTTGGCGCGGAGTTTCGCGAGCACGGCCTTGGAGCGCTGGTTGTAGGAGGCGACCCGGCGGTCGACCGCGCTCTCGCGGGCGGTGAGCTGGCTCTCCCGTCGCGGCACGGCCGCGAGTCGCTCGTTGTAGGCCGTGACCTGTGTTTTCAGGGCAGCCGGCAGGCAGCTGCACGGTTCGAGGCGGGCGGGAAGGGAGTCACCGGCCGGTGCGGAGGCCGCCGGGAGGGTGGGGGCGGCGGTCGCCGGGACCCCGCCGACGGTCAGGACCAGCAGCACCGCGAGGAACAGCCGGAGCAGACGCGCCACGCCCGGCAGCGGTCGGCCGGTCGCCGAGGGCGGTGCGCTGTCCCGCATGGTCAGCTCACCCTGCTGGCGACGCGGTCGATGATCCTGGCGGCAGCCTCGGTGCCGTCACCGACCTGGCAGACGGCCACCTGCACCACGGTCCGGCCGGTCAACCGCGCCTGGCGGTAGCAGGTCCACCCGTCGGCGTCCTCCTGCGTCGATACCCACACCAGGCGGTCCGCCGTCGCGGCCTCCACGGTGTAGACCCACGCCGTGGCGTGCTGCGCGGCGTCGGTCCGCACCGCCGACGTGCAGCCCCTGACGCCGTCGGTCAGCGCCTGGAAGACCGTGCCGGCCTGGTTGCCGTCCGGGTACACACCCAGGACCTGGGTCACCGTGTGGTCGGCCACCGCCTCGGAGTCCTGGTACGTCGCCGACAGGAAGACCGTCCAGCCGCGCGTGTAGACCGACCGGGTGGCGGGGCCGACGGCGACCGCGCAGGTGGCGGGATCGGCCACCTGCGGGCGGGGTGGCTCACGATGGCTGGTGGCGGCCGTCAGGGTCGTCCCGACCAGCACGCTGGCGTCCTCCAGCGAAAGGATCCGGGCCTGTACGGTGCCCGGCACCGCCCGCTGCCCACCGGCCGACCACAGCAGCCACCCGATGGCCGCCAGCTCCGCCAGCGCCACGACCGCGAGTCCCGCCGCCAGCCAGCGCCACGCGGACAGGGTGCGCCACAGCGGTGGCGTCGCCGGGGGTGTGCCGACCGGCTGCGCCGGGTCCGGCGCCGGTGGCAGGGGCGGTGGGGGTGGCAGCGGCGGCCACGAGGCCACCTGCGGCTGGGGCCGCCCGTCGTCCCCCGTGCCGGACTGCGACGACTGAGTCATGTGCCCACCTCGACGCTTCCTGACGAACACCCCGTGACCTCGGGTCGGGTGCAGGAGCAGACATCGACGTATACGTATCAGCCGGGCGGGCGGTGGCGTCAAGCGGAGTGTCGGGTAGACGGCTGTCGTACCTGCGGTGACGGGCGGTCAGGACGACTGGCCGAAGGCGCCGCGCAGCGCCGCCCAGAACCGTGCGACCCAGGCCCGCAACCGGGCCAGGAGGGTGGCCGGCACCGGCTGGTCCCGCTGGGCCTCGGGGTCGCCGAGCAGCGGCGTGGTGGACGTCGCCGGTGAGGGCGGCGAGGACGACACCAGCGCGTCGATCACCGGTGCGGCTGCCACCTCCACGACCTGCACCTCCGGCTCGACCTCGGACTGCGGTGGTGGGCTGCCGGACCGGTCGTAGACCGTGATCACCTCGCCGCCGGGCAGGACCACGTCGACCTGGACCAGCCGGGCGTCGAGCCCGGACCGCTCACCGAGCCGTTCCCGGAACACGTCGCGCAGCGCCGCCGGCGCGTCGTCCCACAACCGGTCCGCGTGGTTGTCGGCGACGTCCACGACGACCCGGACCTGCTTGCCCGGGTAGGTGGCGACCTTGCCGGCGACCTCCTGACGGAACCGGTCGAGAACCTGGTCCAGGGTGCCCATGCCGGTGACCGAGACGTGGTCGCCGACGTCCCGGACGCTGGCGTAGTAGGACTCCGCCGTCTCGTCGCGCAGGTCGCCGGGCTCCTCGCCGAGGACGTAGTCCGGCTTCTTGGCGTCCGCGTCGAACGGCCACGGGTGCAGCGTGTGGTCACCGCCGAGCCAGAGCCGCTTGGCGTTGACGGTCTCCTTCAGGTTGTTGTACACCGCCCGGGGGAAGCTCGACGGGATGGTCCGGCCGCGTCCGGTGGGGGCGTTGGGGGCGGGTCGGCGCAGCAACTCGACCATCTGGGTGAGGACGCGGGTCGCGTCGTCGGGGCTGCGCTGCGGGTCCAGCAGCGAGTCCACGAACTGGTCGATGAGCGGGCCGAGCTGCGCGTTGTTCTGGCGGTACCGTCGCATCTGACCGTTCGCCGGGCCGAGCAGGCCGTTGCCCTGGCGGAGGCCCTCGATGGTGTCCCGCCACGACGCGGTCGGCCACGCCCCGGCGGGCTGCCGGGACGGGCCGGGCTCGTCCTCCCGCATCATCGCCTGGACCGCCTGGTTGCCGACGGTCCGTTGCAGCGACAACAGCCGCTGCACGTCGGCCGACCCGGCGGGCCGCTGCGGGCGACGGGGCGCGGGTGCCGACCGGCTGGTCTCGGTCACCTCCCGGGCACGGGCGTGCATGGTGCGCTCCCCTCTCCGTCGGCACCGGGGCCGCCCGGCCGGCGGCGACAGCGGCGACGCAGGTCGCGGCTAGCCCGCAGCGTAGGTCCCGCCAGGCGTGGTGCCAGGGACCGTCCGGGTGGCGTCGGGGGCAGCATCCGAGGTCCGCGCGGCCAGGCGTCGGGCCGTGCCGGTCGCGGTCCGGGTGGGTGGTCAGGCTCCGGTGCGGGCCTGCCGCCAGCGGCGTACCACCGCGTCGGGGTCGGCCGGGCGGACGACCACCTGCGGCCCGGTGGGGTTGCGCAGCCAGTCGACGACCTGCGCGTTGAGGTCCCGGACGACGGCTCGGACGCCGGCCTCGGTGGGCAGGTCCCGGACCTCGTCGTCGAGCCGTTCGAGGCGGCGGCGCAGCTGCAGCGGGGTGGGCAGCAGCAGGTCGCTGGGGATCGCCTCCCGTTCCAGGAAGCTGCGGATCCACCACGACTCGTGGTACGGCTCGCCGCGCCCGGGGATCGGTCGGCCCGCCCCGGGCAGGTTGTCGAACTCGCCGCGTTCCTGGGCGGCGCGGATCTGCGCCTCCACCGCCGCCTCCCTGCCGCCGAGCACCGGCCCCACCTCCCCGCCCCACGATATCCGGCGGGGCGGGTTCAGCCGGTGGGCTCGCGCAGCACCGCGACGCCACCGGCGGGCAGGTGCACGGCGTCGGTGACGGTCGCGTCGGTGAGCAGGTCCACCCCGGTCGCCGGTACGGTCTGCGGCCGGTCGGTGTGGTTGAGCAGGAACAGCCAGCTCCCGGCGTCGCCGCCGCGCCGGACCGCCTCGACCCCGTCCGGCGCGTCCGGGCAGGTGGGGGTGACCCCGGCCGGGGTGGCCGCCTCGGTCAGCAGCCGCCGGTAGGTGGCGTCGTCGGGGCGGGTGGAGACGTACCAGGCGACCCCGGCCCCGTAGGTGTGGCGGGTCACCGCCGGCTGCCCGGCCAGCACGCCCCCGGCGTACCCGGTGACGGCCTGCGCGCCGGTCAGCCCGACGGTCTCGGCCCAGACCGTGCCGGTGCCGCCGTCGGTGAGGGCGACCCGCTCGTCGTCGCCGAGCGGGTGGAACTCCTCCACCCGCACGCCGAGCACGTCGCGCAACGCGCCCGGGTAGCCGCCGAGGTGGATGCGGGCGTGTTCGTCGGCGACCCCGCTGAGGTACGTCACCAGCGCGTGCCCGCCGCCGTGGACGTGGTCGCGGACCCACCCGGCGGTGGCCTCGTCGGCCAGGTACAGGGCGGGGACCACGAGCAGCGGGTACCCGTCGAGGGGGTCGCCGGGGACGGCGACGTCGCAGGCGAGGCCGGCGTGCCACAGCGCCCGGTGGGCGGCGGCGACCTCCTCGTGGTGGTGGAGCCGCTCCGCGGGCAGGCCGGGGTGGTGCAGCGCCCAGCCGCTGGCGGCGTCCCAGGCCAGCGCGACGCGGGCGGCGACGGTGCCGCGCACCTCGGCGAGGCGGTCCAGGGCCTGGCCGAGCCGCACCGCCTCCCGGTACACCCGGCTGTCCGCGCCGGCGTGCGGCACCAGCGCGGAGTGGAACCGTTCGGCGCCGCCGCGCGGGGCGCGCCACTGGAAGAACAGCGCGCCCCGGGAGCCCCGGGCGACGTGGGCGACGCTCTGGCGCAGCATCCGGCCGGGTTCCTTGGTGTGCATCCGGCCGGCGGTGTAGATGAGGTTCGGCGCGGTCTCCATCAGCAGCCAGTCCGGTGCCCGGTCGGGGGCGCCGTGCCGGGCCCAGCCCCGGGCCAGGTCGGCGGCGAGGGCGGTCTGCTCCTCGGCGCCGAGGTCGACGGCCGACGGGTAGTGGTCGATGGCGACCAGGTCCACCTCGCGCGCCCAGCGGGCGTGGTCGACGGGCACCCAGTCGCCGAGGACGTAGTTGGTGGTGATCGGCACGTCCGGGTTGGCGGCGCGCAGCACGTCCCGCTGGTCGGTGTACGCGGCGAGCAGGGTGTCGGACCAGAACCGGCGGAAGTCCAGCAGTTGGCCGGGGTTGTGCAGGTACTGGGTGGCGCGGGGGGTGCCGATCTGCGCCCAGTCGGTGTAGTGCTGGCTCCAGAAGCTGGTGGTCCAGGCGTCGTTGAGGGTGTCGAGGTCGCCGTGGCGGTCGGCCAGCCACCGCCGGAAGGCCACCTCGGCGTGCGGGCAGTGGCAGGTGGTGCCGTACTCGTTGTGCACGTGCCACAGGGCCAGCGCCGGGTGGTGGGCGTACCGGTCGGCGAGGACCTCGGTGATCCGGCGGGCGGCGGCCCGGTACGCGGGCGCGGCGGCGCAGTACGTGTCGCGGCTGCCGTGGTGCAGCCGGACCCCGTCGGCGGTGACCGGCAGCGCGTCGGGGTGGGCCAGCGAGAACCAGGGCGGCGGGGAGGCGGTGGGGGTGGCCAGGGCGACCCGGATGCCGGCGTCGTGCAGCAGGTCGAGGACCTCGTCGAGCCAGTCGAGGGTGTAGCGGCCGGGTTCGGGTTCCAGCCGGGACCAGGCGAACACGCCCACGGTGACCAGGGTGACCCGGGCGCGGCGCATCAGCTCCACGTCCTGGCGCCACACCTCGGCGGGCCACTGCTCCGGGTTGTAGTCGCCGCCGTAGAAGAGTCGGCCGTCGTCGCGCATGTGCCACCACCTGTGGGTCGTCGGAACAGAGGGGTGGTGCCCGGCCCCGCCGACCGGGCCGGGCACCACGACGCGGCGGGTCAGCCCTTCACCGCGCCGGTGATCACACCCTTGGTGAAGTGCCGCTGCACGAACGGGTAGGCGATCACGGCGGGCAGGACGGTGACCACGACCACCGCCATCTTCACCGCCAGGGTCGGCGGGTAGGCGGTGACCCCGGGCAGGCTGATCGAGGACCCGGAGACGTTCGGGGACTGCCCGGCGAGGATGTAGCTCTGCAGCACCCGCTGGATGGGGAACTTGCTGTTGTCGTCGATGAAGAGCACCGAGTTGAAGTACGCGTTCCAGTAGCCGACGGCGTAGAAGAGACCGACGACGGCGATCACCGCCCGGGACAGCGGCAGCATGATCGTCCACAGGATACGGAACTCGCCGGCGCCGTCGATGCGGGCGCTGTCGAGCAGTTCACCGGGGACGTTCATGAAGAACGCCCGGATGACGACCAGGTTGAACACGCTGATCGCGCTGGGCAGGATCAGCGACCAGAGGCTGTCCTTGAGGCCGAGGCCGGTGACGACGAGGTAGCTGGGCACCAGGCCGGGGAAGATCAGGAAGGTGCCGAGGAAGAGGAACAGCAGCCCCCGGTGCGCCACCGAGCCGGGCCGGGACAGCCCGTACGCGGCGAGCACGGTGAGCGCCAGGCTGACCGTGGTGCCGGCCACGGTGACCAGGGTGCTGATCCAGACCGCCTGGGTGATCGTGCCACCGGAGAAGATCGAGAAGTACGCCGACAGGTCGATCTCGCGGGGCACCACGACCATGCCGCCGGTGTCGTTGATGGTCTCGCGGGAGGCGAGGCTGGTGACCACCACCGACCACATGGGGAAGAGCACGGCGAGCACGAGCAGGGTGAGCGCGGTGCCCTTGCCGAGTTGGCCGAGGAACGAGGGTGGTTCCTCCCAGGCGGGCCGCTGCGGGTTGCGCCGGCGCAGCCGGGGGGTCGGGTGGGGGCCGGCCGGCACCGGGCCGGCCGGGCTGATCTGCGTGCTCATGACCGGGAATACACCCCCTGCTCACCCAGCTTGTGGGCCATCTTGTTGGCCGCGACGATGAGGATCAGGCCGATCACGGCCTTGAACAGGCCGGCGGCGGCGCCCTGTCCCCACTGCTGGGTGGCGATCGCGTTGTGGTAGACGAAGGTGTCCAGCACCTCGGCGGCCTGCCGGCCGACCGCGTCGCGCTGGAGGATGAACTGCTCGAAGCCGACCGACAGGGCGTCGCCCAGGCGCAGGATGAGCAGCAGGACGATGACCGGGCGCAGGCCCGGCAGGGTGATGTGCCACAGGCGCCGCCACCGCCCGGCGCCGTCGGCTGCCGCCGCCTCGTACAGGTTCTGATCGATCGCGGACAGGGCGGCGAGGAAGACGATCGCGCCCCAGCCGACGTCCTTCCAGACCGACTCGGCGGTGACCAGGATGATGAAGGTGTCCGGGTTGGTCATGATGTTCCACGGCTCCAGTCCGGCCTGGCGCATCTCCTGCGCCAGCAGACCGGCCCCGCCGAACATCTGCACGAAGAAGGTGATGACCAGCACCCAGCTGAAGAAGTGGGGCAGGTACACCACGCTCTGCACGAAGCCACGGATCCGGCCGGACAGCACGCTGTTGAGCAGGATGGCCAGGAAGATCGGCAGCGGGAAGAAGAAGACGAGCTGGAAGGCGGTGATGGTCAGGGTGTTGCGCACCGCGTCCCAGAACAGCGGGTCGCGGAAGAGGACCTCGAAGTTGCCGAAGCCCACCCACTCGCTGTAGAGGAACGCCTCCAGCGGGTCGTCGCCCACGAACGGGTTGTAGTCCTGGAAGGCGATGACGTTGCCCAGGGTGGGCAGGTAGTGGAAGACCAGCAGCAGCAGGGCGGCCGGGGCGACCATCGCCAGCAGCGGCCAGTCCCGGCGCAGCCGCGCGCCCAGGGGGCGTTTGGCCCGCCGCCGGCGGCGGGCCCGGGGGTCGGCCGGGCCGTCCCCGGCCGACCGGTGCTGGTCGGCCGGGGACGGCGCGGGGACGTCGGTGCGACTCATCGGCCGTTGTCGGACAGGGCCTTCTCGTGGAACGCCCGCCCCTCTTCGCCGCCGGTGGAGAGGAACTCCTTGGTGACCTGATCCATGTCGGTCAGTGGGCGCCGGCCCCGGAGGATGTCACGGATCTTGTCGTCGGTGGGCTGGAGGACCTTGGACCAGTTGGCCGGCAGTTCCAGCTTGATGCCGGCGAACAGCTCGGGCTCCCGCAGGCCGATGAACTTCTTGTGGAAGTCGATGTACTCCTGCGCGTAGTTGGGGGTGTCGCCGCTGCGGATCTTGATCGGGGGTCGGCCGCCGAGGCTGTTGACCTGGCCGGCGAATTCCTTGCGGAACTGGTCGGTGGGGATCGGGCTGTGGTCGGCGGCGCGGGTGAAGTGCTTGCCCTCCACGCCGTACTCGCGCAGCTCGAACTCGCGGCTGCCGAACGGGGCGGCGCACCAGTTCATCACCCGCAGCAGCTCCTCCACCCGCTCCTTGCCCAGGTCCTTCTTGACGAAGGTGTAGAAGACAGGCTTCTCGCTGCCCCAGACGATGGCGTCCTTGCCGTTGACGCCGAAGAAGGGCAGCGGCTGCATGTTGAAGCCGGGAGTGACCTTGGCCTGCTCGCCCTGCATGCCCTGCCAGGCGCCCATCCCGTCCTGGTACATCAGGATCTTGCCGGCGCTGAAGAGCTGCTTCTCGTCGGCGCCCTTGCTGGCCACCGTGTCGGGGTGCACCATGCCCTCGGCGAACAGCCGGGCGGTGAACTCCAGCGCGGCCGTGAACTCGGCGGTTTCGTACTTGTGCTCCAGCCCGCCGTCGGCCTTCTTGCGCCAGGTCTGGTTGCAGCCGTAGAACTGCTGCACCATGTCGAAGACGGTCCCGAAGGCCCACACCCCCTGGTTGGCGTTGGTGGCCTTCTTGCCGAACTCGTACAGCTCCTCGATCGTGGTGGGGGTGCCGTAGCCGGCCTTGTCGATCAGGTCCTTGCGGTGGAACAGGGTCCAGGCGAAGGGACCGTCGGTGGGGAACGGGGCCGCGTAGAGCCGCCCGCCCCACACGCAGTACTCCCAGGACCCGGTGGGCAGCGCCGCCAGGTACGGGTAGGCGGCGGCCTTGTCGCCCTGCAGGTAGTCGGTCAGGTCCTCGAAGAGGGCCTTGGTGGCGTCGGAGAACCGGGCGATCTTGTCGACCTCCCAGTTGGGGACGCAGAGCAGGTCGGGCACGTCGCGGGCGCCGAGCATGGCGTTGAGCTTGTCGGCGTAGGTGTTGCCGTCCTGGACGCTGACGACCATCTCCACGCCGAGCTTGGCGTTGATCGCCTGCATGTACTCGTTGCGGTCGTTGGCCGGGGGCGTCGGGCCCCACCAGGGGCTGATGGCGCGGACCTGCTGTCCGCTGCGGCCCGGCTGTTCGGTGACCGCGTCGACCAGTTCGGTCGGGTACTTGAGGTAGCCGCTGGGGATCGGCCCCTCGCCGGGGATGTCCGGCGGGAGCAGGTCGGCGGCCTTGTACGTGGGCAGCACGGCCTTGATCGCGTCGGCCTGGGTGGCCGAACCCTGGCTGCCCACCTCCTTGCTGCAGCCGGCCAGGGTGCTGCCACCCATCGTCGCGGCGGCACCGAGGCCGATCAGACGCAGCACGGTACGGCGGTCGGTGGATGCGCCCGGCTGGGACGGCGTCACGGCGCACTCCCTTCATCGTCGAAAGCGGGTTTGCGGAGCAGGTTCGTCCGGCTAGGATTAGTTGGTGTTCTAGCCGAACAAACTAATCGACGGTGATTCGACCCACAAGGGAGCGGTGCCGGCGCAGCCGGTCGACCCCGGTCACCGCCGCGATGCGCGAAGATGACCGCGCGGCACCCACCCCGGGATCGCGCACACCGGTGCAGGGAGCGGGCAGACTGTGATCAGCGTCCACAACGAACCGCAGCCGACCGACCTCGGCGACGTCCGCGTGGCCAACCGCGCCGTGGTCCTGCGGCACGTGCGCGTGCACGCCCCGTGCTCACGCGCTGACATCGCGGCCCGGACCGGGCTCAACAAGGCGACCGTCTCCAGTCTGGTCAGCGAGCTGATCGAACGCCGGCTGGTGCGCGAGACCGGGCTCACCGAGAACCGCATCGGCCGACCCGCCACCATGCTGGTGCTCGACGGCGAGCCGTACGCGGCGGTGGGCATGGAGATCCGCGCCGACGAACTGGTCGTGGTCGCGGTCGACCTGGCCGGTAACCGGCTGCTCACCTGGCGGCGCGCGTTCACCCCGACGGACTCCCCCACCGACACCGTCCGCGTCCTGGCCACCCTGGCCCGCCGGGCGGTGGCCCGGATCGTCGAGCAGGACCGCACGGTGCTCGGCCTCACCGTCGGCGTCCCCGGTCTGGTCGACACGACCGGGGCGGTGCCCCTGGCCACCTCGCTGGGCTGGCGGGACGTGGCCCTGGCCGCCGAGCTGCGCGCCGCGCTGGGCGACCCGGAGCCGGGTTACCCGGTCAGCGTCGACAACGAGGCCAACCTGGCCGCCCTGGCCGAGTACCGCCACGGCCGGCACGCCGGCACCCCGGACCTGGTCCACCTGACCGGGGGCACCGGGGTCGGCGCCGGGGTCATCTCCGCCGGGCGGCTGCTGCGCGGCGGCCGGGGCCTGGCCGGCGAGATCGGGCACCTCCCGCTCGACCCGGGCGGCCCCGTCTGCGCCTGCGGCCGGGCCGGCTGCGTGGAGGCGTTCGTCGGGCTGCCCGCCGTGGCGCGCCGGCTGCTGCCGGACACCGCCGAGGAGGGGCCGGTCACCGACTACCTGCCGGAGCTGGACCGGATCCAGGCCCTGGCCCGGCAGGGCGACCCCCGGGTGCGGGCCGGCCTGACCGAGGTCGGCCGCCGGCTCGGGCACGCGGTGTCGCTGGTGGTCAACCTCGTCGATCCCGAGGTGGTGCTGGTGGGCGGCCACTTCGCGGCGCTGTCCACCTGGCTGCTGCCCCCGGCCCGCCAGGAACTGGCCGCGCGGGCGATCGCCCCGGACGCCGGCGGCCTGCGGCTGGACGCCTCCGTTCTCGGCGCGACCGCGACGGCGCTGGGTGGCGCCACCGCCGCGCTCGCAGCCATCGAAAGTGGTCGACTTCCCGCGCGGTGACCTCCGGCTTCGTTACGGATCCACTCCGGTCCGGCCCTTGACCGCATCGGCACGGTGGTGCCAACCTCGAACAGCCGTCCCCTCGTCCGGGCAGACACCGGGGCGGCGTGTTTCGCCGGGGTCGTCGAAGCGCTTCACCGTCCGGGCCGACGGCCTCACCTCCACCATCGCGATGCCGCGCGTCGCGACGTCCGTCGAAGCGCTTCGACTTGTCGCTGGCCGGCAAGCACGGAAGGCACGCCACATGACCGACCGCACCGACCCGGTGACCGGCCCGTCCCCCGACACCCGTATCGACGAGCTGCTGGCGCGGCTCACCCTGCCGGAGAAGATCGGGCTGCTGCACCAGTGCCAGGCACCGGTGCCCCGACTCGGCCTGGCACCGTTCCGCACCGGCACCGAGGCCCTGCACGGGGTGGCCTGGCTCGGCCCGGCGACGGTGTTCCCCCAGGTGATCGGACTGGCCAGCACCTGGAACCCGGAGCTGATCCGGGCGGTGGGCGACGCCGTCGGCGACGAGGTCCGCGCCAAGCACCACGCCGACCCCGAGCAGGTCGGCCTCAACGTGTGGGCGCCGGTGGTCAACCCGCTGCGCGACCCCCGGTGGGGCCGCAACGAGGAGGGCTGGTCCGAGGACCCGTGGCTGACCGGACTGCTCGCCACCGCGTACGCCCGGGGCCTGCGCGGCGACCACCCGCGCCGGCTCAAGACCGCCCCGACGCTCAAGCACTTCCTCGGGTACAACAACGAGACCGACCGGGCCACCACCTCCAGCGACATGTCCCCCCGGGTGCTGCACGAGTACGAACTGCCGGCGTTCCGCGCCCCCCTGGCCAGCGGGGCGGCGGTCGCGGTGATGGCCTCGTACAACCTGGTCAACGGGGTGCCGGCGCACCTGAGCCCGCTGATCGGGGCGGAGCTGCGCCGCTGGTCGGCCGAGGAGGTCCTGGTCGTCGGCGACGCCGGGGCGGTCACCAACATCGCCGGCCTGCAGGCCCACCTGCCCGACCACGTCGCCGGGTTCGCCGCCGCGCTGCGCGCCGGCATCGACAGCTTCACCGAGGACGCCAGCGACAGCGCCCCCACCACCGGCCGGCTCACCGAGGCGCTGCGCCGGGGCCTGATCTCCGAGTCCGACGTGGACCGCGCGGTACGCCGGATCCTCACCCTGCGGCTGCGCGTCGGTGACCTCGACGCGCCGCAGGACGACCCGTGGGCCGACGTCACCCCCGACGTGGTCGACTGCCCGGCCCACCGCGACCTGGCCCGGCAGGCCGCCCGGCAGTCGGTGGTGCTGCTGGACAACGACGGGCTGCTCCCCCTCGACCCCCGGGCGACGCCCCGGGTGGCCGTGCTCGGCCCGCTCGCCGACACCGTGTACGAGGACTGGTACAGCGGCACCCTGCCGTACGCGGTCACCACCTACGCCGGGCTGGCCCGGCGGCTGCCGGCGGTGACCACCCACCCCGGGGCCGACCGGGTGGCGCTGCGCGTCGGCGACCGGTACGTCGGCTGCCCGGCCGGGGACGACGGCGGCCCGCTGCGGGTGGGCGACGACGCCGACGGCACCGGCTTCGACGTGGTCGACTGGGGCGGCGGGGCGGTGGTGCTGCGCGCCGTGGCCAACGGCCGGCACGTCGGCGCCGACGACGACGGGGTGCTGGTCAACGACCGTCCCGGGCCGGGCGGCTGGGTGGTCCGGGAGACCTTCCGCCTGCGCCCCGGCGTCGACGGCACGGTGCTGCTGCACCACCTGGCCACCGGCCGGTACGTCACCGTGACCGGGGACGGGACGCTACGGGTCGACGCGGACGGCCCGGAGACCGCGACCGCGTTCGGCGTCGACCTGCTCGTCGACGGGCTGGCCGAGGCCGCCGCCCTGGCCGCGGCGGCGGACGTGGCGATCGTGGCGCTGGGCAACCACCCGATGGTCAACGGCCGGGAGACCGAGGACCGCGCCGACCTGGCGCTGCCCACCGCGCAGGAGGCGCTGCTGCGCGCGGTGCACGCGGCGAACCCCCGCACGGTGCTGCTGGTCACCAGCAGTTACCCGTACGGCATCGGCTGGGCGCGCGAGAACGTGCCGGCGGTGCTGTGGTCGGCGCACGGCGGCCAGGAGCACGGCGAGGCCGTCGCGTCGGTGCTGTGCGGCGAGGCGGAGCCGGGCGGCCGGCTCACCCAGACCTGGTACGCCGACGCGGCGGAGCTTCCCGACCTGCTGGACTACGACGTCATCGGGTCGGACGCCACCTACCTGTACCACCGCGGCGATCCCCTGTACCCGTTCGGCCACGGGCTCGGCTACACCACCTTCGACTACGCTGACCTCCGACTGAGCGCGGCGACGATGACCGTGGGCGAGGAGGTCGTGGTGAGCGTCGACGTCACCAACGGTGGCACCCGCGCGGGTGAGGAAGTGGTGCAGCTCTACACCCGGCAGCGGCGGTCGCGGGTCAAGCAGCCGCTGCGGCAGTTGCGGGACTTCGCCCGGATCAGCCTCGCCCCCGGGCAGCGGCGGGTGGTGCGGCTGCGGCTGCGCGCGGCGGACCTGGGGTACTGGGACGAGTCGCGGGGGGCGTTCGTGGTGGAGAGCGCCCCGCACAGCGTCCTGGTCGGCCGCTCGTCGCGGGACATCCGGCTGGTCGGTACGGTCACCGTCCGCGACGCCGCCGACCCGGTGGCGGTGCCCGACGGCGCGGTGGCGCGGCAGCCCTCCGGCGCCGGCCGGCGCCGGTGACCGCCGGGACGGGGCGGGGGTGGACCCGGTGAAGTCGCCCGACCAGGTGACCATCGCCGACGTCGCCCGGCACGCCGGGGTCGCCGGCAGCACCGTCTCCTACGTGCTCAGCGGTAAGCGGGCGATCTCCGAGGTCACCCGCAACCGGGTGCTGGCCAGTGTCCGGGCGCTCGGCTACCACCCGAACGCCGGGGCGCGGGCGTTGGCCAGCCGGCGGGCCAACGTGATCGCGTTGGTGCTGCCGCTGCGCTCCGGTATGCAGGTGCCGGTGGTGATGCAGTTCGCCATGGCCGTGGTGACCAGCGCCCGCCGCTTCGACCACGACGTGCTGCTGGTCACCTCCGACGAGGGGCCGGCGGGGCTGCGCCGGATCGCCGCCAGCGCGATGGTCGACGGCATCGTGCTGATGGACGTGGAGCTGGACGACTCCCGGGTGCCGCTGCTGCGGGAGCTGGCCCGGCCCAGCGTGCTGATCGGTTTCCCCGCCGACGCGGCCGGCCTGACCTGCGTGGACCTGGACTTCCACCGGGCCGGTCAGGTCTGCGTGGAGCACCTCGCGGAGCTGGGGCACCGGCAGATCGCGCTGCTGGGCGCCCCGGCTGCCGTCTACGACCGGGGCACCGGTTTCGCCCACCGGACCCGGTCCGGGTTCACCGAGGCCGCGGCGCGGCACGGCATGACGGCCGTGACCCGCCCGTTCGAGGAGGGCGCCGCGGCGGTCCGGCAGGGGTTGATCGAGTTGCTGGACCACCATCCCGACCTGTCCGCGCTGGTGGTGCAGAACGAGGCCGCGGTGGGTCCGGTGCTGGCCACCCTGCCGACGCTGGGGCGGCGGGTGCCGCAGGACGTGTCGGTGGTGGGGATCTGCCCGGACCGCTTCGCCGAGCAGGCCAGCCCGATGCTGACGTCGGTCCCGGTGCCCGCCGAGGAGGTGGCCCGGCAGGCGGTGGCGTTGTTGATGAGCAAGCTGCGCGACGAGCCGGTGCCGGCCGCCACCCTGCTGGGCCCCCGGCTGACCGTGCGGGACAGCACCGCCGCGCCGCCGGCCGGCTGACCCGGCCGCCGGCCGGTCAGAGCCGGGCGAACCAGTCCCGGGCGGCGGCGGCCCCACCGGCGCCGAGGGCGACCATCAGCGCCACCCGGGCCTTGCCGGCGGGCAGTCCCCGGGCGCCGACGGCGCCGACGCTGGCGGCGAGCCCGTCGGGTGGTGGCAGGTCGGCCAGCGCGACCGGCCGGGTCCGGCAGCGGGAGGCGACCACCACCGGGATGCCCCACTCGGTGAGGTCGCCGATGGTGGTCAGCAGGTCGACCGGCACGTTGCCGGGGCCGGTGCCCTCCAGGACGAGGCCGGCCGCGCCGGCGTCCACGGCGGCGGTGAGCACACCCGCCGGGATGCCCGGGTAGGTGCGGATCAGCGCGACGTCGGTGGCCGGCTGGCCCGGAGGGTGCGGCGGGCGGGCCGGTGGCGCGGCGACCGGCTCGACCCGCCCGTCGGCGACCCGGGCCACCACCGGGTACGGGTCCGAGCGCAGCGCCGGCCCGCCGGTGGCGTCGACGGCGGTGACCCAGCGGGCGGCGTGCAGGTCGTCGTCGGCGCAGACCAGGACACCGGCGTGGCGCAGCGTCGGGTCGGCGGCGGCGGTGAGCGCGGCGGCGAGGTTGCGGGGCCCGTCGGCGCCCGGCTCGTACGGCCGGCGGCGGGCCCCGGTGAGAATCACCGGGCCGGGCAGGTCCGGCCCGAGCAGCAGGTCGGTGA
>NZ_LRQV01000060.1 GCF_001567585.1 Micromonospora rosaria
CCGGGCGGCGGGCGGGTCGAGCAGGACCGTCGGGCCGGTGGCCGGGCCGGGCAGCCGTCCGGCCAGCCCGGCCTCGGTGACCAGTGCGGCGAGCGGGACCGCGCCGGCCTGGGCGGCCAGCGGCCCGTCGGCCAGGTCGGGGTCGAGCGGCAGGTACGCCGCGCCGGCCTTGAGCACGGCGAGCGTGGCCAGCGGCAGGGCGGGGCGGGTGGTGAGGACCCCGACCACGTCGCCCCGGCGTACGCCGGCCGCGAGCAGGTGCCGGGCGAGCCGGTTGGCGTCGGCGTCGAGAGCGGCGTACGTGATCCGGCGGTCCCCGGTGACCAGGGCGACCGCGTCGGGGTCGGCGGCGGCGCGGGCCTGCACCAGGTCGGCGAGGCCGGCGGCGGGCCGTGCCGGGTGCGGGTGCCCGGCGGCGTACCGGCGGTGCTCCTCCTCAGTGAGCAGGTCGAGGTCGGCGACCGGCCGGTCCGGGTCGGCGGCGGCGGCGCGCAGCAGCCGGGCGAGCCGGTCGGCGAGCCGCCGCGCGGTGTCCGCCTCGAAGAGGTCGGTGGCGTACTCCAGCACGCCCCGCACCCCGTCCGGGGTGCTCCCGTCGTGGTCCTCCCGCACCGCCAGGGTCAGGTCGAACTTCGCGGTGCCGGTGTCGAAGGGGACCTCGGTGCCGGCCAGCGGCGACCCGGCCCGGGGCGGCGCGCCGGTGTTCTGGAGCACGAGGGTGACCTGCACCAGCGGGTGGTGGGCGGTGGAGCGGGCCGGGTTCAGCTCCTCCACGAGGCGTTCGAAGGGGACGTCCTGGTGGTCGTAGGCGGCCAGGTCGGCGTCACGCACCCGGGCCAGCAGCTCGGCGAAGGTCGGGTCACCGGAAAGGTCGGTGCGCAGCACCAGGGTGTTGACGAAGAACCCGACGACGTCGTCCAGGGCGTCGTCGCCCCGGCCGGCGACCACCGTGCCGACCGGGACGTCGGTGCCGGCGCCGTGCCGGGACAGCAGGGCGGCCAGCGCGGACTGGAGCACCATGAACAGCGTCGCGCCGTGGTCGCGGGCCAGCCGGAGCAGGGTGGCGTGCGTCGCCGCGTCCAGGGTGAACGGGACGACGTCGCCGCGCTGGCTGGACACCGCCGGGCGGGGCCGGTCGACGGGCAGCGGCAGGAGCTGCGGCATCCCGTCCAGGGTGGTGCGCCAGTGGGCGAGCTGCCGGGCGAGCAGGCTCTCCGGGTCGTCGGCGGTGCCGAAGGTGTCCCGCTGCCAGAGCGTGTAGTCGGCGTACTGCACCGGCAGGGGCGTCCAGCCGGGAGTGGTGCCGGCGGCGCGGGCCGCGTACGCCTCGGCCAGGTCGCGCAGCAGCGGCCCGGTGGACCAGCCGTCCCCGGCGATGTGGTGCACCAGCACCACCAGGAGCTGACTGCCGTCGTCGACCCGGATCAGCCACACCCGCAGCGGGATCTCCACCCCGAGGTCGAAGGCGTGTCCGGTGGCGGCGTCCACCACCCGGGGCAGGTCGGCGGCGGGGGTGTCCAGCACGGTCACCGCCGGCTCGGCCCGCTCCAGGACCACCTGGAACGGCTCCCCGTCGACCGCGGCGTAGACGGTGCGCAGCACCTCGTGCCGGGCGAGGACGTCGCCGACGGCGGCGGTGAGCAGCGCCGGGTCCAGCGGCCGGTCCAGCCGGAGCACCACCGGGATGTTGTAGATCCGGCTGGCCCCGCCCATCTCGTTGAGAAACCAGAGCCGGCGCTGGGCGAACGACAGCGGCACCAGGTCGGGCCGGGGTAGCGGGGTCAGCGCCGGCCGCCGGCCGACGCCGGCCAGCTCGCCGATCCGCCGGTCCAACCCGGCGACGGTGGGGGTGAGGAAGAGGTCCCGCAGGCCGATCTCCACGCCGAGGACGGACCGGATCCGGTTGACCAGCTTGGTGGCGAGCAGCGAGTGGCCGCCGGAACGGAAGAAGTTGTCGTGCCGGCCGACCCGCTCGACGCCGAGGGCGGCGGCGAAGAGCCCGCAGAGGATCTCCTCGCGCGGGGTGAGCGGGTCGTCGTGCACCGGCCCGGCGGCGGGCGCGTCGGCGGTTTCGGTACGGGTGGCGGCCCGGCGGTCGGCGAGGGCCTGCTGTTCCTGATCGGTGAGCACGTCGAGGGCGGTGACCGGGGTGGCCGGGTCGGCGGCGGCGGCGCGCAGCAGCCGCAGGTACACGTCGAGCAGCAGCCGGGCGGTGGCCTCGTCGAACAGGTCGGTGGCGTACTGCACCCAGACCTCGACGCCGGCCGGGGCGCCGTCGTCGGCGCGGACCTCGGTGCAGAAGACGGTGAGGTCGAACTTGGCCGAGGCGAGGGCGGCCGGGCGCAGCGTGCCGGCCAGGTCACCGAGGCGGACGCCGGCCGGCGCGGCGGTGTCGGCGGTGAGCATGACCTGGAAGAACGGGTGGTGACCGAGCGACCGGTCCGGGTTGAGGCCCTCCACGACCAGGTCGAAGGGCACGTCCTCGTGGGCGTACGCGGCCAGGTCGGCGTCGCGGACCCGGGTGACCAGGTCGGCGAAGCCGGGGTCGCCGGTGAGGTCGGTACGCAGCACCACCGTGTTGACGAAGAAGCCGACCAGGTCGTGCAGCGCCTCGTCGGGCCGCCCGGCGACCGGCGCGCCGATCGGCACGTCGGTGCCCGCCCCGACCCGGCTCAGCGTGGCCGCGAGCCCGGCCTGGAGCAGCATGAACATGCTGGCCCGGCGGGCGCGGGCCAGGTCGGTCAGCCGGCGGTGCGCGTCGGCGTCGAGCCAGCCGGTGACGGTGCCGCCGCGCCGGGAGGGTTCGGTGGGGCGGGGCCGGTCCAGCGGCAGGTCCAGCACCTGCGGCGAGCCGGCCAGGGTCTCCCGCCACCAGGCGAGCTGCCGGGTCAGCACGCTGTCCGGATCGGACTCCTCCCCCAGCAGCTCCCGCTGCCAGAGCGTGTAGTCGGCGTACTGCACCTCCAGAGGGGTGAAGGCGGGGGCCGTGCCGGCGGCACGGGCCGCGTACGCGGTGGACAGGTCGCGCAGCAGGGGGCCGGTGGAGGCGCCGTCGGTGGCGACGTGGTGCAGCAGCACCACCAGCACCGACCGCACCCCGTCCACCACGAACAACCGCACCCGCACCGGCACGTCCACCGCGATGTCGAACGACTCCCCCGCCATCCCCGACACCCGCGCGTCCACCTCGGCGGCGGCGCACTCCACCACCGACAGGCCCACCGGCGACCCGTCCAGCACCCGCTGCACCGGCTCGCCGTCCACCGACGGGAAGACCGTCCGCAACACCTCGTGCCGCGCCACCACGTCCCGCACGGCGGCGGCCAGGGCCGTCCGGTCCGGCACCCCCGACAACTCCACCACCACCGGCACGTTGTACGTCGCCGACGGACCCTCCAACCGGTTCAGGAACCACAACCGGCGCTGCGCGTACGACAACGGGATCACGGGACACTCCTCCTGTTCGACCACGACCGTCGTCAGCCGTGGCGCCACGACCTCGGGAAAGGGGCGTGCGACCTGTCCGGGGCGGGGTTCGCCGACAGGTCGCACGCCGGTGGGTTGCGGATGACGGGGTACTCAGCCGGCGGGCTGGTCGAGGCGGGACTCGATGGTCCGGGCCAGGTCCCGCAGCCGGGGGTTCTCGTAGACGGCCCGGACCGGCAGGCTCAGGCCCAGCTCGCGGCGCACCCCGGCGACCAGCTTGATGGCCAGCAGGGAGTGCCCGCCGAGCTTGAAGAAGTTGTCGTCGGCGCTGATCCGGGACGCCCCGAGGACGTGCCGCCAGACCGAGGCGATCAGCTCCTCCACCCGGCCGGTGGGCTCGTCCCCGGCGGCCGGGGCTTCCGGGACGGCGGCCCCGGTGGGGGCGGGCAGCGCCGCCCGGTCCAGCTTGCCGCTGTTGGTCAGCGGGAACCGGTCCAGCCCGACGAACGCCGCCGGCACCATGTACGCCGGCAGGTCGGCGGCGGCCCGGTCGCGCAGCTCGGTCGGGTCGACGGCGGCGGTGGCCCGGTAGTACGCGACCAGGGTCGGCTCGCCGGCCGGGTCGTCGCGGAGCACCACGGCGGCCTCGACGACGGCCGGGTGCCCGGCGACCGTGGCCTCGATCTCGCCCAGCTCGATGCGGTGGCCCCGGACCTTGACCTGCCCGTCGGCGCGGCCCAGGTACTCCAGCCGGCCGTCGGGGAGCTGCCGGCACAGGTCACCGGTGCGGTACATCCGCCGCCCGTCGACGGCGTCCGGGTCGGCGACGAACCGTTCGGCGGTGAGGCCGGGCCGACGCCGGTACCCGCGCCCGACCCGGGAGCCGGCCAGGTACAGCTCGCCGACCTCGCCGGGGGTGACCGGGGTCAGGGTGTCGTCGAGCAGCCGCAGGCTCAGGCCGGGCAGGACGGTGCCGATGTGCGGGGCGTGCTCGCCGGTGATCCAGCCGGCGGTGGCGTCGACGGTGCACTCGGTGGGGCCGTACACGTTGACCGCCCGGAGCACGCCGCTCGCCACCAGCTCCGCGATCCGCCCCCACAGCGCGGGGCTGATCGCCTCGCCGCCGACGAGCAGGGTCAACGGCCGGGCCGCCCCGGCGGCGGGCAGGTGCTCCAGCAGCGGGTCGGCGTGCGACGGGGTGATGTCCAGGTCGGTCAGGGCGGCGTCGCCGATCAGCGCGGCGAGCAGCGCCGGGTCGGCGCGGGTCTGGTCGTCGAGCATGACGAGGGTGTCGCCCCGGCAGACCCGGACCCACTGCTGGACGGAGGCGTCGAAGGAGGGGGACGCGTTCCAGCCGACCCGGCCCGCCTCGCCCCGGACGATGCCGGTGGACTCCAGCTCGGCCAGCAACGCCGCCGCCGCGCCCCGGCTGATCTCGACCCCCTTGGGCCGGCCGGTGGAGCCGGAGGTGTAGATGACGTACGCGAGGGCGCCGGGGGGCACCGGCACCGGCCGGTACCCGGTGTCGCCGTCGGGCGCGGTCAGCTCCGCCACCGGGACCTGGGGTACGCCGGCGGTCAGCGGATCGACGCCCGGGTCGGCCACGACGACCAGGTCGACACCGGCGTCCTCGACGAGGTACCGCCGCCGATCGGCGGGTAGGCGCGGGTCCACCGGCAGGTACGCGGCCCCGGCGGTCAGGGTGCCGAGCAGGGCCGCCACCAGGTCGGCGCCGCGCGGCAGGCAGAGCGCGACGACGCTCTCCGGCCCGACGCCGTGCCGGGCGAGGCGGCGGGCGATCCGGGCGGCCCGCTCGCGCAGGTCGCCGAAGGTGAGGGTGGTGTCGCCGGCGACGACGGCGGTCCGGTCGGCGGGGACCTCGGCGAGCCGGTCCAGCAGGTCCCGGGCGGGGACCGCCCGGTCGAGATCGACGGGGCGGGTGAGCGCGCTGGTCATCGCCGGCTCACTCCCCGTGCGCCGTGGCCGACGGGGCGGTCTGCGGCTGGCAGTCGGCCAGCGCCACCTCGTCACCCATCGCCACCACGATCTTGCGGGCACCGGTGAACGCCTCCCGCCCGTGGGCGCAGGCGATGTTGTCGACCAGCATCACGTCGCCGACCTGCCAGGTCTCCCGGACGGTCACCTCGGTGTACACCTGGTTGATGGCGTCCACCTCGTCGCGGGTGAGCGGGGAGCCGTCGCCAAGGTAGGTGTCGAACGGCAGGCCGTCGTCGCCGTACGTCTCCAGCAGCACGTCCCGGACGTCGGCGTCGAGGGACCAGCGGTTCCAGAAGGCGAAGTGGTTGAACCAGCTCTGCTCACCGGTGACCGGGTGGGTGACGATGGCCGAGCGGCGCTGGCGGGTCCGCAGTTCCCCCTCGGCCAGCCACTCGTGGCCGATGACGTGCTCGGCGCAGTACCGCTCCACCTCGGCGGGGTCCTCGGTGGCGAAGCTCGTCTGCCAGGGCAGCCCGGCCAGCTCGGAGAAGTTGCGGACCAGCAGCCAGCCGTGGGTGGCGAAGCGGTCCCGCAGGTCGGTGGGCATCCGCCGCAGCGCCTCCCGGGTGTCGCCGACGGTGGTGGCGCCACCGGTCTCGGGGGCGACGAGGCAGCCGAACATCAGGGTGCCGGGGAAGTCGAGGGTGTAGCTGTTCTCGTTGTGCAGCCGTATCGGCTGCACGGCGGGCAGGTCGGTGGAGGAGAAGACGCCCTCGCCGAAGTCGGTACGCGGGGTGGCCTTCTCCCGGTACCCGGTGCGGGTCGGCATCAGCACGCCCCGGGCGCGGGCGAAGTCGGCGGTGTCGGCGACCGGCAGGCCCCGGATCAGCAGGTTGCCGGAGCGCAGCAGCTCGGCGCGCAGGGCGGCGTGGTGGGCGGTGAGCCACTCGACGGCGGCGTCCATGGTGGGCAGGTACGGGGTGACGGTGATGGCCGGCCGGCCCGCCTCCCGGTGCACGTCGAGGTCGGTGGCGGGTACCGCCTGGGCGGTCGGTGACATGGGATCCTCCTGGGGGGTCGGTGGGGTCAGGCGGCGTCGGACCGGACGAGGCCGCCGTCGAGCACGCCGGTGACGATCGACAGGAACGCGTCGAGCTGGCTCTGGAAGTAGAAGTGGCCGCCGGGCAGGATCCGGGTGACGAGGTCCGCCCGGGTGACCTGCGTCCAGCTGGCCAGCGCCTCGGCCGGCACCACCGGGTCGGCGTCGCCGCCGATCACGGTCACCGGGCAGGTCAGCGGCTCGGCCCCGGCGTGCCGGTAGGCGTCGTCGATGGCGAAGTCGGCGCGGATCGACGGGAGCAGCAGTTCCCGCAGCTCCGGCTCGTCGAGGATGCCGTCGTCGGTGCCGCCCCGGGTCTGGATCGCGGTGACCAGGGCGTCGTCGTCGAGCGTCTCGGGGTGCACCGGGCTGGGGTTGGGCAGGAACGGGGCCCGGCAGGCCGAGGCGATCAGGGCGCGCGGCGCCCGGCCGGCGGTGGTGAGCGCCCGGGCGACCTCGTACGCCACCAGGGAGCCCATGCTGTGGCCGAGGACCACCAGGTCGTCGGTGTCGGCGGGCAGGCTGGCCACGATCGGGTCGACCAGGTCGGCCATCCGCTCGGGCAGCGGCTCGCTGAACCGGGCGCCGCGCCCCGGGTACTGGCCGATCAGCAGGCGCACGCCGGTGGGCAGCAGCGCCCGCCAGGGGGCGTAGGCGTGGGCGTTGCCGCCGGCGTGCGGCAGGACCAGCAGGGACGTCCGGTGGGCGCCGTCGCCGGGGAGCACCCAGACGACGTCGTCGGGGGCGGGCGCCGGCGTCCCCGGACCGTCGGTCGAGTCGTACTGTCGGGCAGGATCCACGGTGCGCTCCATTCTTCGACGCGCGTCGGAAAGAATTGCGAAAGAGACAGGATCGGGCCGGGGAATCGGCGTGACGACAGTTCTTCGATCCCATTCGGAAGGAGACTATCGACGTTTCCCGGTGGGCAGCGGCAGATTGCGGGGCAGGTTGCCCCGCGCAGTCAGCCGGTGGTCGGGCCGCTGGGCAGGGCGGCGCCGGCCTGGGTGCGCCGGCGCAGGGCCGGGCGGGCGCGGGCCGGGGTGGCGGCGGGGAGTTGCTCGGTGAGGGTGGCGATGGTGGGGGCCTGGAAGACGTCCCGAATGGTCAACTCGACCCCGAGCACCGCCCGCGCCCGACTGGCCAACCGCGCCGCCAGCAGCGAGTGCCCACCCAACTCGAAGAAATCGTCGTCGATACTGACCGACGGCACCCCCAACACCTCCGCGTACAGGCCACACAGGATCTCCTCCCGCGCGTCCCGCGCCGACCGCCCCTGACCCGCGCTCGCGGTGAACTCCGGAACAGGAAGGGCCCGCCGGTCGAGCTTCCCGTTCGCGGTCAACGGCATCCGCTCCAGGAGCACCACCGCCGAGGGGACCATGTGCTCGGGCACCTGCCCCCGCACCCACTGCCGCAGCTCCGCCGCCTCGATCACGGCACCGGGCTCGGCGACGAGGTACGCGACCAGCCGCAACGTGCCGGAGGGGTCCGGGGCCGCGACCACCGCGGCCTGCGCCACCGTGTCGTGGCGCAGCAGCACCGCCTCGATCTCCCCCGGCTCCACCCGGAACCCCCGCACCTTCACCTGACCGTCGACCCGGCCGACGAACTCCAACACACCCCGCGCCGTCCACCGGGCCAGATCACCCGTGCGGTACAACCGCTCCCCCGAACCCCCGAACGGATCCGCCACGAACCGCTCCGCCGTCAGACCGGGCCGGTTCAGGTACCCGTGCGCCAGGCCGACACCCGCGAGGTAGACCTCGCCGACGACACCGACCGGCACCGGCCGCAGCCGGTCGTCGAGGACGTAGGCGCGCTTGTTGGCGACGGCCCGGCCGATCGGCACCGTGGGGCCGGCGACGTCGGCGGGGACGTCGTGGGTGGTGGTGAAGCCCATCGACTCGGCGGGGCCGTACCCGTTGACCACCCGCAGGTCCGGGCAGCGGGCGGCGATCCGGGCCACGTGGGCCGGCGAGGCGGGTTCCCCGCCGGTGAAGGCGACCCGCAGACCGTCGAAGACCTGCGGATACTCATCCACCAACAGGTTGAACAACCCCGACGACAACTGCAGCATCGACACCCGGTGCTCGGCCGTCAACGACACGATCAGCGCCGGCTCCGGACGCTGCCCCGGCTGCAACACCGACACCCCACCGAACAGCAACGCCCCCCAGAACTCCAACGAAAACGCATCCCACGACACCGGCGAACACTGCAGAAACACCTCACCCGGCCCGAAACAGGCATACCCCTGCCCCACCACCGACCCCACCAACGCCCGATGCGACGACACCACACCCTTCGGCACACCCGTCGACCCCGACGTGAACATCACACACGCCACGTCACCGGGGTCGACGCGGATGCCCGGGTCGACCGGCGGGTGCGCCGCGACGGCCTCGGCGTCGGTGTCCACCCGGACCACCGGCGTGCCGGCGGCCACCCGGGCGGCGAAACTGTCGCGGGTCACCACCACCACCGCCGCCCCCGCCTGCGTCGCCGTCCAGGCCAGCCGCTCGTCGGGGAACTCCGGGTCCAACACCACGTACGCCGCACCCGTCTTCACCACCGCCACCAGCGCCACCGCGAAGTCCAGCCCGCGTTCCAGCAGCACCCCGACAACGCCACCGCGCCGGACGCCCCGGGAGCGCAGCAACCGGGCCAGCCGGTTCGCCCGCGCGTCCAGCTCGGCGTAGGACAGCCGACCGCCCTCGCCGACCAGCGCCACCGCCCCCGGGGCCGCCACCACCCGCGCCGCGAACAGAGCGGCCAGGGACTCGTCCGGCACCGGCACCGCCGTCGCGTTCCAGTCGTGGACGACGGCCCGGTGCTCGTCGGCACCGATCGCGTCGACGGTGCCGACCGGTCGGGTGGGGTCGGCGAGCACCTGGTCGAGGACCTGGAGCAGACCGGCGACGAGGCGTTCCACGGTGCCGTGGTCGAAGATCGCGGTGCTGTAGAGCAGCGCGCCGCCGATGCCGGCGTCCCCCTCGTCGCGGAGCAGGAACTCCAGGTCGAACTTGGCCGCCCCGGTGTCCACCACACCGCCCCGGCCACAGTGCACGCCGGGCAGCCGGAGCTGGCCGTCGGCCGCGTCGTCGAGGGCGAGGCAGACCTGGAACAGGGGGTGCCGGGCCAGCGTCCGGACCGGGTTGAGGGCTTCGAGCAGCAGGTCGAAGGGGAGTTCCTGGTGGGCGAGGGCGTCCAGGTCGGTGCCACGGACCCGGGCGAGCAGGTCGGCGAAGGACGGGTCGCCGGAGGTGTCGGTCCGCAGGACGACGGTGTTGACGAAGAACCCGACGAGGCCGTCCAGGGCCGGGTCGCTGCGGCCGGCGACGGGGGTGCCGATGGGCACGTCGGTGCCCGCCCCGAACCGGGTCAGGGTCAGCGCCAGCGCGGCCTGGAGCACCATGAACGGCGTGCAGCGCTGCTGACGGGCCAGCTCGGCGATCCGCCGCCGCTGCGCCGGGTCGATCCGCACCGGTACCGCGCCACCGGTGTGGTCGGCGACCGGGGGCCGGGGGCGGTCCAGGGGCAGCCCGAGTTCCTCGGGGAGCCCGGCGAGGGCCTGCCGCCAGTAGTCGAGGTCGGTGGCGTGCAGGCTGGCCGGGTCCGCCGGGTCGCCGAGGGCCGCCCGTTGCCAGAGCGCGTAGTCGGCGTACTGCACGGGCAGCGGCGTCCAGTCGGGGGCCCGGCCGCCGATCCGGGCCGCGTACGCGGTGGCCAGATCGGCGAAGAGGGGCCGCAGCGACTGGCCGTCGGTGGCGATGTGGTGCAGCAGGATCAGCAGGACCCGGTCGTCGTCGGCCAGCTCGAACAGGGTGAACCGGACCGGTGGGGCGGCACCGAGGTCGAAGACGTGTCCGGCCGCCGCCGCGAGCCGCGCGTCGAGGTCGTCGGGGGTGACGGCCTGCCGGTCGAGGGTGACCGGGGCGGGCGGGTGGATCCGCTGGTACGGCTCCCCGTCGACCGTCGGGTATCCGGTCCGCAGGATCTCGTGCCGGCCGACCAGGTCGGTCAGGGCGAGGTGCAGGGCGGCCACGTCGAGGTCACCGGTGAGCCGGACGGCGAGCGGCACGTTGTACGTCCGGCTGCTCCCCTCCAGCGTGTCGATGAGCCAGAGCCGGCGCTGGGCGTACGACAGCGGAATGCGGTCGGCCCGGTCGGCGGGGACGACGGCGGGGCGGGGGCGGGCCCGACCGGTGTCGGCCAGGTGCCCGGTGAGGGTGGCGATGGTGGGGGCCTGGAAGACGTCCCGAATGGTCAACTCGACCCCGAGCACCGCCCGCGCCCGCGACGCCAACCGGGCGGCGAGGAGGGAATGCCCGCCGAGTTCGAAGAAATCGTCGTCGATACTGACCGACGGCACCCCCAACACCTCCGCGTACAGGCCACACAGGATCTCCTCCCGCGCGTCCCGCGCCGACCGCCCCTGACCCGCGCTCGCGGTGAACTCCGGAACAGGAAGGGCCCGCCGGTCGAGCTTCCCGTTCGCGGTCAACGGCATCCGCTCCAGGAGCACCACCGCCGAAGGAACCATGTGCTCGGGCACCTGCCCCCGCACCCACTGCCGCAGCTCCGCCGACGCCACGGTGGTCCCGGGCTCGGCCACCAGGTACGCGACCAGCCGCAGCGTGCCGGACGGATCGGGCGCGGCCAGCACCGCGGCCTGCGCCACCGCCTCGTGGCGCAGCAACACCGCCTCGATCTCCCCCGGCTCCACCCGGAACCCGCGTACCTTCACCTGACCGTCGACCCGGCCGACGAACTCCAACACACCCTGCGCCGTCCACCGCGCCAGATCACCCGTGCGGTACAACCGCTCCCCCGCACCCCCGAACGGATCCGCCACGAACCGCTCCGCGGTCAGACCGGGCCGGTTCAGGTACCCGTGCGCCAGACCCACCCCGGCCAGGTACACCTCACCCACCACGCCGACCGGCACCGGCCGCAACCGGCCGTCGAGCAGGTACGCCCGCTTGTTGGCCACGGGGGTGCCGACCGGGACGGAGGCACCGGTGATCCCCACCGGCACGTCGTAGGTGGTGGTGAAGCCCATCGACTCGGCCGGCCCGTACCCGTTGGCGACCCGCAGGTCCGGGCACCGGGCCTGGATCCGCGCCACGTGCGCCGGGGACGCCGGCTCACCCCCGGTGAAGGCGACCCGCAGGCCGTCGAAGACCTGCGGATACTCATCCACCAACAGGTTGAACAACCCCGACGAGAGTTGCAGCATCGACACCCGGTGCTCGGCCGCCAACGACACGATCAGCGCCGGCTCCGGACGCTGCCCCGGCTGCAACACCGACACCCCACCGAACAGCAACGCCCCCCAGAACTCCAACGAAAACGCATCCCACGACACCGGCGAACACTGCAGAAACACCTCACCCGGCCCGAAACAGGCATACCCCTGCCCCACCACCGACCCCACCAACGCCCGATGCGACGACACCACACCCTTCGGCACACCCGTCGACCCCGACGTGAACATCACACACGCCACGTCACCGGGGTCGATCCCGACACCGGGGTCGGTGCCCGGCCGCGCGGCGATCGCCGCCGCCTCCGCGTCGACGGCGACCACCCGGCCGGCGGGGCCGAGCCGGCCGGCCAGGTCGGCCCGGCTGACCACCGCCGAGGCCCCGGTCTCGGTCACCGTCCAGGCCAGCCGCTCGTCGGGGAACTCCGGGTCCAGCACCACGTACGCCGCACCCGTCTTCACCACCGCCACCAGCGCCACCGCGAAGTCCAACCCCCGCTCCAGCAGCACACCCACCACGCCACCCCGACGGACACCCGCCGCCAGCAGGTGCCGGGCCAGCCGGTTCGCCCGCGCGTCCACTTCGGCGTAGGACAGCCGACCGCCCTCGCCGACCAGCGCCACCGCCCCCGGGGCCGCCACCACCCGCGCCGCGAACAGCGCGGCCAGGGACTCGTCCGGCACCGGCACCGCCGTCGCGTTCCAGTCGCGCAGGATGCGGTGGCGCTCGGCGTCGTCGAGCAGCGTCAGCTCGCCGACCGGGACGCCGGGCCGGTCGGTCATCCCGGCCAGCAGGTGGTGGAAGGTGCGCTGGTACGCGTCGAGGTCGACACTGTCGGCGTACGCCGCGTCGATGCTGACGTCGATCCGGAGTCCGCCCTCGGGGTGGTGGGTGACGGTGATCGCGAGGTCCTCGGCGGTCCCGCCGGTGGAGAAGAGGTGGTGCACGGCGGGCAGTCCGGCGAAGGTGTCGTGCTCGTCGCCGGCCACGATGTTCACCACCGGGCCGAACTGCCGGTGCCCGTCGGTGGGCCAGTCCAGGTCCCGCAGCAGGTCGGTGGAGTCGTACCGCTGGTGCCACTGGGCGCGCAGCGTCTGCCCGGCGGTGCGCGCGGCCAGGGCCTCGGCGGGCTCTGCGGGGTCGATCCGGCAGCGCAGCGGCAGGATGTTGGCCATCATGCCGGGCGCGTTGATCGCGGTCGGCGTGACCCGCCCGGGGACCGGGAGGCTGAGCAGCACGTCCGTCTGGCCCGTCCAGTGGTACCGGTGCACGGCGGCGGCCGTGATCAGGGCCTGTTGCCAGGTCACCCCGGCCCGTTCGCTGAACCGGCGCAGCCGGTCGGCGATCTCCGGGGCGATCCGGGTGACCTGGCGGACGATCCGGTTGGTGGGCTTGTCGGCGGAGGCGGGGCCGGGTGGGTAGCTGGCGCCGGCCATCAGCGTGCGCCAGTACGCCCCGTCGCGGCGGTGCGCCCCGGTGCCGGGATAGCGCGCCTGCTCGTCGAGGGTGGCGAGGAAGGAGCCGAGCGCGGGGCCGACGGGAGCCCGCCCCTCGGCCAGCGCGGTGTACAGCTCGGCGCCCCGCCGCCGGACCACCGTGGAGGTGTACCCGTCGTGGATCAGGTGGTGGGCCCGGTTGTACCAGAGGAAGTGCTCCGGCCCGAGCTGGTAGACCTGGTGGTGGAAGAGGAGGTCCCGTTCCAGGTCGGGGGCCCGGTCCAGGTCGTCGCGCATGTGGCGCAGCGCCGCCGCCGTCGGGTCCGGTTCGGCGCTCAGGTCCAGCAGGGTCGGGGTGAAGTCCGGGGCCGGTCCGAGGTACTGCGCGGGCACGCCGTCGACCTCGGTGAACCGCAGCCGGAACGTCTCGTCCTCGGCCACCAGCGCGGCCATCGTGGCGAGCAGGATCCCGGGGTCGAGTGGGCCACGGATCTCCAGGTAGCCGCCCATGTTGTAGACCGGGTTGCCCGGGTCGAGCCGCTGGGCGTACCAGACGCCGAGCTGTGCCGCGTTGAGTGGCCGGGCCTGGTTCACCGGACCGGACATGATGGACCCCCATCTGCGAGGAGTGGCGGAACGGACGGATGGACGACTGCGGCCCACCGCGACGCCGTCAGCTGACGTGGGGACGCGGTGGGCCGTCGTCGGGACTGCGGGGACCTGCGGGGGCTACCGGCGAACGGGTCACTGCTTCCGCGCGATGAGGTCCAGGATGTCCTGGACGGTCTGCACGCTGGCCAGCTCGTCGTCGTCGATCTCGATGTCGAAGTTCTTCTCGACCTTGACCAGGATGTCGACGAAGGTGAGCGAGTCGATCCCGAGGTCCTGGCTGAACCGGTCGGCCGGGCCGATCCGCACGGCCAGGTCCGGGACCTGCTCCAGGACGATCTCGTTCACCCGGTCCAGGGTGTCGGTCGCGGACTCCAGGGTGTTGTTCACGGGTCTCTCCCATCGGCTGTCCGCCCTCGGGGGCGGGGTCTGTGGTCGGGGTGCTGCCGGGTTGGTCCGCCCCGGGCCGGTCGGTCCGGTCGGGGAGTCGGGGGTCAGGCGGTCGCGGGCCGGGGCGTCGGGCCCAGGTCGGGCCAGGTCAGCGCCGCCGCGCCCCAGGTCGCTCCGCCGCCGAAGGCGGCCAGGAGCACCCGGTCGCCGGGGGTGAAGGCGCCGGCCTCCACCGCGTCGGCGAAGGCCAGGGGGATGGAGGCGGCCGAGGTGTTCGCCACCCGGTCGACGTTGATCACGGCGCGTTCCGGGGCGATGCCGATCGTCTCGGCGGTGGCGGTGAGGATGCGCCGGTTGGCCTGGTGCGCGACGAGCCAGTCGACGTCGTCCACGGTCCAGCCCATCTGCTCCAGAACCCTGGTCGAGGCCAGGCTCATCCGGTTGATCGCGTGCTTGTAGACCGACCGGCCGGCCATGGTGAAGTAGCTGTTCTCGGCGTCGACGGCGATGCCGACGCCACGCTGCCGCGAGCCGCCGGCCGGGGTCTTCATGATGTCCAGCAGGTCACCGTCGCTGCCGAGGAGGTGGGCGGTGAGGCTGCCCTGCTCGTCGGGGCGGCCCGCGCGGATCACCACCGCGCCCCCGCCGTCGCCGAAGAGCGGTGCGGTGATCTGGTCGGACTGGTCGATGATGGTGGAGACCGCGTCCGCGCCGATGACCAGGCCGGTGCCGTACGCGCCGGAGGCGAGCATGGCGGCACCGACCGAGAGGGCGTAGACGAACCCGGAGCAGGCGGCGTTGAGGTCGAACGCGGCGATGCCCTTGAGGCCGAGGCGGGCGGCGACGGCGGGGGCGGTCGCCGGGAAGGGGTGGTCCGGCGTGCAGGTGGCCAGGATCAGGAAGTCGATCGCCGGGTTCCCGCAGGAGTCCAGGGCCCGCCGGCCCGCCTCGACGGCGAGGTCGGAGGTGGCGCCGCCGGGCTCGAGGAGGAACCGCTGCTCGATGCCGGTCCGGTCACGGATCCAGTCGGTGGTGACGCCGAGTTGCGCGGCGACCTCGTCGTTCTTCACCACCCGCTCGGGCACGTACGCGCCGAGGCCGGCGATGACGGCCGTTCTGGTGTGCTTGCTGTACTCGACATCAGCCGACAAGGTCGTCCTCCCTCGTTCCGTGATCGAGCTCGGCGGCCAACCCGCCGGGTTCGCTCCCGCTCGGTGTGCAGTCATTCAACCGGCGGCCCCGGCCGGCCGGCGGCAGTTGTTCCGGCACCCGTCCAGCAGTTGCGCGACGCCCGGCGGGGTCGGCCGGCGCGGTCGCGGCCCCGGTGGGTCCCGTCACGCCGCGACATCCGCCGGCACCGGCTCGACGCCGGGCCCGCAGAGCTGGGCGGCGCGGACCAGGTGCAGGATGCGGAACCGCGACTGCCCGGCCTCGTAGCTCGGGCGGACCAGGCCGTGCAGCACCAGGTCGCGTACCGCCCGGCCGCTGTCGGGCAGGTTCCGGCCGGTCAGCGCCATCACGTCGGGCAGGCCGAAGGTGTCGCCCCGGGCGCAGAGCGCGGCGAGCAGGTCGCGGTCGGCGGCCGGCAGCAGCGCCAGGCGGCGGTGCAGGGCGTCGCGCAGCCGGGTGCCGCCCTCCGCGCCGGCGAGGTGCTGGAGCAGGCCGGCGGGGTCGCCGTGCAGGCACTGGTGCAGCATCGGGATGTCGTAGACGACCAGCCAGGAGGCGACGGCCTGCACCGCCAGGGGCAGCCCGTCGACCCGCCGGCAGATGTCGGCGACCAGCGGCGCGTCGGCGGCGGTGAGGGTGAAGTCCGGCCGGGCCCGCCGGGCCCGCTCGACGAAGAGCCGGACCGTGGGTACCTGGTTGACGGCGAGCGGGTCGGCCGGGTCCGTCTCCTCGGGCAGCGCGAGCGGGGCGAGCAGGAAGGGCCGTTCCCCGGGTACGTCGAGCGGCCGGTCGGCGGTGACCAGCAGCCGCAGTCCCGGGCAGCCGCGCAGCAGGTGGGCGACGCGCTCGGGTCGGACGGTCCGGTCGCCGAGGCCGTCGAGCACGAGCAGCGGCGGCCGGTCGGCGACGGTCTCCACGAAGGCGGCGAGGTCGTCGCCGGCCGCCGGGTCGGCGGTGTCGAGGAGCTGGTCGACGCAGCCGCGCACCAGGGCGGCGAGGCGGTCCCCGCCCGCCCCGGCCGGCGGTTGCGCCACCGCGCACCAGAGCACCGGGGTCCGGTCGGCGGCGTGCAGCCGGGTCGCCACCTCCAGGGCGAGCCGGGTCCGGCCGACCCCGTTCGTGCCCACGATGGTCACCAGGCGTTCGGCGCCGGAGCCGAGTTCGTCGGTGATGACGGCGGTCTCCTGCTCCCGACCGAGCAGGGTGTCGACGGCGACCGGGGGCGCCGGCGGTTCGGCCTCGTAGCTGGCCTTCACCGCCCAGCTGGTCCGGCCCTGGTTGGCGGCGGTCTCCAGGTCCGCGCGGGCCCGCAGGCCGAGCCGCAAACCGTCGGCGATGAGCCGTACGGTGTCCTGCCGAGGGCGGCGGGCCCGACCCTGTTCCAGGTCGCGGATCGCCCGCACGCTGACCGTGGAGAAGTCGGCCAGTTCGCGCTGGGTCAGCCCGATCCGCATCCGGTGCTGACGGATCAGCAGGCCGAACTGCGGGACGTCCTCGGTGGTCCGTACGTCGATGCTCATGATCGCGTTCTCCACTTTCTCCGGCTGCGGGGGATGTCGGGAACGGGAAGCGGACGGTGACTACCGTCAATCCCATGGCCGGGATTCCTTCCCGTCGCAATCCATCGTCCGCACGCCGCTATCGGCGGGGCATCACGCGCCCAAGCCCCGCGCCGGGGCAGCTCACGAGGACGGTCCGGGGGCGCCGGCGGGGTCGACGGGGGCGCTGGACGACGCCGCGCCATCCCGGCGCAACCGTCCGGCCACCGCGCCGCGATAACGGTGATAGCGCCGGGATAACTGCTGGGATAAGGCCGGGATTCCGCCCGTCGATAGCTTGTTGTCAACCCCACCGGGAAAGCCTCGAAGGAGTTGACATGGGCCGCACCACCGCACTGAAGATCTTCGCCGTGGCCGCCGCGATCGCCGGATTCATCACCTTTGGTGCGGCTGCGGCGCAGGCCGACGACGCCGCCCCGACCGGTGGGCCCGTGGTGGTCACGCCCAGCCCGAGCCCCAGCGCCACCCCGAGCGCCAACCACCCCTGGGACTGACCCGGCGCGGGTCAGGGGGCGGTAGACCCGCCGCGGGGCGGGTCACCGGATACGGCGGACCGCCGCACGGCGGTCAGGAGGCGGCGGACCGCCGCACGGCGAGGTCCTCCAGCAGCCGCTCCGCCTCCCGCAGCTCGTGCCGCATCCCCCGCTCGCGGAACGTGACCACGGCGTGTTCCAGGAGTTCCCCGGCCTGGCCGGGAGCACCGGTACGGGCCATCAACCGGGCGATGTCCAGCCGTACCGCCGCCGCACCGCCGTGGTCCATGATCTGTTCCCGTACCGCCAGGGCCCGCTCGAAGGCCCCCCGCGCCTGGTCGTACCGCCCGGTCGCGGCGTGCACCTCACCGAGGTTGCGCAGCAGGTGCCCCTCGCCGATGATGTCCCGGCTGCGGCGCACCATGGTCAGCACCCCGGTCAGGGTCTGCTCGGCCTGCGCGTGCTCACCCCGCTGTAACTGCACCTGACCCGCGCGACGCAACGCGTGCGCCTCCCCCCGGGTGTACCCCACCGAGCGGAAGATCTCCAACGACTCCTCCAGTTGGGCGTGGGCGACCGCGCTGTGCCCCCGGCGCATCCAGATGTGCGCGCTCTGGGTCAGCACGGTCGCCCGGCCCACGATGTCGCCGACCCGCTCGAAGTCCCGTGCGGCGTGTTCGTAGAGCACCAGGGCCCGGTCGTCGTCGCCGCCCTGCCGCTCCAGCAGGGCCAGATCCCGCCGGCACAGCGCCAGCCCGTGCACGTCGCCCAGGTCGTCGAAGATCTCCAGCGCGGCGCCGAGCGACCGGCGGGCCTCCTCGGGCTGCTGCCGGCTGATGTGCAGGGTGCCCAGCGAGCTGAGCACGGCGGCGCTGCCGCGCCGGTTGCCGGCCGCCCGGGTCACCTGCAACGCCCGCTCGTGGGTCCGTTCCCAGTGGTCGAAGTAGCCGCGTGCCTCGAAGAGGGTGACCAGCGTGGTGGCCAGGTCCCAGCAGAGCTCGTCCAGCCCGGCCTGGGCGGCCTGCTCCACCGCCAGGCAGAGGTTGGCCTGCTCGCTGTCCAGCCACTCGATCGGGTCGGCCAGGATCCGGTCGAGGTAGGCGGCCGGGGGCTGCCAGCGGGGCGCGGAGCCGCGCAGCACGGTGAAGTCGCCGCCGTACACCCGGGCGTGGGCCTGCTCGGTGATCGCCAGCCAGCCGCCGATCATCCGCTCGGTCGCGGCGAGCTGCACCGCCGGACTGTCGTGCAGGGCGAGCTGCTCCCGGGCGAACAGCCGGATGACCTCGTGGAAGCGGTACCGGAACTCGCCGGTGGACTCGACCGCGACGGCGTCCAGCATCTGCACGTCGACCAGGGGCTCCACCAGGTCGGACGGGATGGGCCGGTGGTCGTCGAGCAGCGCCCCGGCGATCCAGCCCGGCATCGTCGGCCCCTGCGCCAGGCTGAACAGTCGCAGCAGCCGACGATCGGCGCGGTTGAGCCCGTCGTGGGTCAGCGACAGGCTGGCCCGCATGGTCATCTCGCCGTGCGCCAGCTCGTCGAGCCGGTGCCGCTCGTTGGCCAGCCGGTGCACCATCGAGGCGAGGGTCCAGTGCGGCCGGGCGGCCAACCGCGCCGCCACGATCCGCAACGCCAGGGGCAGCCCGCCGACCGTGCGGACCAGCGCGGCGGCGGCCTCCGGCTCCCGCCTGACCCGGTCGGCGCCGATGACCCGGCCCAGCAGGTCCAACGCCTCGGCCTGGTCGAGCACGTCCAGCTCGACCCGCTGCGCGCCGGGCAGGGCGGTCAGCCGGGACCGGCTGGTCACCAGCACGGCGCAACTGCTGCTGCCGGGCAGCAGCGGGCTGATCTGCCGTTCGTTGGCCGCGTCGTCGAGCACCACCAGCATCCGGCGGGTGGCCAGCAGGGTGCGGTACATCTCCGCGCGCTCGTCGGTGTCGTCGGGGATGACCGGACCGGGGATGCCCAGGGCCCGCAGGAACCGGCCGAGGGCGTCCTTGGCGCTGACCGGTTCGGACCCCGCGCCGCGCAGGTCGCAGTAGAGCTGACCGTCGGGGAACCGCTCGCCGCCGAGCCGGTGCGCGATGTGGGTGGCCATCGCGCTCTTGCCGATGCCCGGCTTGCCGGCGATCACCACCACGCCGAGCGACCGCCGGCCGTCGGTGCCGACCAGGGCGGTCTCGATCGACCGGACCAGCGGCTCGCTGGTCACGAAGTCCGCGGTGTCCGCCGGTAGCTGGTGCGGGCGTTCCTCGCCGTACGGGGTCGGCGCGGCGGCGGCGACCGTCACCCGGCCGTGTTCCGGGCCGTGCGGCGCGGCACCGGCGGCGTACAGGGCCGGGTCGCCGGCGAGGATGGCGCTCTCCAGGTGGCGCAGCTCCTCCCCCGGTTCCAGGCCCAGCTCCTCGGCGAGCAGCGCCCGCCCCTCCCGGTAGACCTCCAACGCCTCGGCCTGCCGCCCGGAGCGGTACAGCGCCAGCATCAACTGCCCGCGCATCCGCTCGCGCAGCGGGTACTCGTGCACCAGCCGGCTGATCTCGCCGACGACCTCGTGGCTGCGGCCGAGGCCGAGTTCCAGTTCCAGGTACGTCTCGATGGCGGTGAGCCGGTCCTCGTCGAGCCGCAGCCCCCGGGTGCGCAGCGCCTCGCTCGGGATGCCGCTGAGGCAGGGGCCACGCCACAGGGCCACGGCGGCACGCAGCGTCTCGGCCGCCTCGGCGATCCTGCCCTCCTTGACCAGTACCCGCGAGGCCATCACCTGCCGGTTGAACACCTGCAGGTCCACCGTGTCCTCGTCGGTGCTCAGCACGTACCCGGGGGCGCGGGAGACCACCGCGGCGCCCACCCCGGCGGCGGTGAAGCTCTTGCGTATCCGGGACACGCAGATCTGGATCTGGGTACGGGCGGTGTCCGGCGGCTCCTCGTGCCAGATGAGGTCGAGCAGCCGGTCGGTGCCGACCACCCGACCCGCCTCCATGAGCAGGCAGGCCAGAATGATCTCCTGGCGACCGGGTGGGATACGCACCGTGCCGGTCGGCCCTTCCACCTGCAGGGGGCCGAGCACCCGGAACATGATCCGGTCCCCGGCGACTGGTCTGGCGGTGAACGAGTCGGGCATGTGTCTCCCGTGCCGACAGCTATTCAGAAGTGACTATTCTTCACGTAGCTCACCCCATCTCAGCGGCGCTGTCCACCAGCGTAGAGATCATCTCTTTCGAACCGTCCGTAGGTTGCGCAACGGCACCGGGGGATGGTCCAGTTCCTGCGACTCCCCCCGGGTGGCCTGCGCCGCAAGGGTCACCGCCCGCCGCCCCGGCCACGTCCGATGCCTGCGGGAACCACGTCCGATGCCTGCGGGAAAGCGCGGTGATAGGCGGAAGTTGGCCTTCTGCCCGACAGTTTCCACAACGGCCACGGATCGTGGTCCAACGGGGAACGACCCGCAGGGAGGAACATCCGATGAGCAGCCACGGGGGGGCACGACCGACCCGGAGCGCGGCGGTGACGGCGGCCGGCGTCGACCACGTCCGGTTGTCGTACCACTACCTGGACACCGGCGACATCGACGCCTACGGGTCGCTGCTCGACGAGCACGTCCAGGTCCGCCGCCCGGACCTGGCGCAGGGGCGGGGCCGGGCGGAGGTGCTACGGACCCACGCGCAGGTCGCCGGGCCACCCGCCCGCCACCAGATCTACAAGGTCATCGCCGACGGGGACGGCGTGGCCGTGACCGGACGCTACACCGGATCGGTCGCTCCCCACCCCGGCCAGCAGCCCGACGGCGAACTCGACTTCGTCGACGTCTTCACCCTCACCGACGAGGGCATGCTGCTCGGCTACCGCCGCTACTACTTCGTCGCCCCCGAGCCGGACGGCCGGCGCGGCGCACGCGGCACGACCCTCACCGCCCAGGGCCCCGACGACGGTACCGACCAGCCCGGTGTGACCACACACCCCATGGGGTAAATCGACCCGCCCGGGGCGACCGGTGTCCACACCGGACAGTCGGACCGTCCCGGAACCAGAGCCGCCGGCGTACCCGCACCGACCGGTGCCCGGTACGGGCATCGCCGGCACCGGGCGGTGCGGCCCCACGGCCGCACCGCCCGACCCGCTGCACCGAATCGCTACCCCGACCTACCGTCCCGGGTCGCTGCCCCGACGCGACCGGCGTCGGCCCGGCGTCGGTCCCGCCTGTCCCGCGCCGGTCCCCCGGCCCAGCGGCTGCTGCCACCTGCGGCCCGGCTGCTGCCACCTGTCGTCAGGCGGCCTGACGTCCGCCCCGGGCCGACGATGTCGTCGGCGACAACCTGTCGAGCTGCCCCGCCCATGAGACCGCGCCGATTCCCGGGGCGCGCCCCGTCCGTGCGGGCAGCTCCACAGCCTTCACGCGGCGGTCCTTCGCCGGGACCGTCGCTCCCACCGGGTCGTGACGGCGGGACGGGGACCCACGGCGCGGCTCGCCGGGCGGCACGACCGGGCTTCGAGCCACCACGACCACGCAGGCGGCAGCCGAGACCGCCGGGGCCGCACCCGGCCCCGGTACCGCACCCGACGGCCGGTGCCGGAGCCACCGGTGCCGGAGCCGCCGACGCCGGAGCCGCCGACGCCGGAGCCGCCGGGGCCGGGGCCACCGGGGCCGGCTTGGGCGCTGGCCCGCACCGACCGCCCTGCCGCCGACCGGCCTACCGGCCGGCGGTGGTCGGGGCGGCCCCCGGGTCGGTGGCCGGGAGTTCGGCCGTGGTCCGCCAGTGTCCCACCAGCTCGGCGTAGCCGGCGCTGTCGCGCAGCAGGTCCTCGTGCCGGCCGAGGTGGTGCCGGTCCCCGTCGATCAGCAGCACGCGGGCCGCCCGGCGGGCGGAGCTGATCCGGTGCGCGATCACCACGAGGGTGCCCGGCCGCGCCGCGAACGCCGTCTCGGCCCGCGCCTCGGCGGCCGGGTCGAGGTGGGCGGTGGCCTCGTCGAGGATCACCACCCGGGCCGGGCTGAGGTGCACCCGGGCCAGGGCCACCAGTTGCCGTTCACCGGCCGAGAGGTCGGCGCCGCCGGCCCCCACCCGCGCGTCCAGCCCGCCGAGCCGGGACAGCACCGGGGCCAGCCCCACCGCCTCGGCCGACCGGCGCACGTCGTCGTCGGTCGCCTCCGGGGCGAGGTAGCGCAGGTTGTCCCGGAAGCTGCCGGCGAAGACGTACGCCTCCTGCGGGACCAGGGCGAGGGTCGTGCGCAGGTCGTCGCTGCGGGCCTGCCGGACGTCCACGCCGCCGAGGCGTACGGTGCCCCGGTCGGCGGGCCAGAGCCCGGCCAGCAGCCCGGCCAGGGTGGACTTGCCGATCCCGCTGGCCCCCACGACCGCCAGGTGGTCGTCGGCGGGCAGGGTGAGCGAGAACGACCGCAGCACCGGGTCCGAGTCGGGCCCGTACGCGAAGGTGAGGTCCCGCACCTCGACGTCGTACCGGTCGGTCAACGGCTGCCGCCCCTCGGCGGTCGGGGGCGGCGCCGGCACCTCCTCGGCCAGCCGCCGCAGGTTCACCACCAGGGTCAGTCCCGAGCTGCTGAGCACGCCGACGAGTCCCCGCAGCGCCGGTTCGAGGCTCACCGACAGGTAGGTGGCCGCCCCGACCGCCTCGCCCAGCCCGAGGTGGCCCGCGCGCACCAGCCAGGGCGCGGCGACCAGCAGGGCCAGCAGCGGTACCTGCCCGCCGACGAGGATCACCAGGCCGCGCGCCGCCGTCGACCGGGCCAGCGCGCGTTCCCGGGCCACCTGCCGGTCCACCGCGTCGCCCAGGTCGGTGATTGCCCGCTGCTCGCCACCGCAGGCGATCACGTCCCGCAGCCCGTGCAGCGTCTCCCCGGCCCGGGCCGAGACGTCCTCCTCGGCGGCCAGCACCGCCCGGTGCCGGGCCACCTGTCCGGGCAGCAGCGCGGCGAAGAGCAGCACCGCCAGGGCGACCAGCAGCGCGGTCGACACGGCCACGGGCGGCGCCAGCAGGGCCAGCCCGACCAGGACCGCGACCACGGTGAACGCGACCTGGCGGACCTGGCGCAGCAGCACGAACAGCGCCCCACGCACCGCCTCCACCTGCTCGGTGAGCCGGACCACCACGGCGGTGCCGGGCGGCCGGCCGACGCCGGTGCTCGCGTGCAGCGTGTTCGCCACGACGGCGGTGGCGAAGGCGTCCCGGACCGGTTCGACCACCTCGGCCAGCCAGGGGAAGAGCCGCCGGGTGCCGAGCACGCCGACGACGGCGGCGGGCAGCAGCGCCGCCAGCAGCAGCGTGCCGGCCAGCGCCTGCCCGGCCACGTACCGGTCCACGGCGGCGGCCACCAGCAGGCCGGCGGTCAGCGACGGCACCGCCTCCACCAGGGACCAGAGGGCGATCCGGGTCAACGCCGCCCGGCGGCGGAGGACCTCGGCCACGAGCAGGGCCGGGCCGGGGGTGGTGGCGGTCATGGGGTGCTCCCGGCGGTGAAGACGGCACGGTAGTCGGGGTGCCGCGCCCAGAGGTCGCGGTGCGGGGCCACCGCGCGGATCCGTCCCCCGTCGAGCCACGCCACCGCGTCGACCTGCGCCGCGGTGGCCACCCGGTGCGCCACCACCAGCCGGGTACGACCGGCCAGGCCGGTGGTCAGCGCGGCGGTGACCCGGGCCTCGGTGACCGTGTCCAGGCTGGACGTGGCGTCGTCGAGAATCATCAGCCGGCCGCCGTGCACCAGCGCGCGGGCCAGGCCGAGCCGTTGCAGTTCCCCGCCGGAGAGCGGTACCCGGGTCAGCGGGGTGTCGACGCCGTCCGGCAGCCGGCGCAGGAAGTCCAGGGCGGACGCGGTCCGGGCCGCCCACTCCACCCGCGCGCCGTCCGTCCCCGGCCGGCCGTACGCGAGCGCGTCGGCCACCGTCGTGCCGAGCAGTACCGGCCGGTCGAAGGCGTAGCCGACCTCGCGGCGCAGCACGGAGGCGGTCAGCGCGTCGAGCGGTACCCCGTCCAGCCGGACCTCGCCCTCGTCGGGGCGCAGCAGGCCGCCGGCGACCAGCGCCAGGGTGGACTTGCCGGCACCGCTGCGGCCGACCACGGCGAGGGTGGTGCCCGCCGGGACGGACAGGTCCACCCCGGTCAGCACCGGGTGGCCGTCGTGGCGGACGGTCACCCCGCGCAGGTCCAGCCGGCCCGTGCCGGCGGGCAGCCGGCCGACCGCCGCCCCGGACGGTCCCGGCCGGGGCGGGGCCTGGTCCAGGATCTCGTCCACCCGACCGGCGTTGGCCTGCGCGTGCGCCAGGAAGGCCAGGGTGTCGGAGAGGTAGATGAAGCCGAGGGCGAAGCCGAGGTAGAGCGACGCGGCCAGGAACTGGCCGGGGGTGATCCGGCCCTGCACCACGGCGACGCCACCGACGCCGAGCACCAGCACCCGCAGCCCGGCCAGGACCAGGTCGAGCTGCCAGGAGATGTCCCCCTGCACCCGCCAGGTCTGCCGGCCGGCCTCGGCGAGGGCGGGGAGCGGGGCGAGGATCCGTTCGGTCTCCCGCCGCTGGGTGCGCGACGCCTGGATGGTCCGGCTGCCGGTCAGCGCGTCGGTGAAGCGGGCCGCGATGTCGCCCTGGTGGCGCAGGTAGTCGCCGTAGCGGCTGCGGACCCGCCGCATCATCAGCCGCAGCAGCAGCACGGCCGGGGCGATCCCGACCAGGAAGGTCACCCCGAGCCACCAGTCGATGAGGCAGAGCGCGACCAGCCCGCCGACCGAGGCGGCGGCCTCGACCGCCACGGTGACCAGCGACGGTACGCCGTGCGCGGCGGCGGCGGTGTTGCCGGTGAACCGGGCGAGCAGGTCCCCGTCGTCGTGCCGGCGGGTGCCGGCGATCCCGAGCACGAAGAGTCGCCGGACGAACAGGTGGCGGACCCGGGCGAGCACCCGGGTCACCGCCCTGGCCTGGCTGACCAGCCCGGCCGCCTCGGCGAGCACCTTCCCGGCGACCAGGGCGACCAGGATGGCGAGGGCGAGACCGGGGCCGGCGCCGGCGAACGCCCGGTCCACGGCGGCGGCCACCGCGGCGGGCAGCAGCAGGGTCGCCGCCACCCCGGCGACGGTCCAGGCGGCGGTCACCACCAGCGGCGGGCCGGCGGTGACGGTCATCCGGGCCAGACTGGACCCGGTGAGGCGGCGCAGCGGGGCGAAGGCGGTCACGGCCACGGTCGGCGCTCCGCTCAGCCGGGCTGCCCGGCGAGGTGCGCCGGACGCCTCTCGATGCGCGCGCGGACCAGCCGGTCGCCGAAGTGCCGGTCGAGGCGGCGGGTGGCCGCCGCCCAGTCCCGCATGGTGCGGACCGGGCCGAGGGTCGCGGTGACGAAGGGGTCGCTCCACCGCTGCACACAGCGGCGCCACACCTCGCCGGGGTCCTCGGTGAGCAGGCTGCCGACGGTCCCCTCGTAGATCGGCATGGCCCGGGCCGCGCCGTCCGGCTCGACCTGGAGGAACGGGTACCAGCCCCGGGCGAGGTGGTCCGGGTGCACCTGGAGCATCCGGTTGTCCTGCACGGCGACGGTGACGGTGGGCGGCAGCAGCGCGCGCAGCCGCTCGCCGGTGGCGGGATCGGCGAGGGCGTCGGCCTGCTCGTCGTCGAGCAGTTCGGCGTCGACGAAGCTGGGGCGGCTGGCCAGCCCGATCGGCATGGCCGCGCCGATCCAGACGAAGTCCAGGTGCGGCAGCCGGGCGGCGAGCGTGGCGCAGAGCTGGTCGAGCTGGTGGAGGCTGCTGCGGACCACGGTGCAGTCGACGCCGAACTCGGCGCTGCGGTGGCCGGCGGCGCGCAACCGACCGGCCGCCCCGTCGAGGCGTTCCAGGGTGGCCAGCGCCCGGTCGAAGGAGCCGGCCCGCCCCCGGACGCGGTCGTGCACCGCCGGGGTCGCCCCGTCCACGCTGACGTTGACCCGGTCGAACTCGGTGAGCAGGTCGGCGGCGGTCCAGTCGGACAGCGACCAGCCGCCGGTGTAGAGGGCCACGCCGATGCCGGCGGCGCGGATCCGGCGGGCCACCTCGGCCAGCCCGCGCACCAGCAGCGGTTCCCCGCCGGCCAGCGCGATCCAGCCGGGCCGCAGCGCGATCAGCGCGTCGGTGACCCGCAGCAGGTCGGCCGGGTCGAGCTGACGGCTGGGCCGGCGGCCGGACTCGGAGTAGCAGTGGGTACAGCGCAACGGGCAGGCGTAGGTGATGTCCCACACCACGTCCGCGGGCCGTTCGGGAAGTGTCATCACCATCGTCCTCGTGTGTGGTGGCGGCGGGACGGTGCGGGACGCCGGTCGCGCCCCGCACCGCCCGGTCCGCCTGATCGGATCGGCGGTCGTCACCGCCGCGGGATCAGCAGGTACGGGTGCAGCCGCTGGACGTGCACGTCGTCGGGCCGCAGGGGAACAGCGCGACCTCGTCGTCGGCGGGCAGCAACTGCAGCGCCTGCACGTCGAGCTCGAACTCGAAGTCGATCTCGGTCTCCACGGGGATCACCTCCTCTCCGGGGTCGGTACGGACACCACGACCGGGTCGGGCGTGGTGGTCTCGGGGCCGTGCCGGAGGAAGTCCGTCACGGTGCGGCGCAGGGCCGCGGCGGGGCCGCCGTGGAACGGGTCGTGTCCCGCGTCGGGCAGTTCCAGGTAGCGCACCGGTGCGCCGGCCGCCCGCATCCGGGCGTGCAGGGCCCGCGACTGGCTGACCGGGATGACCTCGTCGCGGGCGCCGTGCACCAGCAGCAGGGGCACCTCGCGGGGGTGCAGGCGGAGCAGGTCGCGGGGACCGAGGTCGTCGGCGAGCGCGGTGGCGCCGCCGAGCCGGTCGACGAGCCGCCGCACCGGCGCGGACGCCTCGGCGCGCAGCCGGGCCCCGCTGAGGAAGGGCGCGACGGCCACGGCGCGGCGGAACAGGTCGGGGCGGCAGGCCGCGGCGAGCACGGCGAGGAAGGCCCCGTAGCTGGTGCCGTAGAGGGTCAGGGTGGCCGCGCCGTCGGCCCGCAGCCGGTCGCCGAGGGCCAGCACGTCGGCCAGGTCCGGACCGCCCCAGGCGTCGCGGATGGCGTACCGGTGGGCGTCGCCGTAGCCGGTGCTGCCGCGCTGGTTGGGGGCCACCACCGCGAGACCGGCGGCGTGCAGGTGCTGGGCCAGCGGGTCGAAGCCGAGGTCCCAGGCCGCCTCCGGGCCGCCGTGCAGGACCAGCACCGTGCCGGGGCGGCGTGCCGGGTCACCGTACGTCATCGCCTCGATCGGGCCGGCCGGGCCCGGCAGCCGGCGGGGGCGGGCGGGGGTCCACGGACCGGCCGGCGGGGTGTGGAACCGGGCCGGCGGGCCGGACGGGCCGGGGACACCGAGCAGGCCGGGGGGCAGCGCGGTGGCGGAGAAGGGCACGGTCAGCGCGACGTGGTTCCAGGCGGCGGTGTCACCGAGCCGGCCCGGCGCGGGCAGCCCGATCTCCTCCGTGCGGCCGGTGGCCAGGTCGTGTCGCAGCAGCGTGGACCGGCCGTGCCGGGTGACGGCCACCGCGAGGTGGGCGTCGCCGGGAGCCAGGGCCAGGGGTACGGCGGTCCCGGGGACGCCGAACGGGGCGACGGGTCGGGACGGGCCGTGGCCGTGCCGGTCGGTCCAGGCCAGCCGCAGCCGGCCCGGGGTGCCGTGGGCGGCTAGGACGACGCCGGTGGCGGGCTGGGCCAGCAGCAGGTGGGTCGGCTCGCCGGCGGCGGGCAGGTCCTGCGGGGTCGGCTGCGGGTCGGCCAGGTCGATCGCGGCGGGCCCGGTCCGCCCGTCGTGGTGGTGGGTGAAGCCGAGCCGCAGCGGGTCCGGCCCGAGCCAGGCCGCGCCCCCGACCGTGCCGGGCAGGACGGCGACGACGACCGGCGGTACGGCGGCGTCGACGCGCCAGATCGTGGTGCCGACGCCGGTGCGGGTGAGGGCGTACGCCACCGCCCGGGGGTCCGGCGCGGGCAGCAGCCGGACCGCACCCGCCGGCAGGGTGCCCAGCGGCACCTCGGCGGCCGGTCCGTCCCCCGGCACCAGCAGGGTGAGCCGGGCCTCGGCGGCGGTGTGGTCGACCAGCAGGACCCGTCCGTCGTCGGTGCACGTCACCTGACATCGGGCCGGCAGCGGCTCCCGGGTCGGCACCCGGTGGCAGTGCGGCACCGGCCGGTCCAGCGACCACGCCTCCAGGTGGGTGGCGCCGTCCTCGCCGTGGCCCAGGCTCACCGCGCGGGTACCCGCCGGGGAGAAGGCGAAGCCGCTGCGCAGCAGGGCCCGCGCGGGACGCTGCCCGACGGTGGTCGCGGTCATGCCGGGCTCCCGGCGGGCAGCGCCGTCGCGTGCCGGACCGGCTCGGTGGCCCCGGTCGCGGCAGGCTCGGCGGCCCCGCTGGCATCGGTCGCGGCGGACCGGGCGGGCCCGGTGGCGCTGGTCGCCGGGGCGGCCGGCAGGAACGGGCGGGCTCCCCCGTGCCGCAGCCGCAGCAGGTAGCCGACCGCGCCGGAGAGGCCGGTGTGGAAGTCGGCGACCACGTCGAGCAGGGTCTCGTCGGGCAGCAGCAGCCGGCCGTCGCGCAGCCCGGCCCGGGCCCGCATCCAGGCGGCCAGTTCACCGGCCCAGTCCCGGTAGCGGGCCTCCCCGGTGGCGTCGGCGAGGTCGAGCAGGAAGTGTCCGTCGCCGGCCAGTCCGTGACAGGCCGCCGGGGAGGCCAGCGCGGCGGCCCGCCGGACCGTGACCGCCGCCCGGCGGGCCAGGTCGCCGTAGCGGTCGTCGCCGGTGGCCGTCCAGAGCCGGACGAGGAAGGTGCCGATGCCGGAAGCCCCGCTGCACCAGTGCGCCGCCATCGCCTGGGCCCGGCTCGCGCCCCGGTCGTCGGTGGGCCACCGGACCCCGCCGTCGTCGGGCTCGGCGACGGCCACGAGCGTCTCGCCGGCCGCGAGCGCCAGGTCACGGTACCCGGGCCGGTCGGTCAGGTCGGCGGCGGCCAGCAGGAACGTGGCGACCCCGGCCACCCCGTGCCCGAAGCCGTACTGCCGCAGGCCGGCCAGTTCGGAGAGCAGGTCGGCGGGGACCGGCCACATCACCCGCCCGTCGGTACGCTCCACGGTGGCCACCAGGTGGTCGGCGCAGTCCAGGGCCCGCCGCCGGAACCGGTCGTCCCCGGTGACCCGCCACAGGTGCAGCTGGGCCAGGCCCGCCCCGGCCGTACCGTGGCAGACGTCCGGGTTGGGCCAGCGCAGCGGCGTCCGCAGCGCCAGGTCGAGGGCCACCTCGGCCAGCGCCGGGTCGGCCAGGAGGCGGGCCGCGTCGTGCAGCGCCCAGGCGGTGCCGGAGCGGCCGAAGTAGAGGCCGGGCAGGGTGCGCGGCTCGTGCGGTAGCTGGTCGACGATCCACCGGGCGGTGCCGGCGACGGCGTCGCGCAGCCCGTCCCCGCCCGGCGTGCCGGCGGCGAGGGTCAGCACGGACAGCACGCCGGCCGCGCCGTGCTGCACGGCGCACGGGTCGGTGGTCTCCCCGAACGGGCCGGACCGCCACAGCCGGTCGACGCGGTGCGGGCGCATGGTCGTGGTGAGGAAGGCCAGGCCGTCGCGGACCAGCCGGTCCGCGTCGGCGATGGGCAGCACCGCCGCCACGTCCGCGTCGGCCGCCGGCTCCGGTTCCGGCCGGCCGGCGAGGCCGGTCAGGAAGTCGCGGACCCGGGGCAGGTCCCACCGCCGGTCGGGGTCGTCGTCGGTGAGGCCGAGGATCAGGGGGCGCAGCAGCGGCACCGCCGGCATCCGGGCGGCGACCAGGTCGAGCAGCGCGGCGATCCGGGGCGCCACCGGCTGTTCGGTCGGCTCGTCGCGCAGCAGCACCGGGTTGATCCCGCTGACCAGGTGACAGATGGTGGCGCCGAGGCTGAACCGGTCGCTGGCCGGCTGCGGGGCGGCGTCGACGAGGGCGCTGCCGCGCTGTTCGGGTGAGGCGTAGCCGAAGGTCACGGCCCGGCCGACGGGGGTGCCCGGCGGTACGGCCAGCTCCAGGTCGACCATCCGGGGCCGCTCGTCGTCGCCGACCATCACGTTGAACGGGTTGAAGTCCCGGTGCACCAGGCCGGCGTCGTGCACCGCCGCCAGCAGGTCGGTCAGGCGCAGGGCCAGGCGTACCACGGTGGCCAGCGGCAGGCCCCGGTCCGTCCGGCCGGTCCGGGCCAGCTCGGCGGCCCGCCAGGCGTACAGGTGGGCGCCGGGGATGAACTCCTCGGCCAGGAAGAGGTCCTGCTGGTGGGTGAAGAGCTCGACCAGCCGGGGGGCGACGTCGGTGTGGGCGAGCCGGCGCAGCACCTCCGCCTCGTTGCGCAGCGCGTCGCGGGCGTCCGCGCCGGTGAGGTCGGCGTCGGCGTGCCGGCGGGCCTGCTTGACCACCACCTGCTCGCCGGTGCGCTGGTCGACCGCCCGGTAGACGCCGCCCCGGTACGAGTGCCGGATCGCGTCGCGGACCAGGAACCGCCCGCCGAGCAGCACCGGGCGGGGCGACCCACCGCCGGTCCGGCGGGGCGGGACGGGCAGCGGCGAGCCGGCCCACGACGGCGGGTCGAACCAGGCCCGGCGCACGTCCCGGGTACGGGTGCCGTCGGGGCCGGTCAGCAGGGTCTCGTAGGTGCCGTCGTCGCCCAGTTCGCTGCCCCGGAAGCCGCCGTACCGGTAGTGGACGAGCCCGCCGGGGCGGTACGGCCGGTCGGAGAGGATGCCCGGGCCGGGCAACCCGTACGTGGCCTGGTGCAGCCGCTCGGCGAGCAGCCGGAACTGCTCCTCGTCGGTCGGGTACGCGGTGATGAACTTGCCGCCCCCGCCCCGTTCGGCGTTGCGGGAGACCATCCGGGCGGCCATGTCCAGGCTGCGGGAGAACTTGAACGCGCAGCCGGCGCGGACCAGCACGTCGGCGGCGCGGGCCAGCACGATCGGCGCGGAGAGCTGGGTCGCCGAGACGTGCAGCTTCCAGCCGTGCGGGGGCAGGGCGTGCTCGGGCGGGGCCAGCAGGCACCACAGGCTGCTGCGCCGTACCGTCCAGTCCTCGACCCCGGCGCGGATCAGCGCGAGCCGGGCGATGTCGAGCAGCAGCAGTTGCGCGACGTCCTGCGGTTGCCTGGTGTGCTCGGTCTGTCCGACGGACACCCCGCACCCCCTCTCCGGTCGTCCGGGCCGTTCGTGGTCCGGCCTCGGTGGACACCTGGAACGATCGCGGACCGGTTGTCCCGACCCCAGGGACCACGGCCCGGCCCGCTCGGGACGTCCGCTCGGATCCCCGGGACGGATTCCCGGCGGTGCCCGCACGACGGACGCCGCGCCGTCCTGCGCGGGCAGGGCGGCGCGGCGTCGGGTGCTCCGGCGCGGGCCGGCGTCGGCCGGTGGGGATCGGCGGTGGACAGCGTGGCGGGGGTGCTCCGGCGCGGGCCGCCGGTCAGCCGGTGGTGATCGGCAGGTGGGCGTGGATCCGGGTGCCCGGGTCGGCGCCGGTCACCACGAAGTCGCCGCCCAGCTCCTGGCAGCGCTGCCGCATCGAGGCGAGACCGATGCCGTCGCACCGGCCCGGACCGGGACCGGGCCCGGCGCCGTCGTCGACCACCTCGATCGACAGGTGGCCGGGGTCCCGGGTCACCGTCACCCGGGCCCGGTGCGCCGCGGCGTGTTTGACCACGTTGGTCAGCGCCTCGTCGACCAGCCGGTAGGTGGCGACCTCCACGGCCGCCGGCAGCGCGGCGAGGTCGTCGGGGGCGTCCAGGTCGACGGCAAGGTCGGCCCGGCGGTGTCGCCGGACGGCGGCCTCCAGCGCCGGGCGCAGGCCCCGGTCGAGCGCCGGGGGCCGCAGGTCGTCGATGATGTTGCGGAGTTCACCGGCGGCGTTGCCCAGGTCGGCGGCGAGCTGGTCGAGCAGGGTCCGGGCGGCCGGCTCACCGACCAGGTTCCGGGCGGCGGCGGTCAGCATCCGGGCCCCGCTCAGCGCCGCGCCGACCCCGTCGTGCAGGTCCTGCTGGAGCCGGCGCAGCTCCTCCTCACGGGTGTGCACCAGGCGTTCGCGGGCCGCCTGTAGCTGGCGGGTCAGCCGGACCGAGGCCGCCGAGGGCCCGAGTTGGGCGACCAGGCCGAGCAGCAGCCGGCGTTCCCGGCGCGACCAGGTCTCGTCCGCGCCCCGGGGCTGCACGGCGAGCTCACCGATGGCCCGGCCCTGGTAGGCCAGGGGCAGGGTGGTGACCGACCAGGGCCGGAGCTGGCCGAAGGTCGCCTCGGGCTGCTCCCGCCCGGTGAGCCGGATCTGCACGAACGGCACCCGCATCCCCTCCCCGATGGCGGTGACCGCGCCGGCCAGCACCTGCTCGGGCAGTTGCGCGGCGCCGATCCGGCGGTTGAGCAGGCCCACCAACTGGTCCGGCCGGGCGCCCCGGCCGTACACGGCCAGTCGCAGCAGGGAGCGGACGTACTCGTGCAGGGGCAGCAGGCCCACCACCACGACCGCGACGGCCGCCGCCGCGTCCGGCGGGACGACCCGGGCCACCAGCCCGACGGTGACCGCGTAGACCGCGAGGACGGTGAGGCTCAGCAGGCCGTACGCCAGGGAGCGGTGGATCAGGGTGTCGATCTCGTAGAGGCCGTAGCGCAGCACGCCGACCGCCGCCGCCGCCGGCATCGCCAGGACGCCCAGCAGCCCGATCACCGGTACGCCCTCCACGGTGTCCAGCAGGAACGCGGCGAGCAGCAGCACGGCGTTGCCGGTGGCCCAGAGCAGCGGACCCCGGCGGGTCGGGGGTGTCCGGCGGATCCGTACCAGCAACGCGAGCACGGCCACGGCGGCGCCGAGCAGCAGGGCCCCGGTCGCGCCCAGCACCGCCACGCTGTCCCAGCCGGGGGCGACCTGGGCGTCGCCGCCGAGCAGGCCGGGCGCCCGGCCGGTGAGCGAGATCAGCCCGGCGGTGCCGACGACGACCACCCCGGACAGCGCCGCCACCACCGGCCACCACCGGCGTCCGGGCGGCGCCCCGGTCGGGAAGAGCAGGGCCACCAGCACCAGCAGGCCGTAGCTCGGCCACCACACCCAGAGCCGGAGCCAGTCGGTCGGGGCGCTGGCGACCGCGGCGCCGGCCACGGTCGTGGCGCCGCAGAGTCCGACGCCGAGGACCAGCCAGCCGCAGGAGTTGCGGGGCGAGTGGGCGGCGATCCGCGCGCCCAGCGGCGCGCAGACGGCCGCGAGCAGCCAGTCCCGGGCCTCGGCGGGCACCCGTCCCGGCGGTGGGGAGCCGAGCCAGCCCTCGGCCCGGGCGAGGGCGAGCAGCGCGGCGGCGGCCACCAGCAGCAGCGCGGTACCGGCCAGCGCCCAGGCCAGCCGGGCCGCCCGGGCCGGCCGAGACCACCGCGCGCCGGTGGGCGAGGTGGTCTCGGCGGACATCAGTGGAAGTCGCCGAGCAGGCTGTGCAGCATGTTGTGGTACGCCGAGCCCTTGGCCGGGTGGTGCGTCCCGGCGAGCACCGGGAAGGGCTCGCCGGGCAGGGGCGGCAGGCCGAGCAGCGCCACCGACCAGGGCACCCCGTCGGCGGTGAAGCAGGCGCCGATCGCCTTCGCCACCTCGTCCAGCGTGACGGTGGCCCGGGGCACGTCCGAGTGGCTGTGCGGCCAGTCGCCCGGGCTGCCGAGCCGGGCCGCGGCCAGCACGTCGTCCAGCCACTGCTGGACCTCGACCGTGCCGTCGACGACGACGACGGCCGAAGTTGTGTCGTGAATGTTTCGCATGGCCGGGAGTATCGACAGCAATTCCTGCACGGCACAACGAGGTTGTAGAGTTCCGGACTGTGAACGCGGCGACACCGTCGGGAATCCACGTGCTGGTCGTCGACGACCATCCGGTGGTCTGCCGAGGGCTCGCCTCCCTGCTCGGCGCCGAGACCTGGATCGGGCGGGTGTCGGAGGCCGGCACCGTCCGTGAGGCCCGCCGGCTGGTCACCACCGAGCGCCCCCAGGTGGCGATCATCGACCTGGGGCTGCCCGACGGCGACGGGGTCGAGTTGGCCGGCCAGCTCAGCGTGGTCGCGCCCTTCTGCGCCACGATCGTGATGACCATGACCAACGACCCGGACACCGTCCGGGCGGCGCTGGCCGCCGGGGCCCGGGGGTACCTGCTCAAGGACTCGGCGCCGGAGCTGGTGGTGGCGGCCGTGCGCACGGTGGCCGGTGGGGGCAGCGCCCTCGGGCCGGGGGTGGCCACCGGGCCGGCCCCGACCGGCCGGTCCCACCGGCCCGCCGGCCCGCTCGACCGGCTCAGCCCCCGCGAGCGGGAACTGCTCGGCCTGCTGGCCCACGGGCACACCAACCGGGAGATCGCGGCGCGGCTGTCGCTGAGCGAGAAGACCGTCCGCAACCTGCTCTCCATCATCACCGGCAAGCTCGGCGTCGCCGACCGGGTCCAGGCGGTGCTGCTGGCCCGCCGGCACGGGCTGCGCTGAGGCGGGTCGCCCCGCCGCCGGCTCCGCCCCGTCCGGGGGTACGCGGCGTCCTTCGGCTGTCTTTCGGTGCGCTCTGGCCCAATGGGACCCACGCGGGTGTCCCGACGCCCGCCCAGTCCCACGACCGAGGAGCAGCGCATGCGGATCAGAACCATGACCGGGCTGGCCGTCGCCGGTGCCGCCGCCGTCACGGCGGTCGCCGGTGGCGCGGCGTACGCCGGGACGCGCGCCGATCCCGAGCCCGTGGTGCAGATCGTGACCGAGCGGGAGCCGGCCGACCGGGACTGCCCGCGCGGGACGGCGACGACGATTCCCACCGTGCCGCAGGAGGCGTGGTGACGGCGACCGCGCCGGGCCTGGTGGACGCCTCCACCCTGGACCCCGGCATCGACCACGGCAGCGCCACGCGGCTGCTGGAGCAGACCCTGTTCGAGGTCAAGCGGGTGATCGTGGGGCAGGACCGGCTGGTGGAGCGGCTGCTCACCGCGCTGCTCGCGCAGGGCCACTGCCTGCTGGAGGGGGTGCCCGGTGTGGCCAAGACCCTCGCGGCGGAGACCCTCGCCACCGCCGTCGGCGGCAGCTTCGCCCGCATCCAGTTCACCCCCGACCTGGTGCCGTCGGACATCCTCGGCACCCGGATCTACCGCTCGTCGCGGGAGAGCTTCGACATCGAGCTGGGCCCGGTGATGGCGAACCTGGTGCTCGCCGACGAGATCAACCGGGCCCCGGCGAAGGTGCAGTCGGCGCTGCTGGAGGTGATGGCCGAGGGGCACGTCTCGCTCGGCGGGCGCAGCCACCCGGTGCCCACCCCGTTCCTGGTGCTGGCCACCCAGAACCCGATCGAGTCCGAGGGGGTCTACCACCTGCCCGAGGCGCAGCGGGACCGGTTCCTGCTCAAGGTGCTGGTGGACTACCCCACCGACGACGAGGAGCTGGGCATCCTCTACCGGATGGGCACCACCCGGCCGGCGGCCCGCCCGGTGCTCGACCCGGCCACCCTGGCCGCCCTCCAGGGCCTGGCCCGGCAGGTCTTCGTGCACCACGCGCTGGCCGAGTACGTGGTCCGGCTGGTCCTGGCCACCCGGGACCCGGGCCGGTTCGGGCTGCCGGACGTGGCCGGGCACCTGGCGTACGGGGCCAGTCCCCGGGCCACCCTCGGCCTGGTCGCCGCCGCCCGCGCGGTGGCCCTGCTGCGCGGGCGGGACTACGTGCTCCCCACCGACGTCCGGGAGATCGCCCCGGACGTGCTCACCCACCGGCTGGTGCTCTCCTTCGACGCGGTCGCCGACGGCGTCGACCCCGCGCACCTGGTCCGGCGGCTGGTGGACGCGGTACCCCTGCCCCAGATCGCCCCGGCCCAGGAGAAGCAGGGCCCCGGCCTGGGAGCGGCGGCGTGACCGGCCACGCCACGGCGCTGTCCCGGCTCGCCCCGGAGCAGCGGCTGCGCCGGCTGGAACTGGCCGTCACCCGCCGCCTGGACGGCCTGCTGCACGGCCAGCACCTGGGCCTGCTGCCAGGGCCGGGCAGCGAACCGGCGGGCAGCCGCGAGTACCGGCCCGGCGAGGACGAGGTCCGCCGGATGGACTGGTCGGTGACCGCCCGGACCACGGTGCCGCACGTGCGGACCGTCGACGCGGACCGGGAGCTGACCACCACCGTGCTGGTCGACGCCACGCCGAGCATGGACTTCGGCACGGCGGAGCTGGAGAAACGGGAGCTGGCGGTGGCCGCGGTGGCGGCCGTCGGAGTGCTCACCGCCGGGCTCGGCAACCGGCTCGGCGCGCACCTGCTCGGTCACCGGGGGGTCCGCCGGTTCCCGGCCCGGACCGGCCGGCCCCACCTGCTCGGGCTGCTGCGGGCGCTGCTGGCGGTGCCCCGGGGGATCCCGGCGACCCAGGCGGTGCCGCTGGCCGAGGCGGTCGACGGGCTGCGCCGGGCCACGCCCCGGCGGGGCCTCGCCGTGGTGGTGTCGGACTTCCTCGACGGCCTGCCCGACGAGGGGGTCTCCGGGGCGGCCGGTCCACCGCCGGCCTGGGAGCAGCCGCTGCGCCGGCTGGCCGCCCGGCACCAGGTGCTCGCCGTGGAGGTGACCGACCCGCGTGAGCTGGAACTGCCCGACGTCGGGCTGATCACCCTGGTGGACCCGGAGAGCGGGCGCCGCCGGGAGGTCCCCACCGGCAGCCGGAAGCTGCGCGAGCGGTACGCGGCGGCAGCGGCGGCGCAGCGCCTCGCGGTGACCCTGGCGGTGCGCCGCAGCGGCGCGACGCACCTGCGGCTGAGCACCGACCGGGACTGGATCACCGACATCGTCCGGCACGTGCACGCCCAGCGCCGGCTCGCCGGCGCGGCCCGGCCCCCGCGTCGGGAGGTGTCCGGATGAGCTGGCAGTCCCCGGAACGGTTGTGGCTGCTCGCCGGGGTGGCCGCGCTGCTCGTCGGCTACCTGGTGGCGCAGCGCCGGCGCAGCCGCTACGCGGTCCGGTTCACCAACCTGCGGCTGCTCGACCGGGTCGCCCCGACCCGGCCGGCCTGGCGGCGGCACGTGCCGGCCGGGCTCTTCCTGGCCATGATGGCGCTGCTGGTGGTCGGCTTCGCCCGCCCCACCGACGAGGTGCGGGTGCCCCGGGAACGGGCCACCGTCATCGTCGCGGTGGACGTGTCCCGGTCGATGCTCGCCACCGACGTCGAGCCGGACCGGCTCACCGCCGCCAAGGACGCCGCCCGGGAGTTCGTCGGCGGCCTGCCCGAGGAGTTCAACGTCGGTCTGGTCGCCTTCGCCGGCAGCGCCTCGCTGCTGGTCGCCCCGGACACCGACCGGGCCGTCGTCGGCGCCGGCATCGACCGGCTCGCCGAGGGGGTCACCGGCATCCAGGGCACCGCGATCGGCGAGGCGATCCACACCTCGCTGGAGTCCATCCGGACGGTGGACGAGCGGGCCCCGGACGAGCCGCCGCCCGCCCGGGTGGTGCTGCTCTCCGACGGCGCCAACACGTCCGGCCGGGACCCGGCAGGCGCGGCGGCCCAGGCCGGCGAGGCGGGGGTACCGGTGGACACCATCTCCTTCGGCACCCCGGACGGGACGATCGGCACGGGCGCCTGGGACCAGCCGGTACCGGTCGACGGGGAGAACCTGCGCGCGGTCGCCGAGCAGACCGGCGGCGCGTACCACGAGGCGGGCAGCGCGGACGAACTGCGCGCGGTGTACGCCGACATCGGCTCCTCGATCGGGTACGAGACGCAGCGGCAGGACGTCTCGGCCCGGTTCATCGGCGCCGGGCTGGTGCTGGCCCTGCTGGCCGCCGCCGCCTCGATGCTCTGGTTCTCCCGGCTGCCCTGACCGTTCTCCCCGCCGCCCGGCCGGGCCCGGTGCCCACCGGCGCCGGCACCCGGCCGACCCGGCCGCGACCCGTCCACGAA
>NZ_LRQV01000061.1 GCF_001567585.1 Micromonospora rosaria
CCGGGGCGTGGCGGGGCCGCCGGTCAGCCGGAGCCGGAGCGCGCCGGTCCGGGCTGACCGACGACGGGAAGAAGCCGGCCCGTCGCCACGGCGGTGGGCCGGTCGGCGGGCGGGGCGGGCCGGCGCGGCCACGCCGCCGGGATCCGTTCCAGCACCCCACCGGCGAAGACGTCGCGCAGGCCCAACGGCTTGAGGTGCACGTAGCCGATGTGGCAGTCGCAGGTCCCGTTGCCGCACGGGCGGGGCCGCAGCGCGGACCGCCACGACCCGTCGTACAGGTTGCCGATCGGGTCGGGGACGAAGTGGCAGCGGCGTACCGTGCCGTCCCCGGCCACCGAGACCGCCGTCTCCCCGGCGTGGCACGGCCGCCCCAGCGACGGGTGCGGCCGGACGCTGTACCCGAACAGCGGGTCCAGGGCGGTCCAGGTGGCCTCCTCGGCGGCGTCGTACCGGCGGCCCTCGGCGGCGTTGACCCACAGGTACACCCCGGTGGGCAGGGCGGCGCGCAGCGCCCGCGCCTCGGCCAGGTGCTCCGGCAGGCCCACCACCCCGACCGAGTACCGCACCCCCAGCTCGGTCAGGCGGGCGCAGCGGGCCAGGAACCGCTCCCGGGTGACCTGCCCGGGGTGGTACGTCGTCCACAACGCCACCCGGGCCGGGTCGGCGTCGGCGAGCCAGTCCACCCGGGTCGCCAGGTTGGTCTGGATGACCGCCCGCTCGACGTGCGACAGGTGCGACAGGGTCACCAGCGCGTCCCGGTACCAGCGTCGGGTCAGCCCCTCGCCCCACGGGGTGAACAGCACCGACAGGCGCAGGTCGGTGGTGGCCGCCACCCAGCCGGTGAACCGGTCCAGGGCGGCCCGGTCGGCGGCTAGCGTCCGGGGCGAGTCCCGCCGCTTGGCGAACGGGCAGTACGGGCAGTCGTAGTTGCAGCTCGTTAGAGGCCCCCGGTAGAGGATCGACAGGTTCATCGCAGCGCGTACCCCCGCATCGCGTCCCGGACCCGCGCGGAGGTCAGCCACGGGCCGACCGCGTCGGAGCGGGCCAGCCCCGCCGGGGTCAGCCGCAGCCCGCTCTCGTCCGCCCAGCCCCGCGCCACCAGGCGGGCCAGCTCGGGGAAGTCCGTGGTGGGCGGGGCGCCGAACCGGGCCCGGTAGGCGGCGGCGTCCACCCCCTCGGCCCGCAGCAGCGACTGCAGCAGCCAGCGGCGTCGCTGCTCGACGCCGTCGAGCCGGTACCCGAACTCGGCGTGCCGGAAGTCGTCGGCGGGGCGGGCCAGGTAGTCGTCGAGCACCGCCCGCACCTGCGTCACGCTGACCGCGTAGTCGAACGAGTAGTGCAGGCCGGTGGTGTACGAGCGGGCGCCGCAGCCCAACCCCACCATGCCGTCGTCCTGGCAGCAGTAGTCCGGCCCCGCCGGGGTGGGCACGTCGGCCCGGCGGAACTGGCGCATCGACTCCTGCCGGTACCCGGCCGCGCCGAGGACCTCCACCGCCTGCCGGTACAGGGCGAGGCGCTGGCCGTCCCAGTCGTCGCGGCTGTGCGCCCGCCGGCCCAGCCCGGTCAACGGCCGGACGTAGAGCGGGTACAGGTACAGCTCCTCCGGCCGCCAGGCCAGCGCGGCGGCCAGGCTCTCGGCCCACGTGTCGGCGGTCTGCCCGTCGATGCCGTAGATGAGGTCGATGTTGAGCACCGGGACCGCGGCGTCCCGGATCGCGCCCAGCGCCGCCTCCACCTCGGTGCGCCGCTGCGGCCGGCCGGCGGCGCGGGCCTCGGCGTCCAGGAAGCTCTGCACCCCGATGCTGACCCGGGTCGTGCCGTGCGCGGCGAGCACCGCCAGCCGGTCCGGGGTGGCGGTGGCCGGCGAGGTCTCCACCGACAGCGGTACGCCGGGCAGCCGCGCCCCCATCGTCGTGGTGGCGATGTCGAACAGGTCGGCCAGCTCGTCGGCGGTGAGATACGTCGGGGTGCCACCGCCGAGCGCCGCGCGGGCGTACCCGGCGTCGCCGCCGAGCGCGTCGGCGACCCGTTCCGCCTGCCGGCGTAGCTGCCGCAGGTACGCGGTGACCTGCGCGGCCGGCGCGCCGGTGCGGGTGAACAGGTTGCAGAAGCCGCACCGCATCTCGCAGAACGGCACGTGCAGGTAGAGGAAGAGCGTGTCGCGCGGCTCGGTGCGCCACACCTCGGCCAGCGGCGGCCGGGGCCGCAGCGGACGGTACGACGTCTTGTGCGGGTACGCGTACAGGTACTGCTGGTACGGCGAGCCGTCCAGCGCCTGGTCGATGCTGGTCACCAGTCTCCCGGGTGCAGGGTGAAGTGGGCGTACGGGACCGTCCACACCACGTCGTGGCCGATCCGGTGGCCGGTGTGCCCGTCCTCCCCGTACGCCGTGCCGTGGTCGGCGCAGACGATCGTGAACACCGGCCGGCCCCGGCTGGTGAGGAGGGCGAAGAGCCGGTCGACCCGGCCGTCGACGTACTCCAGGGCGGCGGCGTGGCTGGCCCGGTCGTCGACGGTCGCGCCGGGCAGGTAGTGCCGGTTGGGCTGGTGCAGCGCGGCCACGTTGAGGAAGGTGAACAGCGGTCGCCCGGCCGGGACCCGGGGCAGCACCTCGGTCAGCCGGTCGAGTTGGGCGTCCACACAGTCCGGGGCGGTCACCCCGAACCCCGGCTCCCAGTGCGCCTCGGCGAAGAGGCCGGGCAGCACCGCGCCGAGCGGGCTGCGCCGGTTGAAGAAGCCCACCCCGCCCACGCAGAGGGTGTGGTACCCGGCCGCCGCCAGGGCGGTGGGCAGGTCGGCGGCGTCGAAGACCCAGGTGTCCGCGCCGGCGGTCTCGCTGCCGGGGAAGGCCGCCGCGTACAGCCGCTCGTGCCGGCCCGGGGTGTCCGGGGTGGGCAGGAAACCGGCGAAGAAGGCGTGGTGCGCGGCGTAGGTGAAGCTGGCCGGCGAGTGCCGCCGCTCCCACCGCCCGCCGGGCAGCGCGCGGGTCAGCCGGGGGGTCCGCCCCGCCTCGGCCAGCTCCGCCGCCACGTCGTAGCGCAGTGTGTCCAGGGTGACCAGGGCCAGGTCGTGGCTGCCGATCAGGCTCCGCACGCGCGCACCTCCCGACCCGGCTCCGTCAGCGCGTCCGGAGCCGGCGGAGCCGCTGGGGCCGGCGGCGCGGCCGAAGCCGTCAGCGCGTCCGGGGCCGCCGGAGCCGACCCCGGCGGGTCCGGGCGGTGCGCCGCCCGCCACCGGTCCCACCGGCCGCTGGTCAGCGCGTCGACCTGCGCGGCGTAGGTGTCCCGCCCGTCGGCGAGTACCCCGGGCAGCAGGTCGCCGAAGGCGTTGACCTCGGCCACCGCGTGCCGCCGCCACCCGGCCAGGAACATCAGGTCGACCCCGACGTGCAGGCTGCCCGGGAAGCAGGCGGCGACCCGCTCGCAGGTCCGCATCGCCGCTGCCCACCCGGCCGGCCCGGCGGCGGCGCGCAGCGCGGCCAGGTCACCCCGGGCGTTGCCCAGGTGCAGGTTGGTCAGCGGCCCCCGGGCGGCGCGGACCACCGCGTGCGCGGGTCGCCCGGCGACGACCACCACCCGCACGTCGACGACCCGGTCACCGAGCCCGGCCTTGGGCAGCCACCGCTCCACGTGCAGCCCTTCCGGGGCGAGCCGGTCGACCAGCGCGGCGACCGTCGCCTCGTCGTCGTAGTGGCGGACCCGCAGCGAGTTGAACAACCCGTCGGGGGCCACCTCGATCGGGGTGACCGCCCGGACCCGGCGCGGGCCGACGGCGAGGGCGAGCACCCCGGCCGCGGAGGAACCGTGGGCGGGCTTGACGAAGACCCGGCTCCAGCCGGCCGCCGCCATCGCCGCCCGCAGCCCCGCGTACCCGTCGACCGGGCCGAGCGCGGCCGGCACCGGGACGCCGGCGGCGGCCAGCCGGGCGTGGCAGGCCCGCTTGTCGCAGAGCACCGCCACCTCCGCCGGGTCGTTGAGCAGCTCCGCGCCCCCGGCGGCGACCCGGGCCAGGCCACCGACCAGCCCGGCGTACGTGGCGGCGAGGCCGATCAGCTCGCCGTGCCGGGCCGGGCGGGTCGCCCCGCGCAGCAGCCGGTCCACCTCGGGGTCCTCGCCGGGGGAGTCGACCCGGACCAGGGTGCCGGGGCCGGGGGGTGCCGCGCCGATGAGCACCTCGGCCCAGGGCAGCACCGCCGGCGGGGGCAGCCCGGCGGCCCGGACGGCCCGGGTGAACAGGGTGACCCGGCGGTTGCCCGGGTTGCCCACGACGGTCAGCCGCATGTCAGCGCGGGTGCGGTCGCCGGGCGGCGCGCTCACCGGTCACTCCGCCACCGCCACGTACCGACGGAACTCCTCGTCCTCGTCGTCGTCCTCCTCCTGCGGGTCGGACAGGTCCACCCGGACCCCGGGCAGCCCGGCGGTGACCTCCGCCGCGACCTGTTCGGTGACGTAGTGCCGGTGCAGGTCCAGCTCGGCGAGGTGGGTCAGCGCCCCGCCGGCCAGCAGCGCCCGCGCACCCCGGTCGCCGAGCGTGCCCATGGACAGGTCCAGGCGCTCCAGCCGGGCGAGCACCGGTGCGGTCGCCACCGCCTCGGCGAGGTCGTCGGCGTGCTCGGCGTTGCGCAACCCGAGCCGGCGCAGGGCGGGGAACCGCTCCCCGGCCAGCAGCGGGGCCAGGTCCTCCGCGGTGGTGTCGCCGCCGTAGGAGGAGTCGCCGAGCCACAGCTCCAGGTCGGTCAGGGCGGGCAGGTCGGAGTCGAGCACCGCGTGGACGAACGCCGGGGTCAACCCGCCGCTCTCCACCGCCAGCTCCCGCAGGCCGGCGTGCCGCACGGGGGAGAAGCGGAAGTCCTGGCCGCCGCGCACCCGCAGCACCTCCAGCGCCGGGTACGCGGTCAGCAGCGGGCTCACGTCGCCGACCAGCATCCAGGAGATCTCGCACTCCTCGAAGGTCATGTCGCCGAGGAAGAGCGCGCGCAGCGCGGGCAGCCGGGTCGCCGCCGCGCAGAGCTGCGCGATCGGGGCGGTGTTGAACGCGGCGTACCCCCACGCGCCGACGACCAGGGCCTCCACCTGCGCTCCGGCCTGCGTGACGAACCGCTCGAAGGTGGCGGCGAAGGCGTCCGACGGCACGTTGTCGTCGCGCGTGTCGTACTCGGGGACGCTGACCCGCCAGGCCACCGGGGCGTCCACGGTGGGCAGCGGGCCGTCCAGCGGCACGTCGACCACCGGGCGGCCGGCGAACGTGGTGGCGTGCGCGGAGAAGGTCATCCCGTCACTCCCCGACCGCGGTGAACCGGTACTCGCGGTCGCCGTACACCTGGATCTCCTGGCGGTCGGCGACGTCGACGTCGACGCCGGGCAGCGCGGCGACCACCCGGGCCGCGCACTCTGCGGAGAGGAAGTGGTGGCGCAGGTCGAGGCGGCGCAGGTGGGTCAGCGGCTGCCCGGCCAGCAGCGCCTCACCGCCGACGTCGGTGAGCACCCCCTTGGACAGGTCGAGCACCTCGAGCTGCCGGACGACCGGGGCGTGCGCGACCGCCCGGGTCACCTCGTCGGCGTTGTCGGCGTTGCAGAGCGCCAGGTGGCGCAGGGCCGGCAGCCGGGTGCCGGCCAGCAGCTCGGCGAGGTCGTCCACGGTGGTGTCACCCTCGTAGTCCGGCCGGCCCAGCCACAGGTCGAGCCGGCGCAGCCCGGGCAGGTCGCAGCCGGCCACCGCCCGGCTCACCGCGCCGGGCAGGCCGCCGGTCTGGACGACCAGTTCCCGCAGCCCGTCGTGGCGCAGCGGCTCCAGCCGCAGCTCGTGCCCACCGCGCACCCACAGGGTCGTCAGCTCGGGGTACGCCCGCAGCAGCGGGGTGAGGTCGTCGTGGGTGATCCAGGAGATCTCGCACTGCTCGCTGATCAGGTCGGCGATGAACAGGTGCCGCAGCGCGGTCCACTCGCCGGCGGCCTCGACCAGCAACCCGAGCGGGGCGGGCGACTCGTAGGCCGCGCCCCACTCGCCGATCACGAGAGCCTGGACCGCCTCGGCGGGCACCTCGGCGCGGAACGCCGCGACGAGCGCGGCGAACTCCTCGGGGTCGGCGTCGAAGTCCTCGACCTCCAGCCGCCAGGCGACCGGTGGCAGCTCCTCGGGCAGGGCCATCCCCGGGTCGAAGGGCACGACCTCCAACCCGGCGAACGACGACAGATGGGAGACGATCACGACCGAACCTCCGGCTTCCTCTGCGACGGCGGCGCGACCGTAACAGCCGCCCCCGACACGTCGATCGGCAGCGACGTGACCTGCGGTACCCGCGCGGGACCGACCATACGGCGGGGCGGTGGACCGGCACCGCCGGGGTGGGCCGGTCCACCGGGACCGTCTTGCCCCGCCGGCCGCCGATCCTCTACCGTCTGCTCAGCGGTTGGCGCGGTGCGGTCCGCATCCGATCCCAGACCGCTGCGTGGCGCCCCGCGCGGGCCGGGATGGTGGAGTCCCGGGTTCCCCGCCAGCGCCCTCCAGTGGTCGTGTGACCCCCTGCTCGCCTCCCGGGCATCGCCGCCCGGGGTTCCCCACCCGTCCCGTGCGCCGGGGCCGGTGGGACGCCGCGCCGTCGGCGGCGGGCCGGGGCACGCCGACCCCACCGGGAGCCACCCGTGCATCTCACCCCGCACGAGCAGGACCGCCTGCTCGTCCACGTCGCCGCCGACGTCGCCCGTCGGCGCCGCGAGCGTGGCCTGCGCCTCAACTACCCCGAGGCCGTCGCCGTGATCACCGCGTTCCTGCTGGAGGGGGCCCGGGACGGCCGGTCGGTGGTCGACCTGATGTCCGCCGGTCGTGGCGTGCTCGGCCGCGACGACGTCCAGGACGGCATCCCCGAGTTGCTGAGGGAGGTGCAGGTGGAGGCGACGTTCCCGGACGGCACCAAGTTGGTGACGGTGCACCACCCGATCCCGTGATCCCCGGGGAGATCCTGCTCGCCGAGGGGCCGGTGGAGATCAACGCGGGTCGGCCGGTGACCACCCTGCTGGTGGTCAACACCGCCGACCGGCCGGTGCAGGTCGGCTCGCACTACCACTTCGCCGAGGCCAACCCGGCGCTGGACTTCGACCGGGCCGCCGCCTGGGGACAGCGGCTCGCCGTCCCGGCGGGGACGTCGGTGCGCTTCGAGCCGGGGGTCAGCCGCAGCGTCGACCTGGTGCCGCTGGGCGGGGCCCGGATCGTGCCCGGCCTGCGCGGCGAGTGCGGGGGCCCGCTGGACGACCCGACCCCACCACAGGGGGGAGCACACCGATGAGTTTCGTCGACCGCGACCGCTACGTCGACCTGTACGGCCCGACCACCGGCGACCGGATCCGGCTGGCCGACACCAACCTGCTGATCGAGGTGGAGACCGACCACTGTGCCGGTGGGGACGAGGTGGTCTTCGGCGGCGGGAAGGTGATCCGCGAGTCGATGGGCCAGTCCCGCGCCACCCGCGCCGAGGGCGCCCTGGACACCGTGATCACCGGGGCGGTGATCCTCGACCACTGGGGCGTCGTCAAGGCCGACGTGGGGCTGCGCGACGGCCGGATCGTGGCGATCGGCCGGGCCGGGAACCCGGACACCATGCCGGGGGTGCACCCCGACCTGGTCATCGGCCCGGCCACCGAGGTGATCGCCGGCAACGGCCGGATCCTCACCGCCGGGGCGGTGGACACCCACGTCCATCTCATCTGCCCGCAAGTCGTCACCGAGGCGCTGGCCGCCGGCATCACCACCCTGGTCGGCGGCGGTACCGGGCCGACCGAGGGCACCCGGGCCACCACGGTCACCCCGAACGCCTGGCACCTGGCCCGGATGCACGAGGCGCTGGACGGCTACCCGGTGAACGTGCTGCTGCTCGGCAAGGGCAACACCGTCTCCGCCGAGGCCCTGTGGGAGCAACTGCGGGCCGGGGCGGGCGGGTTCAAGCTGCACGAGGACTGGGGGACCACCCCGGCCGCGATCGACGCCTGCCTGCGGGTCGCCGACGCCTCCGGGGTGCAGGTGTCGATCCACACCGACACCCTCAACGAGGCCGGGTTCGTGGCCGACACGCTGCGGGCCATCGCCGGCCGGGCGATCCACTCGTACCACACCGAGGGGGCCGGGGGCGGGCACGCGCCGGACATCATCACCGTGGCCAGCGAGCCGAACGTGCTGCCCTCGTCGACCAACCCGACCCGGCCGTACACCCGTAACACCCTGGCCGAGCACCTGGACATGCTGATGGTCTGTCACCACCTGAACCCGGCGGTGCCGGAGGACCTGGCCTTCGCGGAGAGCCGGATCCGGCCGTCCACGATGGCCGCCGAGGACCTGCTGCACGACCTGGGGGCGATCTCCATCATCGGGTCGGACTCGCAGGCGATGGGGCGGATCGGGGAGGTGGTGCTGCGCACCTGGCAGAGCGCCCACGTGATGAAGGCCCGGGTGGGGGCGCTGCCCGGGGACGGCCGCGCCGACAACCACCGGGCCCGCCGGTACGTCGCCAAGTACACCATCTGCGCGGCCATGGCCAACGGCCTGGACGCCGAGGTCGGGTCGGTGGAGCCGGGCAAGCTCGCCGACCTGGTGCTCTGGGAGCCGGCCTTCTTCGGGGTCCGGCCCCTGCTCGTCATCAAGGGCGGGATGATCGCCTACGCCCAGATGGGGGACGCCAACGCCTCCATCCCCACGCCCCAGCCGATGCTGCCCCGCCCGATGTTCGGGGCCCAGCCGGTACCGGCCGCGGCCACCAGCCTGACCTTCGTGGCCCCGGCGGCGATCGAGGCCGGGCTACGGCTGGACGTGCGGCGGCGGGTGGTGCCGGTGGCCGACGTGCGCTCCCGGGGCAAGGCCGACCTGCCGAACAACTCGGCCATGCCCCGCATCGAGGTCGACCCGGACACCTTCACCGTCCGGATCGACGGGGAGACGGTGGAGCCGGACCCGGTGGCGGAGTTGCCGATGGCCCAGCGGTACTTCCTGTTCTGATGACCCCGTCGACCCTGCTGCTGCTCCTGGCCGACGGCCGGTTCCCGGCGGGGGCCCACGCCCACTCCGGAGGGCTGGAGGCCGCCGTCGGGGCCGGGCGGGTCACCGACCTCGCCACCCTGGCCGCCTTCCTGCGGGGCCGGCTGGCCACCGCCGGGCTGGTCGGGGCGGCCTTCGCGGCGGCGGCCCACCGGGCGGCCGGGCAGCCGGACCGGGCGGGGCTGCTGGCCCTGCTCGACGCCGAGCTGGACGCCCGGACCGCCGCCGAGGCCCTGCGCCGGGTGTCCCGCCGGCAGGGCCGGGCCCTGCTGCGGGCCGGGAAGGCCGTCTGGCCCACCGCCGGATTCGCCGACCTGCCCACCGCCGGCGGCGGGCCCCACCAACCCCTGGTGCTGGGGCTGCTATCCGCCGCCGCCGGCCTCACCCGGCCCGAGACCGCCCTGACCGCCGCGTACCAGACGGTGACCGGGGCGGCCAGCGCCGGGGTCCGCCTGTTGGGCCTGGACCCGTACCGGGTGCAGGCCCTGCTGGTGGACCTGGCCGCCGCCTGCGACCGGACCGCCGCCGAGGCGGACCGGGCCGCCGGTGAACCACCCTGGCGGCTGCCGGCCGCCGCCGCCCCCCTCGCCGACATCCATGCCGAAGTCCACGCCACCTGGGAGGTGCGTCTCTTTGCGTCCTGAGCCGACCCCGTCGCCGCGTCCACAACCGACTGGACAGACCGGGTACCCCGAGCACGACGAGACCGTTCCACACACCCACCCCGAGCCCGGGGTCGACCCGCACGCCCCCCTGGCCGCCGCCGGCCGGGCCCTGCGGGTCGGCATCGGGGGACCGGTGGGATCCGGCAAGACCGCCCTGGTGGCCGCCCTGTGCCGGGCCTTCGCCGACGAACTGCGCCTGGGGGTGGTGACCAACGACATCTACACCACCGAGGACGCCGACTTCCTGCGCCGGGCCGGAGTGCTGGACCCCGACCGGATCCGGGCGGTGGAGACCGGCTGCTGCCCGCACACCGCCATCCGCGACGACATCGGGGCCAACCTCGACGCGGTGGACGAGTTGGAGGAGACCTTCGGCGCCCTGGACCTGGTGCTGGTGGAGAGCGGCGGGGACAACCTCACCGCCACCTTCAGCCGGGGCCTGGTGGACCGGCAGATCTTCGTGGTCGACGTGGCCGGCGGGGACAAGGTGCCCCGCAAGGGCGGGCCCGGGGTGACCGCCGCCGATTTGCTGGTGATCAACAAGACCGACCTGGCCCCGCTGGTCGGGGCCGACCTTCAGGTGATGGACCGGGACTCCCGGGCCCGCCGGGGGGACCTGCCCACGGTCTTCCTCTCCATCGTGCAGGACCGGCAGGCCGGGCAGGTCGCCGACTGGGTCCGCCACGAGCTGGCCCACCACCGGGCGGCCCAGGCCACCGGGGTACCGGCCGGTCGGGGCTGATGCGGGCGGTCGCCCGGCTGGTGGCCCACCCCGACGGGCGTGGGGGCACCCGCCTGACCGAGCTGGCCGGGGAGCCCCCGCTGCTGCTGCGCCGCACCGGGCACCGGGGCCCGGTCGCCGAGGTGTACGTCGTCGGCGCGGCGGCCGGTCCCCTGGCCGGGGACGACCTGCGGCTGGAGATCGAGGTGACCACCGGGGCGGCGGTGCGGGTGCACACCGTCGCCGCCTCGGTGGCCCTGCCCGGCCGGGTCGGGGCCACCTCCCGGATGATGGTGTCGGCCCGGGTCCACCCCGGGGCGGCCCTGCACTGGCTGCCCGAGCAGACGGTCGCGGCGGCCGGCTGCGCCCACCTCGCCGAGTCGCGGGTGGAGGTGGCCGAGGGGGCCACCCTCACCTGGCGGGACGAGCTGATCTGCGGCCGGCACGCCGAGGAGCCGGGCGACGCGGTGCTGCACACCGTCGTCGACCTCGCCGGCCGGCCCCTGCTGCGGCAGACCCTCGCGGTGGGGCCGCAGGCTCCGGGCTGGTCCGGGCCGGCGGTCCTCGGCGGGGCTCCGGCCACCGGGTCCCTGCTGGTGCTGCACCCGGACCGGCCCGCCGACCCTCCCTGGGTGCACCCCGGGGGCACCGCCGCCCGGCTGCCGTTGGCCGGGGGGCCGGCGACCCTCTGGACCGCCACCGCCCCCGACGCCCACACCCTTCGATCTCATCTGGAACCCTGAGGGTCGAGAACCCGGCGGGGGTGTCGTGGGTGGACGGTGGGGGAAGCCTGTCGTCGGCCCAGCCCCCGTCGGGCACCGTCGATCAGGGGAGAGAACATGCCCGACAAGGTCAGCCGCCGCGTCGCCCTCGGCCTGGGCGCGGCGACAGCCGCCCTGGTGGCGGCCCCCCGTCCGGCCCTCGCCGCGCCGGCACCGGGCGCCGATCCCGCCGCCGACCATGCTCCGCTCGACCCGACGCAGCGGATCCGGCAGGCGTACCGGACCCGGACGAGGCAGGCCGGCGGGGTGTGGCACTCCCACGTCGCCCGGGTCGACGCCACCGGCGCCCTGCGGACGGTGCTGGCCGACGACGCCGACCGGGTGACGCACGGCTACAGCGTGCAGAAACTCGCCGTCGCGGTGGCGGTGCTGGACGCCATCGACCGGGGGCAGCTCCGGCTCGACCAGCGCCTCGACCTCACGGCCGACATCATCCTCGGCGGCAGCGGCCTCTACCACCTGCAGACCGTCTGGGGGGACGAGGTCACCGTCGCCAACTTCCTCACCGCGATGCTGCTGGTCTCGGACAACACGGCGGTCCGGATGTGCGGTCGGGTGGTGCCCGCCCTGGAGATCAACGAGATCCTGGCCGCCAAGGGGTTCACCCACACCCGGGTCGAGCCGGTGGCCAACCCGTACCGCTTCTTCCTCGGCGTCACCACCCCCCGGGAGACCCACGACCTGCTCTGGCGGCTGGCGAACGGAACCCTGCTCTCCGTCGGCTCCACCACCTTCCTGCTGGGCGTCCTGCGCTGGATCAACGGCTACCACGACGGGATCCGCCGCGACATGTCCTCGGCCGAGCGCAGCCGGGTGGCCACCAAGTACGGGGCCGACTACGACGAGCGGGGGGCCGCCCGGCACGAGGTGGGCATCGTCTTCGACCAGACCGGGGCCCCCGCCCTGACCTACGCCTTCTTCGCCGACACCCTCGGCGACCGGGACAACTACGGCGGCACCCACCCGGCGGTACGGGCGCACGCCCACCTCGGCCGGGTGCTGTTCGACACGGTCGGGGCCGGCACCGCCCCGGCGGGGGTGTCCCGGCACACCGTGGCCCCGTTCCGCCCGGTCGACGGCGGCTGACCGGGGTCCGGGGCCGCCGGCGGCTGGACCGGGGCGGGGCCTCCCCGGCCGATCGTCAGCGCAGGGCGGGGGTCGGCTGCCGGGGGCGGTCCGGGTCCAGCCGGGTGACCAGGTCCGCGAGCCGGCGGGTGAGGGCCTCCTCCTCGCCGGCTCCGCCGGTCAGCTCGTCCAGGTCGGCCCGGACCATCGCCTCCAGCCGGTCGTGCTCCCGGCGACCCCGGGCGGTCAGGCAGGCCCGGATCCGCCGCCGGTCGTAGGGGTCGACCCGGCGGAAGACCAGGTTCCGGTCGACGAGCTGGTCCACCAGCTTGGTGAGGGTCCCCGGGGGCAGGCAGGCCTCGGCGGCGACCTCGGTCATCGGGTGGCCGAGCCCGTCGGCGAGCAGGCAGAGCACCCGCCACGCCTCGATGGTGAGCCCCTCGGGGGCCAGCACGGCACCGATCCGGCGGGAGAGCAGCCGCTCGGCACGGGTCAGCGAGCGCAGCAGGTCGGCTGACGCCCCGGGCAGCTCTGCCATGCGATCTCCTCCGCCAGCGGTGGCCCCCGTCATGCTATCGGCCATTCCCGGTGGATGGAGAGACCTGGTGTGGCGTGGGTTCGCGGGCAATCATGTGTGGCATGTCCGCGCCGGCACCGCGACCGCAGCGTCCGGCCCGCCCCGAGCCGGCGACCCGCGTCGCCGCCGCGCGGCACCCCGAGGCCCGGGCCGCCGCCCCGGAGCCGGCCCCGACCCGGGAGGTGGCCGCCCCGGAGCCCGCCCCGGCGCGGGTGGTCGCCGCGCCGCCCTGGCTCACCGTGGACCGGTCGGTGGTCAACGTCGCCCTGGTGTACCCGATGCGCGGTCCGGCGGGCATGTTCGGTCCGACCTGTGAGCTCTGCGCCCAACTGGCGGTGGAGGAGGTCAACCGCGACGGCGGGGTGCTGGGCCGGGAACTGCGCCTGGTCCCGGTCGACGGCGGGGCACCCCCGGCGGAGGTGGCCGCGGAGGTCGAGCTGCTGGTCTCCACCGGCGCGGTGCAGGGGGTGACCGGGTGGCACATCTCGTCGGTCCGCCAGGCCCTCGCGCCGCGCGTCGCGCACCGGGTGCCGTACGTCTACACCGCGCTGTACGAGGGCGGTGAGCGGACCGAGGGGGTCTTCCTCACCAGCGAGACGCCCGACGCCCAGCTCTGGCCGGCGATGCGGCTGCTCGCCGGGGAGCAGGGGGTCCGCCGGTGGTTCGTGGTCGGCAACGACTACGTCTGGCCCCGGCGCACCGCCCGCGCGGCCCAGCGGTACGCGCTGCGCACCGGCGGGCGGGTGGTGGGGCTGGGTTTCCTGCCGCTGGAGACCCACGACTTCGCCGACATCCTGCGCCGGATCGAGCACAGCGACGCCGACGCGGTGCTGATGCTGCTGGTCGGGGCGGACGCGGTCCGGTTCAACCGGGCGTTCGCCCGGTCCGGTCTGGACCGGCGCTGCCTGCGGCTGAGCACCCTGATGGACGAGAACATGCTGCTGGCCAGCGGCCCGCGCGCCACCGGCCGGCTCTACAGCACGGCGGGTTTCTTCGCCGACCTGGCCACCCGGGAGAACCTCGACTTCCATGGGGAGTTCGCCCGCCGCTTCGGGCTGGAGGCGCCGCCGTTGGGCAGCCTGGGGGAGTCCTGCTACGAGGGGGTGATGCTGCTGGCCGCGTTGATCGCCCGCGCCCGCACCCTCGACGTGCGGGCGATCGGGGCCAACGCCGACGAGGTCTCGTACTGCGGGCCCCGGGGCGAGTTGCGGCTGCGCCGCCGGCACGTGCGCCAGCGCATCTACCTGGCCGAGGCCGACGGCCTGGACTTCCGGGTGCTCGCCGAACTGTGAACCGTCCCGTTCGGCCGGTGCGTGACCGGTCGAGGGTGGACCTTCCGCCGGCCGGCTGCTTGACAGGCTCGCCCGCTCCCGGCCTAAGATGCTTCCTGCGTGAAGTAATCCGCTCCCGCCAGGCTTCGTCATCGGTCGCCGAAGGCGGCCGGCGCGTCGCCGTCACGCATTTGTTCGAGGCGCTGGCCTCGTGTGCCGACATCCATTTCCCCGATCATGGGTAATTGTGGTGTCGGCTTTTTCGTGTGGACCGATCAGGCGATCGGAAACAGTCAATTAAGGGTGGGGAAACATTCCCGCAACGATGCGCGCACAGGCTTTCCCTGCCTGATGACAGCCGTGGATCCGGCCGGCGTCCACCCGTCGACCGGTTCCGCCGACCGCCACACCACGGACCGCACCGCGCACCCTGATACGACTCGACAAACGACAGTACGCAAACGGGGAGACCGGCGATGCCGGTTCCGGTGGCACCGTGCGAATCGGCGCCCGACAGCGCTCGTCGACGACTGGTTTCGCACGCCGACCACCGCCCATAACCGATCACTGCTCCGACGCAGCGCGCAGGGAGAATTGATGACATCGTTCCGGGGCCGCATCCTGGCGGGTGCCCTGACCCTGGTCGCCACGGCCGCCCTGGCCGCGTGCGGCAGCAAGACCACCGACGCGGCATCCGGCACGGGCGTCAGCGCCGACGTCTCCGGCGACACCGTCAAGGTCGGCCTGCTCAACTCGCTCTCCGGCACCATGGCCATCAGCGAGGTCACCGTCCGCGACTCGATCATGCTCGCCGTCGAGGAGATCAACGCCGCCGGTGGCGTCCTCGGCAAGAAGATCCAGCCGGTCTCCGAGGACGGCGCCTCCGACTGGCCCACCTTCGCCGAGAAGGCGGAGAAGCTGATCAGCCAGGACCGCGTCGCCGCCGTCTTCGGCTGCTGGACCTCGGCCAGCCGCAAGGCCGTGAAGCCGGTCTTCGAGCGCAACAAGGCGCTGCTGTTCTACCCGGTGCAGTACGAGGGCCTGGAGCAGTCCCCGTACATCTTCTACACCGGCGCGACCACCAACCAGCAGATCGTCCCCGGGCTGGACTACCTCAAGGCCCAGGGAAAGAAGTCGGTCTACCTGGTGGGCAGCGACTACGTCTTCCCCCGCACCGCGAACAAAATCATCAAGGCGTACGCCGAGGCGAACGGGATGACCGTCCTCGGCGAGGACTACGCCCCGCTCGGCTCCACCGAGTTCGGCACCATCGTCAACAAGGTGCGCTCGTCGAAGGCCGACGCGGTCTTCAACACCCTCAACGGGGACAGCAACGTCGCCTTCTTCAAGGAGTACACCTCCGCCGGGCTGACCGCCGAGAGCATGCCGGTGGTCTCGGTGTCGATCGCCGAGGAGGAGGTCAAGGGCATCGGCACCCAGTACCTCACCGGCCAGTTGACCGCCTGGAACTACTACCAGACCACCCCGGGCGCGGCGAACGAGAAGTTCGTCGCCGCGTACAAGGCGAAGTACGGCGCGGAGAAGCCGACCAGCGACCCGATGGAGGCCGCGTACGTGGCGGTGCACCTGTGGAAGGCGATGGTGGAGAAGGCCGGCTCCTTCGACGTGGAGCAGGTCCGGGCCGCCGCCGGCGGGATCACCTTCGAGGCCCCCGAGGGGACGGTGACCGTGGACGGCCCGACCCAGCACATCGCCAAGACCGCCCGGATCGGACGGATCGGCGCGGACGGCCTGATCACCGAGGTCTGGAACTCCGGGCAGCCGATCACGCCCGACCCGTACCTGAAGAGCTACCCCTGGGCGAGCGGCCTGAGCTGACCGACCCCGGCCCGGACGGCACACCGGCGTCCGGGCCGGCCCACCCCCGTACGGAGTGCCCACCGTGACAGTCCTCTTCGGTCAACTCTTCACCGGCGTCAGCATCGGCGCGGTCCTGCTGCTCATCGCGCTGGGGCTGGCGTTGACCTTCGGCCAGATGAACGTGATCAACATGGCGCACGGCGAGTTCATCATGGCCGGCGCCTACACCACCTACGTGCTCCAGCAGACCATCACCGGGGCCGGCTGGTCGCTGCTGGTGGCGCTGCCGGTCGCCTTCGTGGTGGCCGGCACGATGGGCGTGCTGCTGGAGGTGCTGCTGATCCGCCGCCTCTACGCCCGCCCGCTGGACACCCTGCTGGTCACCTGGGGCGTCTCGCTGATCCTGCAACAGCTGGCCCGGGACGTCTTCGGCAGCCCCAACGTGCAGACCCGCGCCCCGGACCTGCTCACCGGCAACATCGCGCTGCCCGGCGGGCTCACCGTGGCCACCAACCGGCTGTTCATCCTGACCCTGGCCGTGGCGGCGGTGGTGGCGCTGACCCTCGCGCTGCGGCTGACCCCGCTCGGCCGCCGGATCCGCGCCGTGGTGCAGAACCGCGACCTGGCCGCCGTCTCCGGCATCGCCACCGCCCGGGTGGACCGGACCACCTTCTTCATCGGCTCCGGACTGGCCGGCCTCGCCGGGGTGGCGCTCACCCTGCTCGGCCCGATCGGCCCGACCATGGGCACCAACCTCATCATCGACGCCTTCCTGGTCGTCGTGGTCGGCGGGATCGGCCAGCTCAAGGGGAGCGTCATCGTCGCCTTCGCGCTCGGCGTGCTCCAGGCGACCGGCGAGTATCTGACCACCCTCAGCGTCGCCAAGGTGCTCGTCTTCGTGGCGATCGTCGCGTTCCTCCAGTGGCGGCCCCAGGGGCTGTTCACCCTGCGTACCAGGAGTCTCGCGTGAGCACCGTGACCGCACCGACCGGCCGCACCCCCGACCCGGCGGCCGGCGGCAGACGACGGAATCTGCTGCCGGGCGCCGGCCCGGCCCGCGCCGCCGCCGGCTTCGCCCTCGGCGCGGCCCTGCTCTTCGCCGTCGCCCCGCTGGCGCTGTCGGACTTCCGGCTCTCCCTGCTGGCCAAGTACCTCTGCCTCGCCATGGTCGCGATCGGCATCGGCATCGCCTGGGGCCGGGGCGGGATGCTCACCCTCGGGCAGGGCGTCTTCTTCGGCCTCGGCGGCTACGCGATGGCCATGCACCTCAAGCTCGCCGACGCGGGCCCGGGGGAGCTGCCCGACTTCATGCAACTGTACGGCCAGCTCGACGAGCTGCCGTGGTGGTGGCGACCCTTCGCCAGCCCGTGGTTCGCGTTGCCCGCCACCGTGCTGCTGCCGATGGCGGTCGCCTTCGGGCTCGGCTCGCTGGTGTTCCGGCGAAAGGTGCGGGGGGCGTACTTCGCCATCCTCAGCCAGGCCCTGGCCATGGCGATGGTGATCCTGCTGGTCGGCCAGCAGGGCACCACCGGCGGCACCAACGGCCTCACCGACATCCAGGGCTTCTTCGGCTACGCGCTGACCGACCCGGTCAACCAGCGGATGGTGTACTTCGTCATCGCCGGCACCCTGCTGGCCCTGCTCCTGCTGGCCCGCCAGCTCATCCAGAGCCGGTACGGCGAGCTGCTGGTCGCGGTCCGCGACGGCGAGGAGCGGGTCCGGTTTCTCGGGTACGACCCGGCCAGCGTGAAGCTGGTCGCCTACGTGGTGGCCGCCGGGATGGCCGGGCTGGCCGGGGCGCTCTTCGTGCCGGCGGTGGGGATCATCTCGCCCGCGATGATCGGCATCGTCCCGTCGATCGAGTTCGTCATCGGGGTGGCGGTCGGCGGCCGGGCCACCCTGCTCGGTCCGGTGCTCGGGGCGGTCGCGGTGGCCTGGGCGAAGACCGCGCTGTCCGAGCGGTTCCCGGGCGGCTGGACGTACCTCCAGGGGTTGATGTTCGTGCTGGTCGTGGCCTTCCTGCCGGGTGGCCTGGCGGCACTGGTGGGGCTGGGCCGCCAGCGCGGCGACGACCCGGACCGACGCCGCTGGTGGCGACGCCGGAGACGGCAGGTGCCGGCCGGGGTCGGCACGACCGTGCCGGTCGAGGGGGCCGGGACGCCCGAGGCGACCGACGGCGCCGGGCTGGCCGGCGCCCGGACGGGGGTGACCGCATGAGCGAGCAGCGTGAGCGAGTCGTCGTGGTCGGTCCGCACGCCGACGCCGAGCGGAACGAGGTGCCGGCGTGACCGGGGAACGCCTCGACGGCCTGCGCATCCGGGACCTGCGGGTCACCTTCGACGGGTTCACCGCCGTCGACGGCGTCGACCTCGACGTGGCCCCCGGCGACATCCGGTTCCTCATCGGCCCCAACGGTGCGGGCAAGACCACCCTGGTCGACGCGGTCACCGGCCTGGTCCGGGCCACCGGGTCGGTCCGGTTCGGCGACACCGAACTGCTCGGCCGGGACGTGCACCGGATCGCCCGGCTCGGCGTCGGCCGGACCTTCCAGACCGCCGCCGTCTTCGAGGAGCTCTCCGTCCTGCAGAACCTCGACATCGCCGCCGGGGCCGGGCGGAGCTGGTGGAGCCTGGCCCGGCGGCGCCGGCGGATCCCCGACGAGGTGGCCGAGGCGTTGACCACGATCGGCCTGGCCGACCGGCCGGACCAGCTCGCCGGCACGCTCGCCCACGGGCAGAAGCAGTGGCTGGAGATCGGCATGCTGCTGGTCCAGAACGCCCGGCTGCTCCTGCTCGACGAGCCGGTGGCCGGGATGAGCCACGACGAGCGGGACGCCACCGGCGCCCTGCTGGAGACGGTCAGCCGGGACCGCACCGTCGTGGTGATCGAGCACGACATGGACTTCCTGCGCCGGTTCGCCCGGACGGTGACCGTGCTGCACGCCGGTCGGGTGCTCAGCGAGGGCAGCGTGGCGCAGGTCCAGGCCGACCCGCGCGTGCAGGAGGTCTACCTCGGCGTCGACAGCGGTACGGAGGCGTGATGTTGACACTGCGGGACGTGCACGCCGGGTACGGGCGCAGCCGGGTGCTGCACGGGGTGGACCTGACCGTCGAGGCCGACCAGGTGGCCGGTGTGCTGGGGCACAACGGGGCCGGCAAGAGCACCCTGCTGCGGGTGGCCGTCGGCCTGCTGCGCCCCCGCTCGGGGCGGGTGGAGCTGGACGGGGAGGACGTCACCCGACTGGCCCCGCACCAGCGGGTGGCCCGGGGAATGGCGTACGTGCCGCAGGGGCAGCAGTGTTTCCCGCACCTGACCGCGGCGGAGAACCTGCGCCTGGTCGCCGACGGCCGGCGGGACGGCGCGGCGGCGCTGGACGAGTCGCTGGACCTCTTCCCGGCGCTGCGCCCGCTGCTGCGCCGCCGGGCCGGGCTGCTCTCCGGCGGCCAGCGCCAGCAGCTCGCCCTGGCCCGGGCGCTGATCACCCGACCCCGGCTGCTGCTGCTCGACGAGCCGACCGAGGGCATCCAGCCCTCGGTGGTGGTGGAGATCCAGGACCGGATCGCCGACCTGGCCGTCCGGGCCGGGATCACCGTGCTCCTGGTCGAGCAGCACCTCGGCTTCGCCCTGCGGGTGGCCCACCACTACCACGTGCTGGAGTCGGGCCGGATCACCTCGCGGGGCGCGGGCGGGGTGACCGCCGAGGCGGAGGTCCGCCGGGCCCTGGCCGTCTGACGACCACCCACCCGCCGCTGCGCGCAGCGCCAGCTCAGAGCGGTCACAGCACCCCGTAATACGGATTACGGGGTGCTGTGACCCTTGACACCACTCCGACACGCCGGGCAGCATCCTCGCAACATGCAGGCAATACGCATTACTGCGAGGAAGGCGACGGATCCACTGTGTCCGCACCCCGTGGCCGGCTGACCCAGCGCGAGATCGCGCGGATGGCCGGCGTCAGCCAGACGACGGTCTCCCTCGTGCTCAACGACCGGACCGACGCCGCCTGGCGGATCGCCCCCGAGACCCGGGAACGGGTGCTGCGGGTCATCCGGGAGACCGGGTACGTCGCCGACCCCCTCGCGCGCCGGCTGCTCCAGCAGCACAACAAGATCCTCGGCGTCTTCACCTACGAGTCGGTGTTCCCGAGCACGACCGGGAACTTCTACCACCCGTTCCTGTCCGGCATCGAGGCCAGCGCCGAGCACATCGGCTGCGACCTGCTGCTGTTCACCAGCGCCCCGGTCGTCGGCGGCACCCGCCGGATCTTCCACGACAACAACCGGATCCGGCTGGCCGACGGGTGCGTCCTGCTCGGCCGGGAGATCCCCGGCGACGAACTGGCCCGGATGGTCGCCGGGGAGATGCCCTTCGTCTCCGTCGGCCGCCGCGACGACGCCTACCTCGACTCCGGCGCGGGCGGCCCGGTGCCGTACGTCGGGGCGGACTACGCCACCGCCACCGCCGACCTGGTCGACCGGGCCGCCGGCCTCGGCCACCGGACCGTCGCGTACGTCGGGGCCGGGGCCGGCGCCGAGTCCGCCGCCGACCGGCTGGCCGGCTTCACCGCCGCCGCCGAGCGGTCCGGGCTGCGGGCCCGGCACGAGCCGGTGGCCGGGCGGGCGCCGGCCGAGGTGCTCGACGCGCTGCGCGCCGCCGGGGTCACCGCCGCGTTCTTCGAGGAACTCGCCGACGCGGTGACGGTCAGCGAGGTGGCCCGGGGTCGCGGCCTGGTCATCGGCCGGGACCTGTCCCTGCTGGCGCTGGGCGACCCGACCCGGCAGACCTCCACCGACCTGGTGGTCACCAGCTTCCACATCCCGCGCGAGGAGATGGGCTGGCAGGCCATCGAACTCCTGGACGACATCCTGCACGGCCGGGCCACCGAGCCCCACCGGCTGCTGCCGTGCGAACTGGTCGAGGGCGGCACCCTCGGCTCCCCGCAACCGGCGACCGGCGGCATCTGACCCGCCGGTCGTGACCTGGAAGGACACACGTGGTACAGATGCGCGCGGACGTTCTCGTCGTCGGTGGCGGGCTCGGTGGGGTGGCGGCGGCGCTCGCCGCCGCCCGCAGCGGCCGGTCGGTCATCCTCACCGAGGAGTACGACTGGCTCGGCGGTCAGTTGACCAGCCAGGCGGTCCCACCGGACGAGCACTCCTGGATCGAGCAGTTCGGCGCGACCGCCAGCTACCGGGCGTTGCGTGAGGGCATCCGCGACTACTACCGGCGGCACTACCCGCTCACCGAGCGGGCCCGGGGCTGGCGGGACCTCAACCCGGGGGCCGGCTGGGTGAGCCGGCTCTGCCACGAGCCCCGGGTCGCGGTGGCCGTCCTGGAGCAGCTGCTCGCCCCGCACCGGGGCGCCGGCCGGCTCACCGTGCTCCAGCCGTACCGGCCGGTGGCGGCGCAGACCGACGGGGACCGGGTGGTCGGGGTGACCGTGGCCCACCGGGACGGTGACCAGCGGATCGACCTGCACGCCCCGTACGTGCTCGACGCCACCGAGACCGGTGAGCTGCTCCCGCTCACCGGCACCGAGTACGTCACCGGCTTCGAGTCCCGGGAGGAGACCGGCGAGCCGAGCGCCCCCGCCGAGGCGCAGCCGACGAACATGCAGGCCGTCTCGGTCTGCTTCGCCCTCGACCACGTCGACGGCGACCACACCATCGACCGGCCGGCGAGCTACGACTTCTGGCGCGACTACAAGCCCGGGTTCTGGGGTGACCGGCTGCTCTCCTGGCGCTCGCCGCACCCGCGCACCCTGGAGATCGTCGAGCGCAGCTTCACCCCGAACCCCGACGACGACCCCCTGGCGGTCAACGCCGACCAGCGGCTCAACCCCGGCGACGGGAACCTGTGGACGTTCCGTCGCATCGCCGCCCGGCGCACCTTCGTCGACGGCGCGTACGCCAGCGACATCACCCTGGTCAACTGGCCGATGATCGACTACTTCGAGAGCCCGGTCATCGACGTGCCGAACGCCGCCTGGCACCTGGCCCAGGCCCGGGAACTGTCCCGTTCGGTGCTGTACTGGATGCAGACCGAGGCGCCCCGTCCCGACGGCGGCACCGGCTTCCCCGGGCTGCGGCTGCGCGGCGACGTCACCGGTAGCGCCGACGGGCTGGCCCAGGCCCCCTACATCCGGGAGTCCCGCCGGATCCGGGCCGAGTACACGGTGGTCGAGCAGGACCTCTCCCTGGCGGTACGCGGCGAGCACGGGGCGGTGTCCTACCCCGACTCGATCGGGGTGGGCATGTACCGCATCGACCTGCACCCCTCCACCGGCGGGGACAACTACATCGACGTCGGCTCCTGCCCCTTCGAGATCCCGCTCGGGGCGCTGATCCCGACCCGGGTGGAGAACCTGCTGCCCGCCGGCAAGAACATCGGCACCACCCACGTCACCAACGGCAGCTACCGGCTGCACCCGGTGGAGTGGAACGTCGGCGAGGTCGCCGGCCTGCTCGCGGCCTACTGCCTGGAGCGGGGCGAGTCCCCCCGGGCCGTCCGCAACACCCCGGCCCTGCTCGCCGACTTCCAGGACCGCTGCGTCGCGGCCGGGGTGGAGCCCCGCTGGCCCCAGGTCGCCGGCTACTGACCGTCCCTGCCCCACCACCACCCCCGAGGAGACCCTGTGACGATCGGAAAGGGCCTGCGCGGCGTCGCGGTGGCACTGACCGGTGCCCTCGCGCTGACCGCCTGCGGCGGCGGTGACGACGCCGCCAGCGGCCCGGCCACCCTGCGGATGACCATCTGGAGCGCCAACGAGGCGCACCTGAAACTCTTCACCGAGATCGCCGACGAGTACACGAGGAACAACCCGGACGTCGCCTCGATCACCTTCGACCCGCTGCCGTTCGAGAACTACACCACCACCCTGACCACCCAGATCGCCGGCGGCAACGCCCCCGACCTGGCCTGGGTCTTCGAGAACTCGGCCCCCGACTTCGTCTCCTCCGGGGCGCTGCTGCCGCTGGACGACGCCCTGCGCACGACCGAGGGGTACGGCTACGACGACCTCTCGCCGGCCACGCTCAGGCTCTGGCAGCACGACGGCAAGCTCTACGGGTATCCCTTCTCCACCTCGCCGTTCGGGGTCTTCGTCAACACCGACCTGCTCACCCAGGCCAAGCAGCAGACCCCCGCCGAGCTGATCGCCGCCGGGCGGTGGACCTGGGAGAACGCCCTCGCCGCCGCCGGGGCCACGAAGCAGGCCACCGGCAAGGCCGGCCTGGTGATCCGGGACTTCGACTACAAGGGCTGGGACAACCTGTCCACCTTCTGGACCGGGTGGGGTGCCCGGGCGTGGAGCGAGGACGGGAGGACCTGCGGGTTCGCCGCCCCGGAGATGGTCGACGCGATGTCCACGCTGCACCGGGCGATCTTCACCCAGCAGGCGCTGCCCGGACCGGGCACCACCGCCGACTTCTTCGCCGGGGACGCCGCCATGACCGTCACCCAGATCTCCCGCGCCTCGCTGCTCAAGGAGGACGGCTTCGAGTGGGACCTGGTCCCGCTGCCGGCCGGTCCGAAGGGCACCTACTCGGTGATCGGCCAGGGCGGCATCGGGGTGCTCAAGCGCAGCCCGCACGCCGAGGCGGCGACCGACTTCCTGGCCTTCCTCACCAACCCCACCAACTCGGCGAAGCTCGCCCAGTTCTTCCCGCCGCCCCGGCAGTCGCTGCTCACCGCCGAGACGCTGGCCGCGACCAACCCCCAGCTCACCCCGGAGCAGCTCCAGACCGTGGTGATCGACGGGATCACGAACGGGGTGGTCAAGCCCAGCCACACCGGGCAGGCCGAGCTGAGCCAGCAGGTCCGGGCCGGCCTGGACCCGCTGTGGCGGCCGGAGGCGGACGTGCCCGGGGTGCTGGGGCAGCTCTGCGCCACGATCCAGCCCCTGCTGACGAAGTAGGACCACCACCATGTCCCAGACCGACACCGGGGTGGGCCGGGTCGACCACCGGCCCGCCCCGGGCCGGGCCCACCCCGGCCCTGCGGCGGCGGGCCCGCCGCCGTACTGGACCAGCCGCCGCCGGGACCAGCTCACCGGGTACCTGTTCATCGCCCCGCAGATGGTCGGCAGCGCCGTCTTCGTGATCCTGCCGCTGATCCTGGTCGTCTGGTACAGCCTGCACGAGTGGAACGTGCTCGCCGGCACCTTCGAGTTCGTCGGCACGGACAACTACGCGGCGCTGGCCGAGGACACCAGCCTGCCGTCGGTGCTCACCGCCACCGGCCTCTTCTCGGTCGGCCTGGTGGCGTTCAACCTCGGGCTGGCCCTGCTGCTGGCCGTCCTGCTCAACCAGCGGCTGCGCGGCACCACCCTGTTCCGTACCCTGTTCTTCTCCCCGGTGGTCGTCTCGCTGGTCGCCTGGACCATCGTCTGGGGCTTCCTGCTCCAGGACGACGGCGGGATCAACGGCCTGCTCGACACCGTCGGCGTGGCCGGGCCGAACTGGCTGCGCGGCGAGGGCACCGCGATGGTCTCGGTGATCGTCGTGCAGGTGTTCAAGAACGTCGGCCTCAACATGGTGCTCTTCCTGGCCGCCCTCCAGGGCGTACCGGCCGAGCTGTACGAGGCCGCCGAGGTGGACGGGGCCAGCCGCGCCCGCCAGTTCTGGCGGATCACCGTACCGCTGATCAGCCCGACCATCCTGCTCACCTCGATCATCACGGTGGTCGGCTCGTTGCAGGTGTTCGCGCAGATCGCCGTGCTCACCCAGGGCGGGCCGGGCACCTCCACCACCGTGCTCGTCTACTACCTGTACCAGCAGGCGTTCCAGTTCCACCACTTCGGCTACGGGGCCACCCTGTCGATCGTGCTCTTCGCGATCGTGCTCGGGCTGACCGTGCTGCAGTGGCAGATGCGCAAGAGGTGGGTCCACCATGAGTCGTGAGCTGTCCCCCCGGGCCAAGCTGCTGCTCTACGGCGCGCTGCTGGTCCTGGCCGTCCCGTTCGTCTTCCCGACCTGGTGGATGGTCACCTCGTCACTGAAGCCGGTGGCGGACATCTTCGCCTTCCCGCCGCAGCTGCTGCCGACCAACCCGAGGCTGGAGGCGTACCAGCGGGTGTTCGAGCTGCAACCGTTCGGCCGGCAGTACCTCAACAGCCTCTACATCGCGCTGGTGGTCACCGTCGGCACCCTCGCGGTGTCGGCGCTGGCCGGGTACGCCTTCGCCCGGATCCGGTTCCGGGGGCAGAACGTGCTGTTCCTGGTGGTGCTGGCCGGCCTGCTCGTCCCGAGCGAGGTGACCATCGTCCCGCTGTTCCAGATGTTCTTCGCCGCCGGGCTGATCGACACCCACTGGCCGCTGATCCTGGTGCCGATCCTCGGCGCACCCAGCGTGCTGGCCACCTTCATCATGCGGCAGTTCTTCATCGCGCTCCCCGGTGAGCTGGAGGAGGCGGCCCGGGTCGACGGGCTCGGCCGGTTCGCCACCTTCTGGAGGATCGCCCTGCCACTGGCCCGCCCGGCGCTCGGCGCGGTCGCCATCTTCACCTTCCTGCACAGCTGGAACCTCTACCTGGAGCCGATCGTGTTCCTCTCCACCCCGGAGAGGTTCACCCTGCCCCAGGCGCTGACCCAGTTCGTCGACGCGTACGGCGGACCGATGTGGAACGTGCAGCTCGCCGCCGCCTCGATGACCGCCCTGCCGGTGCTGGTCGTCTTCGTCATCGCGCAGAAGCAGTTCGTCGAGGGGCTGGCGCACACCGGCCTGAAGGGATGACCCGTCGGCCGCCCCGCGCGGCGACCGACGGTTGAATCCGGCGTCCCCGGGGTCGATGCTGTATCCACAGTCATCTACCGATGTCGATGTGGAGATCCGGATGCGTCGTCACCCGATCAGCACCCTCGCCCTGGCCGCCCTGCTCGCCATCCTCCCGGCGGGGATCGCCCAGGCCCGCCCGGCGGCCCCCGCCCCCGACCCCGCCGTGGCGGCCACCGCCCTGGCCGGGGTGACCACCCCCGGTACCGCCTGGGGGCTCGACCCGGCCACCGGCCGGATGACCCTCACCCTCGACGACACCGTCGGCGCGGCCGACCGGGCCGCCCTGCGGGCCACCGCCGACCGGGCCGGGGTGGTGGTGCGTCGGGAGCCGGGCCGGCTGCGCACCCTCATCGCCGGTGGGGAGGCCATCTACGGCGCCGGCGGCGGACGCTGCTCGCTCGGCGCCAACGTCCGCCGGGGCAGCACCTCCTACGTGGTCACCGCCGGGCACTGCACCGTCACCTCCGCCACCTGGTACGCCAACAGCGCCCAGACCAGCCCGCTGGGCCCCCGGGTGGGCAGCAGCTTCCCCGGCAACGACTACGGCCTGATCCAGCACACCGGCCCGCTGCCCCGACCCAGCGCGGTCTGGACCTACCCCGGCCTGCTGCCGATCACCAACGTCGGCAACGCGACCGTCGGGCAGGCGGTCTGCCGCAGCGGCGCCACCACCGGGGTGCGCTGCGGCACCGTGACCGCCCTCAACCAGACGGTCAACTACGCCCAGGGCTCGGTGTCCGGGCTGATCCGCACCAACATCTGCGCCGAGCCGGGCGACAGCGGCGGCCCGCTCTACGCCGCCTCCACCGGGACCATCCTCGGCATCCTCTCCGGCGGCAGCGGCAACTGCTCCTCCGGCGGCACCACCTACTACCAGCCGATCACCGAGATCCTCGCCGCCTACGGCCTCACCCTGCCCTGACCCGACCCGGACGGCCCCGCGGTGCCCCTGCCGCCGGGCCGTCCGGCCCGCCTCCGAACTCGCCCGACCGGCACGCCCGGTCCGTCCGGGGTCCGGTTGGTTCGCCGGGCGTCGGTTCTTGCGCCCTCGTCGGTACCCGGCCCTGGCCGGCTGCCTCGTAGCCTGGCCGGCCGGAGCATGCCTCTTGCCGCCCCTTTCGAGCTGCCCCGTTCATGGGACCGACCGCGACCGTCGGCGCGGCTGGGCGCAGGGACGCGGCGGGCGCGGGGCCTGGCGGGCGCGGGGCCTGGCTGGCGCGGGGCCTGGCTGGCGCGGGGCCTGGCTGGCACGTGGCCTGGCTGGCACGGGCCTGGCTGGCACGGGTCTGGCTGGCACGGGTCTGGCGGGCGCAGGCACCTGCTGTGCCAGAAGGCCCGGCTGGCCCGGGGCCCCGCGTGCCGACCGGTCGACGCGCCGGCGAGGCTGCCCCGTCCGTGGGGGCAGCTCGAAAGGGTATTCCTCCGCAGTCCGTTGGCCCGTCGCGGTCTGTCGATCGCGCCTCGCGCCCTGGCCATGGAGGTCACGTTGGGCGAGCCGATGCCGCCGCCGACGGGTGGTGGTTCCGCTCCGGTCGCTGCGGCGGCCCGCCGGGCCGCGCCGGTCGCGGTAGCCGAGGCGGGGGTGCCGGTCTTCGGCGGTAACCACCGCGCAGGTGACGGGCCGCAGCGGCGGTGACGGGCCTTGACGGCGGTGACGGGCAGGGCGCAGGGCTAGCGGGTGCCGGGGGCGGGGCGGGTCGGGACGGCGAGCGCGCGGTGGAGGTTCGCGCCGAGGACGTCGGCGCGTTCCGCCGGGGTGAGCTGCTCCAGGCCGACCGGGTCGAGGGTCTGGGCGAACGAGACGTGGTCGAGGCTGGGCGGGAAGTCGGACCCCCAGTACAGCCGCCGGGTGCCGAACCGGTCCAGGAGGACGTCGACGAAGGGTCGCGCCGCCGCGTGCGGCCAGGCGTGCGCGGGCTCGCTGACCGCGTACAGCCCGGAGACCTTCACCCCGACGTGGGGGAGTCGGGCCAGGTCGAGCAGCGGGGCGAGCGCCTCGGCGGCGGCCTGCGGGGCCGGGGGCGTGGGCCGGCTGCCGGGTAGCCCGAGGTGGCTGAACAGCACCGGGCACCCGTCCAGGGCGGCGAGCGCGGACCCCAGCCGGGCGGTCGCGGCGGGGGTGGCGTTGAGGCTGAGCACCGCGCCGGCCCGGGTGAGCGCCGGGGCGGCCCCGGTCAGCCAGGCCGCGAACCGGTCGGCCTGGTCCGCCTCCGCCAGGTACCCGGTGACGCCCACGAAGCCCGCCGCCCACCACCGGTCCAGGTCCGCGTCGTGCGCGGGTCCGCCGGGCGGGACGTAGGCGACCGGCGCGATCCAGTCGTGCGTGGCGGCGAGCCCGGCCAGGTACGCGTTGTTGCCGGCGAAGCGCGGCTGCCCCTCGTACCCGACGACCAGCGCCCGGCTGATGCCGTGCTCGCGCCGGATGTCCTGGTACGTGGTGAGTTCGTCGCCGCCGGCGGGGGAGCGGCCGTACCGGCCCGGGTAGCCGTCGGCGAAGAGGTGCAGGTGGGCGTCAGCGCGGTCCATGGTCACGGACCATAACCCAAATTCTGCCTGGTTATTGACGTGGGGACCCCCCTGACTTAGGTTCTTGTCTCAATTAGGTCCGGATTGCAGGACGTGAGCGAGGGGTGGACCAGGTGACGCTGGCGCACGACGAGGTTGATGAGCTGGTACGGCTGCGGCGTCAGCTTCATCAACACCCCGAGCTGCGGTTTACGGAACACGAGACGGCCGCGACCCTGGCGGCGATGCTCCAGCCGCTCGGTCGGGTCCGGACCGGCATCGCCGGCACCGGCCTGCTCGTCGAGCTTGACGGAGCCGCCCCGGGCCCGACGGTCCTTCTTCGGGCCGATATGGATGCCTATCCCGTTCAGGACGCCAAGTCCGAGCCGTACGCCTCCGGCAACGCCGGGGTCTGTCACGCCTGCGGACACGACGTGCACATGACCGTCGCCTACGGGGTGGCCGCCCGGCTCGCCGCCGCGCCCCCGGCCCGGGGCTCGGTGACGGTGCTGTTCCAGCCGGCCGAGGAGATCCCGTTCGGGGCCGCCTCGGGAGCCGCCGCCGCGCTCGCCGACGAGGCGCTGTGCGGGCGGCGCTTCGACGCCGTCCTCGGCCTGCACTGCTGGCCCGACCTGCCGGTCGGCACGCTCGGGGTGGACCGGGCCACCGCGATGGCGGCCAAGGACGCGTTCCGGATCGAGGTGCTCGGCCGGGCCGCGCACGCCGCCACCCCGGCGCTGGGCCGCGACGCCATCCTGGGGCTCAGCGGCATGGTCAACCTGCTGCACGCCGCCGTGGCCCGGTCCCGCAACGCCGACGAGCTGGTGGCGTTCAACATCGGCACCATCGCCGGGGGCGCCAGCCAGAGCCAGGTCGCCGGGTACGCCGAGGCGACCGGCACGCTGCGCACCCACGACGAGGGCACCCGCGAGCGGCTCAAGACGGTCATCGAACGGGTCGCCCGCCAGCAGGCCGCCGCGCTCGACCTGGGCATCCGCTTCACCTGGGCCAACGAGATGCCCCCGGTCCGCAACGCGGCCGAGCTGGTCGCCCTGGCCCACGCCGAGCTGCCCGGCCTGGTCGACGTGGTCGACCTGGCGGTGCCGCCGCTGACCACGGACGACTTCGCCCTGCTCGGCGCGCTCGGCCCGAGCCTGTACGTCAAGCTCGGGGTCACCGGCGACCGGGGCGGCGCGCCGCTGCACTCCGGCGCGTTCGACGTCGACGAGCGCTGCCTCGACGCCGGGGTGACCGCCCTGGACCGGCTCACCCGGGCCGTCCTCGACGGCCGGCTCGCCGCCGGCCCGGAGAGCACCGTCGCGGCGGTGTCGGCATGAGCGGAGCACGGGTACCCGCCGTCGCCGTGGTGGGCGCGGGCGCGTTCGGCCTGCGGCACGTCGCCGCGTACCGGTCGCTCGGGGTGCCGGTGACCGCGCTGGTCGACCCGGACCCGGCCACCCGGGCGCGGGTCGCCGCCGAGCACGACGTACCCCGCACCTTCGCCACCGTCGAGGAGCTGCTCGCCACCGACGCGCCGGCGGCGGCGTCGGTCTGCGTACCCGGTCCCGCCCACCGGGCGGTCACCGTCGCGCTGCTCGCCGCCGGCGTACCGGTGCTGGTCGAGAAGCCCCTCGCCGCGACGGTCGGCGACGCCGCCGCGATCGTCGCCGCCGCGCGGACCCACGGGGTGCTCTGCCAGCCGGGGCACATCCTGCGCCACAGCGCCCCGCACCGGGCGCTGTACGACGCGGTCCGCGCCGGCCGGCTCGGTCAGGTGCTGGCCGTCTCGTCGCGCCGGGACCGGCCGCGCACGCTCAGCCGGCTCTTCCCGCACGAGCACCCCGCCCTGCTCACCGCCGTGCACGACATCGACCTGGCGCTCTGGTACGCCCAGGCGCCGGTGGTCGAGGTGCGCGCGGCGGCCCGGACCCGACCCGGATCGGCGTCGCCGGTTCTGGTGTGGGCGGAGCTTCGGCACGCCAACGACGTCGTGTCGTCGATCCGCAACAGCTACCTCCTGCCCGAACACACCCCCAACCACACCTCGGACCTGGTCGAGGTGTACGGCACCGACGGGGTCGCGCACGTCGACCTCGGCCACCCCACCCTGCTCGTCCAGGCCGAGCGGACCGAGGCGCCGGACTGGCTGCTGTCACCGGTCGACGGCGGCGGCGCGCTCGCCGCCGAACTGCGCCACTTCATCGGTCGGGTGACCGGCACCGAACCGTCGGCGGTCGTCCCGCTCGCCGACGGGTTGCACGTGGTGCAGGTCGCCGCAGCCGTGGCCGACAGCGCCGCCGCCGGCGGCGCTCCCCGTCGGATCTCCCCCGATCCCCTCTCCTGAACAGGAGCTTCCGCCGATGTTTCGACGTAGATTGGCCGGCGTGCTCGCCGCCGGCGTGGCCGCCGCCACGGTGCTGGCCGGGTGCGGCGGTGACGGTGCCGGTTCGGACGGCCCGGTCACCCTCAAGGTGCTCACCTGGGAGCCGGGTGGCACCGAGTACTGGCAGGCGGTGAAGACCACCTTCGAGGCCAGCCACCCGGACATCAAGCTGGACATGCAGGCGGTCCCCTTCGACAAGTACCCCGAGGTGCAGGGGCCGTACATCACCTCGCAGTCCGGGCCGGACGTGATGGCCAACAACGCGGGGCTGGAGCTGTTCGACCGGCGGGGCGCGTACGTGCCGCTGGGCGAGAAGGCCGCCGAGATCAACAAGGACCTGGTCACCTACAGCGGGGCGTGCGAGGGCTTCGACACGAGCAAGGAGTGCTACGGCGTCCCCTTCTCGTATCAGGGCAACGTCCTCTACTACAACAAGGACGTGCTGACCGCCGCCGGGCTCGACCCGGAGAAGCCGCCGGCCACCTGGGACGAGTTCGGGGCGGCCTGCGACGCGGTGACCAAGTCCGGCAAGACCTGCCTGGCGCTGGGCCTGTCCGGCACCTTCCCGGCGTACTGGGACTTCCCGGAGATCGCCCGTAACTACCTGACCGAGGACGACATCCGGGGGCTGCTCGCCGGCACCCTGTCCTGGACGGACCCGAAGCTGGTCCAGACGCTGGAGAAGCTGGCCGAGATCACCACCAAGGGCTGGACCAACAAGAACGCGCCGTCGATCACCATGCTGCCCGACGGCGCGGACATCTTCCAGCGCGGTGATGCCGCCTTCGCCGGCACCATCATCTCCGACGCGGTGAACTGGGACGCGTTCGGCAAGGCGCTCGGCGACGACAAGCTCGGCGTCACCCGGTGGCCGGCGATCAACCCGTCCGCCCCGCTGGCGCAGAAGTTCTCCGGCATCGAGGGCGCCGTCTACGGCGTGACCAAGTGGAGCGAGAAGAAGGAGGCCGGGCTGGAGTTCATCACCTGGCTGGCCGGCAAGGAGAACGGCGAGCTGTGGGTGAAGCACGCCAAGGGGCAGCCGCTGAACACGACCGTGGACCCGTCGCTGCTGCCGTCGTCGCCGGCCTTCAAGAAGATCCAGGAACTGGTCGCCGACCCCACCCTGCACGCCGGCGTGATGCTCTCCGGGCCGGAGGCCGACGCGCTGGCCCGTGGCTGGCAGCAGGTCACCCTCGGCCAGCTCACCGTCGACAAGTGGGCCGAGCAGATGCAGCAGGCGCTGGAGCGCAGCCCCACCAAGCAGCAGGGCCGCTAGTCGCACCGGGTGGGGTGGCGCCGTGCCGCCCCACCCGGCCAGTCCGGGGGAGGACAACCCGATGAGCATCTCCACCGCGCCGGCCAAGGGGCCGGCCGTCGCGACACCCCCATCCCCGCCGGGCCGCCGCGCCCGACGGCGGCCCGGGCACGCCCGGGAGTGGTGGTTCGGCGCCCTGCTGGTCCTGCCGGCGGTGGCCCTGGCGGTCACCTTCAAGGTGGTACCGCTGGTCCGGGGCGTCATCACGAGCTTCGAATCCTCCAGCGGGTTCGGCGACAGCTCCTTCGCCGGGCTGGACAACTACACCCGGATGTTCGACGACCCGGTGGTCCTGGCCAGCTTCCGCAACGCCCTGCTGGTGGTCGCCACACTGCCGGTCTGGGTCGTGTTCCCGCTGGTCCTGGCGGTGCTGATCCACCAGCGGGCACCGGGCTGGAAGTTCTTCCGGGCCGTCTACTTCATCCCGTACACCATCGCGCCGATCGTGGTCGGCATCATGTTCCGGCAGATCCTCGCCCCGGACGGGCCGATCAACGCCGGACTGCGCGCGATCGGACTGGAGCCGTTGGCCATCGAGTGGCTCAACGGACAGAACAGCGCGCTCTTCTCGCTGGTCGCGGTCGCCCTGTGGAGCTTCTTCGGCCTGGGCGTGATGACCTACCTGGCCGGGCTGGCCACCATCCCCGACGAGGTGATGGAGGCCGCGTACCTGGACGGGGCCGGCTTCTGGCGGCGACTGTTCTCGGTGGTGGTGCCGATGCTGCGCCCCACCGTGGCGTACTGGAGCGTGCTCTGCGCCTCCGGTGTGCTGATCTGGCTCTTCCCGCTGATCTACGCGCTGACCCAGGGCGGCCCGGGCAACGCCACCATGCTCCCCGAGTACCTGGTCTTCCTCACCACCTTCCAGTTCCTCGACCGGGGCTACGGCTCGGCCATCGGTATCGCCCTGTTCGTCTTCGTCGCCGTGTTGTCGATCTTCAGCGTGCGGCACATGTTCACAGAGGGGACCCGTAAGCCGCGATGAACCGGCGACACTCCGCCCAGATCGGGCGCTACCTGTTGATCTTCGCTCTGGCGGTGGTCGCGGTGGCGGCGCTGTACCCGCTGCTGTTCACCGTGGTCAGCTCGCTGAAGACGCAGACCGGGTTCGCCCGGGACCCGCTGGGCCTGCCCACCAGTGGCATCACCTTCGACAACTACGTCGAGGCGTTCAAGCGGATGGACATGCCCCGGCTGCTGCTCAACTCGATCATCACCACGGTCGCCGGGCTGGTGCTGTCGGTGGTGGCCGCGATGCTGGTCGCGTACACCGTGACCAAGCTGCGGTTCCGCGGCGGCAAGCTGGTCTTCCTGCTGATCATCGTCACCCTGACCATCCCCAGCCAGGCGATCATCTACCCGCTGTACCAGACCGTGCTGGACCTGGGCATGTCCGGGGAGTACCAGGGGCTGATCCTGGCGTACGCCGCGTTCGGGCTGCCGCTGGGCACGTACCAGCTCGCCGGGTACTTCCAGCAGGTGCCCGACGAACTGATCGAGGCGGCCCGGGTCGACGGGGCCGGACACTTCACCATCCTGTTCCGGCTGCTCGCCCCGATCGCCACCCCGGCACTGGCGGCGCTGGCCATCTTCAACTTCGTCTGGATGTGGAACGACCTGCTGCTCCCGCTGGTCATCATGGGCGGCTCGGACTCCAAGACGCTGATGGTCGGGGTCTCCATGCTCAGCGGACAGTACGACGTGTCGGTGCCGCTGGTCAGCGCCGGCCTGATCGTCGCCCTGCTCCCGGTGCTCATCATCTACCTGGTGTTCCAGCGGCAACTCGTCTCCGGCGCGCTGGCCGGCTCCGGCAAGTGAACGGCGGCTCCCGGCTGCCCGCCCCCGACCCCGGCACCGGGTCGGGGGCGGGCCGCGTCACCCCGCCGACCGGGCCGGGGGAGCAGGTCTGTCACCTGTACCGGCTGCGCCCCGGGGCGGAGGCCGAGTACGAACGCCGGCACGCCGACCTCTGGCCGGAGATGGCCGCCCTGCTCGACACGGCGGGCGTGTACGACTACCACATCTACCGGCACGGCCTGCTGCTGATCTGCGTGCTGCGGACCCGGTGGGGCTTCAACCACGCCCGCCGGGTCACCGGCGCGTCCGAGGTGCAGGCCCGCTGGACGGCGTCGCTGGCGCACCTGTTCGCCGAGATCGCCGACGCCGACGGGGAGCCACTGTGGGGGTACCCGGTCTTCCACCACCCCGGCCGCCCGCCGGCCCCCTGATCCGGCCCGGTACGCCCCCGGGGCCCGACGGAAAGTCCGCCGGGCCCCGGGGTGCCGGTGTGAAGAAGGGGCCCCTGCTCTACCGGAAGCGTTAACAGGGGCCCTTCCTTACACGGCGTAGGCGACGGAGCCGTCGGCGCGGTACGGGATGCGGGTGAGCGGGCGGCCGGTCAGGTCGAGCGGGGTCTCGTCGGTGAGGTCGAGGGTGACGCCGAGTCCCGGCTCGGTGGGGACCGGCAGGTAGCCACCCTCGCGGCGGACGCAGGCGCGGGCCGGGCCGTCGGCGAGGGCGTCGTCGAGGGGGGAGTACTCCTGGGTCACGAAGTTCGGGATCGCGGTGTCCAGGTGCACCGAGGCCATGGTGAGCAGCGGGCCGAGGCAGTTGTGGCTGACTACGGCGGCGTGGTACGACTCGGCCAGCGCGGCGATCTTGCGGGCGTGGCTGATCCCGCCGGCCAGGCCGAGGTCGGGGCGCACGTACTGGGCGCCGCCCTGGGCCAGCAGCTCCTTGAACTCCCAGATGGTGTGCAGCCGTTCGCCGTTGGCCATCGGCACTCCCAGCGCCCGGCGGGTGACGGCGGCCTGGCTGCTCACGCTGTCGATCTGGATCGGGTCCTCCACCAGCAGCGGCAGCAGCCGGCCGACCGCCGGCACGACCGCCTCGGCCTGCAACGGGGTGAGCTTGCGGTGCAGCTCGATGAGCAGGTCGACGTCCGGGCCGACGGCGTCGCGCACGGCGGCGGTGGTGGCCTCGGTCTCGGTGACCAGCCGGGCCAGCGACAGGTCGCCGTAGTTCGCCGGCAGCGGGTCGAACTTCACCGCGGTGAACCCGTCGGCGACCGCCGCGGCGGCCTGCGCGGCCAGGGCCTCGGCGCCGGTGCCGGGCAGCAGCAGGTGCAGCCGGATCCGGTCGCGGACCCGGCCGCCGAGCAGTTGCCAGACCGGCACCTCCAGGCGCTTGCCGAGCAGGTCCCACAGGGCCAGGTCGATCGCGGAGACGGCGGCGGTGAGCACCGAGCCCCGGAACGGGCCCATCCGGTACAGGTGGTGCCAGTGGTGCTCGATCCGGTCCGGGTCGGCGCCGAGCAGGTACGGGCGGAAGGTCTCCACCACCGCGTGCACCGCGCCCGGGTAGCCCCAGCAGGCGGACTGGCCGACCCCGACCAGCCCGGCCGAGGTGTGGACCTGGACGAAGTGCGCGTCGCCCCGCACCACCGACTCGACGGCGGTGATCTCCATGCTGCCCCCAAATTAGAGACCAATAACGGCCACAAACTTGCCTCTGCACTCTTCCATAGCATGATGTCCCTGGTCTAGGCTCCAATCCGAACGAGCCGGAATAGGGCTCTAAATCTTCACTGGGGGTGTGATGGGTCTGCCGGACGACTACCGGGCGATGGCCCGGATCCGCCGGTTCGAGGAGCGGCTGGCCGCCCTCAAGGACGACGGCGAGATCCCGGGCTCGATCCACCTGTGCAACGGTCAGGAGGCGATCCCGGTCGGTGCCGCCCGCGCGCTGCGCGACGGCGACCACGTCACCGCGACCTACCGCGGCCACGGCTGGGCGCTGGCCCGGGGCGTGGACATGGCCGGACTGTTCGCCGAGATGATGGGGCGCGACTCGGCCGTCAACGGCGGCCGGGCCGCCTCGCCGTACCTGTCCGACCCGGGCCGCTGGTTTGTCGGGGAGAACTCGATCGTCGGCGCCGGGGTGCCGATCGCCACCGGGGCGGCGCTCACCGCCCAGCGCACCGGCAGCGGCGCGGTCTCCGTGGTCAGCATCGGTGACGGCGCGATGAACCAGGGCAACGTGCACGAGGCGATCAACCTCGCCGCCGTGCTCGACCTGCCGCTGGTCCTGGTCGTGGAGAACAACGTCTACTCGGAGATGTCCCGGATCGAGGACATGGTCCGCGTCCGGCAGCTCGCCGAGCGGGCCGCCGGGTACGGCGTCCCCGGCCGGGTGGTCGACGGCAACGACCCCGACGCGGTCGCCGAGGCGCTCACCGAGGCGGTCACCCGGGCCCGGGAGGGCTCCGGCCCGTCCATCGTGGAGGCGATGACCGAGCGCCTGGTCGGCCACTACAGCGGGGACGTGCAGCACTACCGGCCGGCCGGTGAGATCGCCGCCGCCCGCGAGCGGGAGCCGCTGGCCCGTATCCGTCAGGCCGCCGACGCCGAGCTGACCGCCCGGCTCGACGCCATCGACGCCGAGGTGGCCGCCGAGGTGGAGGCCGCCGTCACCGCCGCCCGCGAGGTGCCGTACCCGGACCCGGCGACCGCCAAGGAGCACGTCTATGTCTGAGTCGCTGCGCTACATCCAGGCCGTCAACGCGGCGCTGACCTGGGCGCTGGACAGCCGGAGCGACACCGTCTACTTCGGTGAGGACGTGGCCCTGCCCGGCGGGCCGTTCGGCGCCACGAAGGGGCTGCACAAGCGGTTCGGCTCGGACCGCATCTTCGACACCCCGATCTCCGAGACCGGCTTCCTCGGCATGGCGCTCGGCGCGGCGATGACCGGCCTGCGCCCGCTCGCCGAGATCATGTACGCCGACTTCACCTTCGTGGCGATGGACCAGCTCGTCAACCAGATCGCCACCATCCACTACTCCAGCGCCGGCCGGTGGAAGGCCCCGCTGGTGATCCGGATGCAGCAGGGGTACTCGCCGGGCGCCTGCGCCCAGCACTCCCACTCGATCGAGGCGTACCTCGCGCACACCCCGGGGCTGCGGGTGGCGTTGCCGGCCACCCCGGACGACGCGTACCAGATGCTGCGCACCGCCGTGACCAGCGACGACCCGGTGGTGGTCGCGGAGGCCCGGATGCTCTACCCGACCCGTGGCCCGGTGCGTACCGACGCGGAGGTGGAGCCCGTCGGCGGGGCCCGGGTGGTCCGCGAGGGCACCGACGCGACCGTGGTGGCCTGGTCCCGGATGGTCCCGGCGGCCCTGGCCGCCGCCGACCAGCTCGCCGCCGAGGGCATCGAGACCGAGGTGGTCGACCTGCGCTGGCTCA
>NZ_LRQV01000062.1 GCF_001567585.1 Micromonospora rosaria
CCCGGGCTGCGGGCCCAGGCCGAGCAGCTCACCGAGCTGCTGGACCTCGGGTTCCACCACCGGGAGGTGCTCGGCCGGCTGGGCACCACGGTCTCGCTCGGCGTGCTGCTCAGCGGGCCGGCCGGGTCCGGCAAGTCGGCGCTGGTGCGGGCGGTCGCCGCCGGGGTCCGGGCCCGGGTCCGCCCGGTCTGGGCCCCCGAGGTCGCCGCGCTGAGCAACCAGGCCGCAGCGGAGCGGCTGCGCGCGGTCGTCGCCGAGGTCAGCGCCGACGGGCCGGCGGTGCTGCTGGTCACCGACGTGGAGGCGCTGGCCCCGGCGGACGAGCCGGGGCCGGTGGCCACCGTGTTCCGGCAGATGCTCACCGACCTGCTCCGGTCCGGCGTGGCGGTGGTCTGCACCACCGGGCGGCCGGAGGCCGTCGACCCGGCGCTGCGCGCGCCGGACCTGCTCTCGCTGCGGATCACCGTGCCGCTGCCGGACGCCGCGCTGCGCCGTGAGCAGTTGGCCGTGCTGACCCGGCAGGTGCCGCTCGCCGACGACGTCCGGCTGGACGAGGTCGCCGGGCGTACGCCGGGCTTCGTCGCCGCCGACCTGGCCGCGCTGGTCCGCGAGGCCGGGGTACGGGCGGCGCTGCGGCAGAAGACCGAGACCACGCCGACGGTGGCGATGGCCGACTTCACCGCCGCGCTGGAGGTGGTCCGCCCCACCACGATGGCGTCCTCGACGCTGGAGGTCGCCAAGGTCACCCTGGACGACGTCGGTGACCTGGTGGAGGTGAAGCAGACGCTGACCGAGTCGGTGCTCTGGCCGCTGACCTACCCGGACACCTTCGCCCGGCTCGGCGTGCAGCCGCCCCGGGGCGTGCTGCTCTACGGCCCGCCCGGCTGCGGCAAGACGTTCCTGGTCACCGCGCTGGCCGGCACGGGGCGGGCGAACGTGCTCTCGGTCAAGGGCGCGGAGCTGCTGTCGAAGTGGGTCGGCGAGAGCGAGCGGGCGGTCCGGGAGCTGTTCCGCCGGGCCCGGGAGGCCGCCCCCACCCTGGTCTTCCTCGACGAGGTGGACGCCCTCGCCCCGACCCGGGGTCAGGCCACCGACGGGGGCACCACCGACCGGGTGGTCGCCGCCCTGCTCACCGAGCTGGACGGGGTGGAGTCGCTGCGCAACGTGGTGGTGATCGGGGCGACCAACCGCCCGGACCTGATCGACCCGGCCCTGCTGCGTCCCGGCCGGCTGGAGCGGCTGGTCTACGTGCCGCCGCCGGACGCCGAGGCCCGGACGGAGATCCTCAAGGCCGCGTCGCGCAACGTCCCGCTCGCCGACGACGTCGAGCTGCCCGCGCTCGCCGAGGAGCTGGACGGCTTCTCGGCGGCGGACTGCGCGGCGCTGGTCCGGGAGGCGGCGCTGGCCGCGATGCGGGAGTCGCTGACCGCCGCCACGGTCACCGCCGAGCACGTCGCGACCGCCCGCCGCCGGGTCCGCCCGTCGTTGGACCCGGACCAGGTCGCCTGGCTGGCCGCGTACGCGGAGAAGCACGCTCCCTGACCTGGGCGTGTCGTACCCGACGGCTACCGTCCCCGCCATGATGGAACGACCCACGCTGCGGTGGCGACGCGCCGCCGAGGAGCAGGCCGTCGCGGTCTCCGCCGGCCTGCTCACCCCCGAGAAGGCGTACGCCGGGCGGCTCTGGCCGGCGGAGTTCGTGGCCGCCGCCGACGCCACGCTGACCCGGTACGACGCCGACCTGCGGACGCTCGACCCGGCCTCCGACGAGCAGGCCTGGGCGGCCGTCGAGCGGGTGGTGACCGCCCTCAACGACGTCAACGACGAGCACGGGCGGATCGAGACCAGCGAGCGGGAGGCGTTCGCCGAGTACATCGACGCCGCCCTGCACGAGGCCGGGGTCGACGTGGCGGCGCTCACCGCACGGCGCGACCTCGACCGCTCGGAGCTGACCGACCAGTGGCGGGACTGGTAGGCGGTTCCGGGCGGCGCGCCGCTCAGTCGGTGGGGAGCAGGGGGCCCAGCGGGCCGAGGTCGAGGTTGAGGTCCTCCGGGGCCAGCCCGAAGTACTCACGGAGCTGGGTCATCTGCTCCTCCAGCGCCATCAGCGTCGCGCCGACCCGTTCGACCTCCTCCTCGGTGAGGTCGCCGAGGTCGACCCGGCGCAGCGCCTGCCGTTCCATGAGCTGACGCAGCAGCTCGATGATGGTGAGCACCAGGCTGGCCAGGCCGCGCTCCACGGAGTCCTGGTCGACGGCGAGCCGGCGGTCCAGCGGCCGGACCCGGGGGGCCTGCCACGGTGGCGCGCCCAGCGCCGCCGCGAGGTCGGCGGCCTCGTCCCGCGCGGTCACGGCTCCACCTCCAGCACGGTCGGATGCGGGGCGGCCCGGTCCGGCCGGACCGGTTCCGGGGCGGCCTGGTCCGGGGCGAGCGCGCCGACCGAGGCGATCAGCGCCCGCAACGAGATCCGGACCAGGTCGATGTCGGCGATGGAGAGGGTGATGTCGCCGCTGACCACCACCCCCTTGGCCAGCACCCGGTCGAGCAGGTCGACCAGGGCCACCGGGCGGTGCGCCAGCGGGTCGTCGGCGCTGCTGGGCGCCAGCGAGGTCACCGCCATGCCGACCCCCGCCGGTCCACGGCCCGCCGCGTCGCCGCGCTCACGCCGACCCCCCGACCGCCGGCGCCGGCTCCGCCACGAAGGAGTACGGCGGCCAGGGGCCGGTCAGCTCCAGCCGTAGCTGCGGGTGCCGGTCCGCCAGCCCGCGTACCAGGTCGGCGAAGTGGTCCACCCGGTCCCGGTCGACCAGGTACGCGCCGTTGAGCGCCATCGCGGTGGACGCGCCGGAGAGCCGGCGGTCCTGCGGGGCGTGCCGCCGGGCGGCGGCGGCGTACCCGGCGAGGGCGGTGTGCACGGCAGCCGCCGCGTCGGCCGCGATCTGCTGCCCCTCCTCCCGGGCGGTGAGCTGCGCCCTGCGCCGCCGCAGGTACGCCGCACCGGCCCCGCCCCCACCGCCGGTCGGCTCGGCAGCGGGCGGTGGGGGGCCGGGCACGACGTACCCCTTGACGCCCCACTCGTCGCGGTCGGCGAGCCGGGCCAGCGTGCCGGCGAACTCGTCGCGCCGCTCGACCAGCACCCGGGTCACCCGGTCGTCGTCGGAGTGCACGGTGGCGAGCCGGGCCGGCACCACCACGGCGGCCCGGGACAGCGCCGCCACCACCGCGTGGTGCGCCCGCGCCGTCTGCTCCAGCCAGGTCAGGTCCTCCAGGTTGCGGCGCAGCGCCTCCTCGCCGTACTCGGTCAGCGGGGCGTCGCTGACCACGGCGACGAGGCCGGCGGCGGGCACCGCGCGCACCGGCGTGCCGGCGATGCCGACGATCCCGGCCAGCGTGCCCGGGGCGACCCCGGTGGTCACCCCGTGCAGCCAGACGGCGTCGGTGGCAGCCGGGGCCAACTCAGTCGACGTACTCATCCCACTCCTCTCCGGTGGACCGCGCGGCGACCCGGGGCCGCCGGGACGCCTCGACCTCCTCCGGGTCGCGCGGGCCGGGCTCGACGGGCGGGCGGGCCCGGGAGCTGAGCCACGGGTCGTGCTCCCACCAGTCGATGCCGATCTGTCGGGCGGTGTCCACCGAGGCGATGACCAGCCGCAGCTTCAGGGTCAGCAGTTCGATGTCGAGCAGGCTGACCCGGATGTCACCGGCGATGACGATGCCCCGGTCGAGGACCCGTTCGAGGATGTCGCCCAGGTTCGCCGGCTCGTGCCCGGCCGGCAGCACCTGACCGGAGTTCTGCACGACCGATGGTTGCCGCGCTGTGGTCATCTCAGCCCCCGTCTCCCTTGCCGCGCTGGTACCGGCGCGTCCGCCGGTAGCCGAGCAGGCTCCCGGTCAGGTCCAGCTCCACCTCGTAGAGGCCGAGCAGGTCGATCGACGACGGGACCCGGTGGTCCTCGACCACCTCGACCCCGACCAGCCAGCCGTCGTCGGTCGGCTGGATCGAGGTGATCCCGAGCGGTTCCTTGCCGGTCAGCCCGGCGATCTGCTGGAGACCGGTCCGGGCCGCCTCGGCCGCGGTGATCTCCTCGTAGTCGTCCTCGTCGGCGTACCGGACGTCGTCGGGGTCACCCCACCGATCGCGGTCCCGGTCGCCCCGGATTCCTGCTGCCGTCATCTCATCCCCCTCTCCCACGCTGCTGTCCCCGGCGGCGGTCGGCGCTCCGCCGCCGGACCGACGGCGGTGGCCGACGGGTACCGGCCGGCGGCGGGGCGCCGCCTGACGAGGTCAGGCGGTCCAGGACGCGCTGCTGGCCCCGGTCCAGTTCCTCCGGCGTGATCTCGCCGGCCGCCGCCGCCCGTTCCAACTCCTCCAGCTCCCGCCGGACGTCCACGGGGTTGCGCTGCTTCGACTCGGCCTCCCGCGCGATCACCTTGACCACGGAGGTGAGCCCGCGCACCGGGGCGTACGGCAGGGTCAGCAGCGACCAGAGAATGTCCACGGCTCACTCCACCAACTGGTGCGCGCTGACGAAGTCGTACGGGGCGAGCGGGCCGACCAGCCGCATCCGGATCAGGTCCCGCCGCTGCTCGGCGAAGTCCTCGACCGCCCCGACGAAGTCCTTCTCGTCGTCCGTGGCGACCAGGAACGCGACGTTCACCGCGTCCAGCTCGTGGCTGGGCCGGCGCGGCGCGTCCGCCACCGCGTACCGGCCCACGGCGTCGACGAGCGCCCGGTTTTCCGCCTCCCGGCGCTGCTCCACCGCCTGGCTGATCAGCTCGCCGAGCCGGATCCGCTGCTCCCGACTCTGCGCCTCCGGCCGTCCGCGCACCTGGTCGGCGAGCGCGGCGGCCCTGGTGTCCCGGGTCAGCAGGTCGCTGACGAACTCCTGCTCGTCGAAGCGCCCGTGCACCGTGTACTGGAGGCGGTCCTCGAACTCCGCCAGGGCGGCGGCGAACGAGTCGTGGTGCGCCGCCAGCAGGTCGACGACGGCGTCCTCGCCGGTCACCGCCGTACCGAACCGGACCGGCAGCACCGGCGCGACCTCCGCCGTGCCGTCCAGCAACCGCTCGTACGCGGTGAGGTCGGCGGGCCGGCCGATCGGCTCCGTCAGCCCGACCTCGCTGACCAGCGCGGCCAGCTCACCGTGCCGGATCGCGGTCACCCGGCCCGGCGGGTCGCCGACGCCCTCCGCGTCGGCGGTCGGCTCCACGTCGGACGGCACGATGCCGTAGACGAACAACCCGTGCTCCTGACTCACCTCACCGGCTCCTCTCCCGACGGCGGGACCGGGGGCGGTCCTCCTCGTCCTCGTCGTCCCCGTCGGGGCCGAGCCCACCGACGGCCTCCTTGACCGCGCCGCCGATCGCGCCGGCGGCCTTGCCGAGCCCGCCGATCGCCTTGCCCTTCATGGCGGCGCCGGAGGCGTCCTCCACCAGGTCCGGCAGGCCCTTCTGCCCCTTCGGCGTGATGTCGAGGCGGTCGACCGCCTCGGCGAAGCGCAGGTACGTCTCCACGCTGGCGATCACGATCCGGGCGTTGATCTCCAGGAGTTGGATGCCGACGACGGCGACCGACACCTGGGCGTCGATCACCACGCCCTTGTCCAGCACCGTCTCCACGACGTCGGCGAGGCTGCCCCCACCGCCACCGCTCCGCTCCAGGGCACCCCCGGACTGTCCTGTGGTCGTGGCGACCGTCATTCGTCGTCCTCCTCTCGACGGCGACGCACCACCGGGCGGCGGGCCCCCTCACCGGTACGGCGGACCGGTCGGCCACGGTCCGCGCGGGACTCACGCTCACCACGCGGTTCACGGTCGCCGCGCGGTTCGCGGTCGCCACGGGACTCGCGGTCGCCCCGGGCCACCGGGCGGCGGGCGGGCTGCCGGCGACGCGGCGGCTCCTCCTCCTCGGGCTCCTCCGCGTACTCGTCCTCGTCGTAGTCGTCACCCTCGTCGTAGTCGTCGTACTCGTCCTCTTCCGGGGAGGGACGACGGCGCTGCGGCGGACGACGACGGCCGCGCTCCGCGGGCCGGCGCTCCTCCTCCGGCTCCGCAGGACCCTGCTCCTCGGCCTCGCCGGCGTCCCGCTCCTCGGCGGCCCGCTCCTCGGCCTCGCGGGCCTCCTGTTCCGCGCGGAGCGCGGTCTCGTGGTCCCTGATTACCGTGGAGTCCTCGATCTCGCCCCGCCAGCCCTCGACGGAGTCCGGGTCGAGCACGGTCCGCGTCATCACGTGCCGGACGAAGTGCTTCAGCTCCAGCCGCACCCGACGGCCCTGGGCCCGCCAGAGGTTGCCGGTGTGCTCGAAGAGCCCCTTCGGGTGGTACTCCAGCACGACCAGGATCTTCGTCAGCTCCGGGCCGACCTCGTGGAAACTGACCGTGCCGTCGACCGAGCCCTTGTCCCCCTTCGAGCGCCAACTGATCAGGCGGTCCGGGATCTGCCGGACGACGGTCGACTCCCAGGTCCGGTGCGACCAGAAGACCTGCGCCTTCCAGGTCATCTTCTCGTCGGACCCGTTCTCCGCCTGCTCCACCTTCTTCATGAAGCTCGGGAAGTCGCCGAAGGTCGTCCACTGGTTGTAGGCGACCCGGACCGGAACTCCGACCTCGATCGTCTCGACGATGTTGGTGACCTTCAGCTTGCCGCCACCACCCTGTCCACCCTTGCCGCCGCCGAACACGGACATCACCTTCTCCTTGCCACCGGCCAGGCCGGCCTGGAACATCGCCTTGACCGGGGACTCGCCCTCGGCGAGCTTCTGCACCCCGGTGGCGGCGCTCACCAGTCCGGGGCCACCGCCGGCCCTGGCGTACTCGGTGAGCCGTCCGGTGGCACCGGTGATCTTGTCGGTCACCACCTGCACCGCCCGCTCACCGAGGGCGGCGGCGAGATTGCGCAGTTCGCCGCCGATCTGCTCGCGTGCCTTGCCGGCGAGGTCGTCCGTCGCCATGGTCACCGCCTCCGCTGCCGGCGCTGGGCGACCGGACGCTCGGCGGGCTCCTCGTCGTCACCCGCCTCGGGCTGCTCGTCGAGTTCCGGCTCCTCGTCCGGCGCCGAGCGCTTGCCACCGGACCGCTTCTTGCTCGACGGCTTCCCGGCGGCAGGTCGCCCGGCCGACGGCTCCTCGTCGGCACTCTGCCCAGCCGACGACCTCTCGTCGGCGGCCTGCCCCGCCTGCGATTCCTCGTCGGCGGGCTGCTCAGCCTCCGGCTCCTCGTCGGCGGCCTGCTCGACCTGGGGCTTCCCGCCGGACGTCCGGCGGCGCAGCGCCTCGGCGCCGTCCCGCAGGCGACCACTCACGCTGTCGATGCCGCTGCCGGCGGCGGCGGTCGCCGCGGCCTTGCCGGCGCTGGCCAGCGGTCCCCCCAGGGCGCTCAGGCCACGCAGTTGGGGGGCGTTCAGCAGTTGGCTGCCGTACCGCGTCAGGCCACCGGGATGCTGGCTGGCTCGACCGACGGCCACGGCGGCGGCCATCGTCAGGGCGGTACGCAGCTTCCTGCGCCGACCGAGGACATAACCGAAACCGACCGCGAGTGCGATTCGGGCTCCGTTCTTCATCAGTTCTCCCTCACTCCCCGGCGGAGGGCATCCGTCGTGTCGAACAGGGCCCGTGGCACATCTGCCGGGGAGTAAAAAAACGGGCCCGTGAACGAATGCCCCGCATCAGCGGACCCGGCCGGCAGTACCCCACCTGACCTGCGCAAAACATCGGGGCGGGCATTCGACGAGGGCTCTCCGACTGCGAATCGGACACCCGGTCGAAATCGCCGATCGAGGTCGTGTACCGACCATAAGGACAGCCCTGTCGATCGCGGCCACAAACTGCCCGCCGCACCTTGACGCCGCAGGCAGATTCATCCCCGGTGGCGCGCCGACATAATTGCTTTTGGGGGGCGGGAGGAGATGTCCTGTCGGCGGCCGGCCCGGTCCGCCCGGGGACGTGGGCCGCCGGGCGGAGTGACGGGCGGTCAGGCCTGCGGGGTGTCCAGGGAGATCTCGGCGACCACCCGGTCGCCGTCCTCACGGATCTTCGCGCCGAGCTTGCGCAGGACCGACAGCGCACCGGCGTTCCGCGAGGTGGTCTGCGCCACGACGGTGTGCATCCCCACCGCGGCGGCGGCGTTCAGCAGTTCCCGCAACGCCGCCGCGCCGAGCCCCTGACCACGGGCGGACCGGCCCAGCCACATCCCGGCCTCCACCGTGCCGGGCTCGTCCCGCCGCGCCATCCGGACCATCCCGACGACCTCGTCACCGGCGAGGATCGCGTACATCTGGGTGCCGGTGGGGCCGGGCAGCCCACCGAAGCTGTCCCGGTGGAACGCCCGGAACGCCTCCCGCCGGGCGTGCGACCACCCGGCCGGCGCGTCGACCGGGGGCATGACGTCGTCCGGCTCCGCTTCGGCGACCGCCACCGAGAGCAGGGGCTCCAGGTTCCGCTCGTCCACCGGCTCCAGCCGGACCGCACCCGCCACGTGCCGCAGTCTGCCCGCCGGGCCGGCCACCGTCCACCCCAATGCCGGGCCTCTGCCGGTCCGGTCGGGCGTTACGGCCGGTCGGCCCAGCCGTGTTCCACCTCACCAAGGGCTGTCAAAAGCCGAAACACCGATTAACCTACTTACCCGCTAGACAATATCGGGAGTCATGTCATCCCCGGAAACATACCGACAGGGACCCAACGTGATCGAACTGGACGGACTACGCCGGACGTACCGCGCCAAGGGGCGCTCGGTCGTCGCTGTCGACGGCGTCAGCCTCTCCGTCCGCGCCGGTGAGGTCTTCGGCGTGGTGGGCCGCAGCGGAGCTGGCAAGAGTACCCTCCTGCGCTGCGTCAACCTGCTCGAACGGCCAGATGAGGGCAGCGTCACGGTGGACGGGGTCGAGCTGACCGCGCTGGGCGGGGCCCGGCTGCGCGCCGCCCGGCAGCGCACCGGCATGGTGCACCAGCACTTCGCGCTGCTCAGCTCCCGTACCGCCGCCGGGAACGTCGCCTTCGCGCTGGAGGTGATGGGGGTACCCCGCGCCGAGCGCGCCCGACGGGTCGCCGAGCTGCTCGACCTGGTCGGGTTGACCGACCGGGCCGACGCGTACCCGGCGCAGCTCTCCGGCGGGCAGAAGCAGCGGGTGGGCATCGCCCGCGCGCTGGCCGGACGGCCCAAGGTGCTCCTCTCCGACGAGGCCACCTCGGCGCTGGACCCGGAGACCACCCGGTCGATCCTCGGCCTGCTCCGCGACCTCAACCAGCGTCTCGGGCTGACCATCCTGCTGATCACCCACGAGATGGACGTGGTGAAGCGGCTCTGCGACTCCGTGGCGGTGATGCGCGACGGCCGGGTCACCGAGGCCGGGCCGGTCACCGAGCTGATCGCCCGCCCCGGCTCGGAGCTGGCCGCCGAGCTGTTCCCGCTCGGACCGCCGCCGGCGCTGCCGGACACCACCGTCGTCGACGTGACGGTCACCGGGTCGGGCAGCTCCTTCGTCGCCGACCTCGCCCGCCGCTTCGACCTGGACGTGCAGATCGTCAACGGCACCGTGGAGCAGCTCGCCGGTGGCCGCGCCGGGCGGCTGCGCCTGGCCCTACCCGGTGACGCCGACCGGACCGCACCGGCCGTCGCCCACCTGCGCGCGGCCGGACTCACCGTGGAGGTGCCGGCATGATCGCCGACGACCTGGTCGAACTGCTCTGGCAGGGGCTGCGCGAGACCGCGTACATGGTGGGGGTGGCGTCCCTGCTCGCGGCGGTCGGCGGGCTGCTGGTCGGCGTCGCCCTGGTGCTCACCGGCCCCGGCGGCCTGCTGCCGGCGCGGCCGGTGAACGCCCTGCTCGGCCTGGTGGTCAACATCGGCCGTTCGCTGCCGTTCATCATCCTGCTGGTCGCGATCATCCCGTTCACCCGGGCGGTGGTCGGCACCACCATCGGCACCACGGCGGCCATCGTGCCGCTGACGGTCAGCGCGATCCCGTTCTACGCCCGGATCGTGGAGACCGCGCTGCGCGAGGTCGACCGGGACGTCATCGCCGCCGCCCACGCGATGGGCGCCAACCGCCGGCAGATCGTCGGGAAGGTGCTGCTCCGCGAGGCCCGGCCCGGTCTGGTCGCCGGGCTCACCCTCACCGTGGTCGCGCTGATCGGCTACTCGGCGATGGCCGGGGTGATCGGCGGGGGCGGCCTCGGCGACCTCGCCCTGCGCTACGGCTACCAGCGTTTCGAGAACGACATCATGATCGCCACGGTGGTGCTCCTGGTGGCGTTCGTCCAACTCGTCCAGATGGTGGGTGACGTGATCACCCGCCGGCTGGCGCACCGATAACCAGAAGGAAGGCATTCATCGTGCGACGCATCACCGCAGCACTCGCCGCGACCGCGCTCGTCCTGGGCCTCGCTGCCTGCGGGTCCGACACCGACGAGAGCGGCGCCTCCGCCTCGCCCGACGCCACGCTCAAGGTCGGGGTCAGCCCGGTGCCGCACGGCGAGATCCTCACCTACATCAAGGACAACCTGGCCGAGCAGGCCGGGCTGAAGCTGGAGATCGTCGAGTTCACCGACTACGTCCAGCCGAACCGGGCGCTGGAGGAGAAGCAGCTCGACGCCAACTACTTCCAGACCGTGCCGTACCTGGAGACCGAGAAGCAGGCCAAGGGGTACAAGTTCACCGCGCTCTCCCCGGTGCACATCGAGCCGCTCGGCCTGTACTCGAAGAAGGCCACCTCGCTGGAGGCGCTGCCGGAGAAGGCCGTGGTGGCGATCCCGAACGACCCGACCAACTCCGGCCGGGCGCTGAACCTGCTCGCCCAGCACGGCATCATCACGCTGAAGGAGGGAGCGGGGACCTCCGCCACCCAGCGTGACATCGCCGACAACCCGAAGCAGCTCCAGTTCCGGGAGCTGGAGGCGGCCCAGCTTCCGCGCAGCCTCGACGACACCGACGCCTCGGTGATCAACGGCAACTACGCCATCGAGTCCGGCCTGAAGCCGGCCACCGACGCGCTCGCGCTGGAGAAGGCCGAGAACAACCCGAACGCCAACCTGGTGGTGGTCCGTGACGGCGAGCAGAACGACCCGCGCGTGGTGAAGCTGGAGGAGCTGCTGCACTCCGCCGAGGTCAAGAAGTTCATCGAGGAGAAGTACCAGGGCTCGGTCCTGCCCGCGTTCTGATCCCGACCGAGCCGGTCCGGTCCACCCGGGCCGGCTCGGCGGGCGCGGTCACCCGGCCGGCGGGAACTCGCAGAGCACCGCCGAGGCGTCGTCGGAGCCCTTGTGCCGGCGTAGCCGCTCCGGGTGGTCCCGCTCGGCGGCCCGGACCCGGTCGATGAGCGCGCCCGGCCCGTCCCGGGTGACCAGGTCCAGCAATCCGGCCCAGTCGACGAGCCCGAACTGCTCCACCGCGCTGGAGGCGCCGTCGCTGAGCAGCACGGCCCGCCTGACCGCGCCGGGGCCGTGCAGCGGGAGGGTGCCGGTCACCGCGTGGTACGCGGCGTCCGGGTCGGCGGCGGCCACCCAGTACCCGTGCGTCCGGTTCATCCGCTCCCGCTGGACTCCCACCGCCTGCCGGAACCGGGTGGCCCGGTCCTCCGCGCCGGCCGGCACGGTCTCGGCGATCCGGCGCAGGTCGGCGAGCGCGTCGGCCAGCCGGTCGTCGGTCACCACGCGGACCTGCCCGCCGGCCTCCAGCACCAGCGGGCTGTCGCAGAGCACCAGGTGGTCCACCTGGCCGGGGCCGCAACGGAGCAGGCAGACCGTCGCGGACGGGGTACCCGGATGGTCGAGGTCGCACTGCCCGCCGTGGTCGGCCCGGACCGCGAGGATCGCCGCGGCCAGGTTGCTCATCAGCGTCGCCGCCGGCCGGGCCGCCGCGGCCAGCCCGATCCGGGCCGCGAGGTGCCGGACGTACCACTGCGGCCCGTGGACGCACCCGGTCTCGAAACCCTCCGGTACGGTCGCCCCGTCGAGGACCCCGACCAGCGGGCCGAACTGGAACACCAGGTCCTCGTTGAGCGGCTGGCCCGGGGCCGGCGCGGAGGCGGAGCGTACCCGCATCACGGGGGTGTCCACGACGGCCCGGACCGGACGCGCGGCCCCCGCCGCACCCGTCGCCGGGCGTCCCCGGTCGCCCGCAGCCGCCATCCCCCGTCGCCTCCCCACGCTCGCGCCCGTCACCCGCGCCCCACGCCGGACCGGACCCGCCTACCCGGTCCGTCCGACCCCATGCCCCGCGCCACCGAATCCGGTGCGGGGCCGCCGGCGGTCAGCGGCGGCGGTTGCGGGCGCGCGAGGAGCGCAGCCGGCGGAGCCGGCCGATCAGCAGCGGCTCGGCGGCGAGCGCGGCCGGATTGTCCAACAGGGCGTTCAGCAACTGGTAGTAGCGGGTCGCGGAGAGCCCGAAGGTGTCCCGGATCGCCTGCTCCTTGGCCCCGGCGTGCCGCCACCACTGCTGCTCGAAGGCGAGGATGCCGCGCTCCCGCTCGGTCAGCCCCGACCCCGGCGCGGACGCCCCGGCGGGTCCGTCCCCGGCCGGCTCGGTCCCGGCCTCGGGTCCGGTACGCGGCGGCGGCGGGACGTGCTCCGTCTCGGGTGCGGTACGCGGCGGCGGGACGCTGATTCCGGTGGTGGGAGCGGCGTCGGGCTGCTGCATGGCGCTCCTCGCTCGGACGCGGCGGCGCGGCGACGCCGACCGGGGATGACCAGCGTAACCAGGCCCGACGCGGGACGCATCCGTCGCCGGGGTGGCTGACGTCACCGCCGGGTACGCCGACGGGCCCCGGTGTTTACCGGGGCCCGTCGGTGGCCGGCGCCGGGGTGCGTCAGGAGATGTCCCGTCGCCGCATCGCCCAGATCGCCGCGCCGAGCACCAGCACCACACCGGCGCCGAAGAGCACCGCCGACTGCCCCCACGTCACGTCGTAGGTGGCCGGCTGGCACTGCCCACTGAAGTCGCTGACACAGCTCCGCCACTCCTGGAGGGTGACCTTCTGCTGCATCCAGGCCAGGGCGTACGTCGGCATCAGCCACCGCTCCACGAAGGCCACGTTGGCCATGGAGAACAGGATGCCGACGCCGAACTGGCCCACCACCGCCAGCGCGATCGCGCCGCCGAGCGCCATGGCGGTGTGGCGGCCCAGCGAGGCCAGCCCGAACCCGACCACCGCCACGGCCAGCACCAACGCCAGCCCGCGCAGCCCGGTCAGGGCGAACGACTCCCAGACCCCGGGGGTCATCCGCTCGGTGCTGCCCCGCAGGACGGCGGTCAGCCACAGCCCTGCGGTCCAGAGCGCCCCGGCGGAGACGGTCACCGCGATCAGCCCGGTGAGCAGCGCCGCCAGTTTGGTCAGCAGCACGGTCACCCGGCGGGGCCGCCAGAGCAGGAGGTTCATCATGCCGCCGGTGCTCCACTCCGCCCCGACGAAGCTGGCGCCGACGACGAACGCGACCAGGGCCAGCACGGCGGTGAACGCGAGCGCCAGATCCTCGAAGCCCTGGCGGAAGTCGAAGGTGGCGGGGAGGAACCACTCCGCCTCGATCTGGTCGCGCGGCGGCGGCACGATCTCCGCACAGTCCGTCGGGTACCGGCCGTCGTCCGTCACCCCGGCCGCCCGGTCCCGCTCGCAACCGGCCCGTTCCCGCTCGGCCCAGCGCACCTGCTCCTGGTGCTGCCGGTCGGCCTGCCGCTCGGCCGCCGCCCACTGCTCCGGGCCGACCTTCTCGTTGGTGGCGAAGAGACCGGCCACCACCAGCGCGAGGACCAGCAGGCCCAGCAGGGTCATGTAGCGGGTGAAGCGCCGCTTGACGAGCCGGCGCAGCTCCGTACGGTAGAGGCTCACGCGCCCCACCCTCCTCCGGTGGTCTCGGGCCGGGCCGCCCCGCCCACCCGGGCGGACTCGTCGACCTGGCGGTGCTGGCCCGGTACGGGTGCCGTGGCGGTGAGTTCGAGGAAGACGCTCTCCAGGTCCACGGCGACCGGGGCCAGTTCGCTGACGTACAGGCCGTGCTCGGCGAGCAGCCGGCTGACCACGGCCGGCTTGTCGACGTCGGCGAGCATCAGGTGGTCGGGGTACGGGGTCACCTGGAGCCCGGCCCGGGTGAGGGCGTCGGCGGCGGCCGGCAGGTCGGTGACCGCCTCCAGCCGGACCCGCACGGCGCTGCTGGCGTGCTGCGCCAGCACCTGCCCGACGGGGCCGAAGGCGACCCGGCGGCCCAGCGAGATGATGGTGACCGAGTCGCAGATGAGCTGGATCTCGCCGAGGATGTGGCTGGAGAGCAGCACGGTCATCCCGGACTCGGCGAGGGTGCGGGTGAGGGTGCGCATCTCCCGGATGCCACCGGGGTCCAGCCCGTTGGCGGGCTCGTCCAGGATGAGCAGCTTCGGGTTCTTCAGCAGGGCCGACGCGACCGCGAGCCGCTGCTTCATGCCCAGCGAGTACGTCTTGACCCGCTCGCCCGCGCGGTCGCGGAGCCCGACCAGTTCGAGCACCTCGTCGACCCGCTGCCGGGGCACCTCCCCGGCGCTGGCCAGCAGGGACAGTGTGTCCCGGGCGGTGAAGTGCGGGAAGAACTGCGGGCTCTCCACGATCGCCCCGACCTGGCGGGCCACCGTGGGCAGGGCGGCCGGCACCTCGTGCCCGAGGATGGCCATCCGCCCGCCGTCGGACCGGATCAGGCCGAGCAGCGTCCGCAGGGTGGTCGTCTTGCCCGAGCCGTTGGGCCCCAGGAAGCCGTGTACCTGACCGGCCTCGACCCGCATGTCGAACCCGTCGAGCGCGTTGCGGGTACCGCGCCGACGGCTCCGGTACGTCTTGCGGAGACCCGCTATCTCCAGGACAGCCGTCAAGGCTGCACCTCCCCCGATGGAATGCATGGTGACGACGGACACCATACGCGGTATACACGCCACCGCAATACCCGGTATGCATCTCGGCGTGTCGGGGCAGACGGAAGCAGCTCAGCGCCGGTGAGAGGGGTTCCCCTCTCTACCGCAGGCGTTAATAAGGGGCCCTTCCTTACCGTCAGGCGCAGATGACGGTGACGCCGGCGGCCCGGAAGGCCTCGACCATCTCCGGGGCGGCCCCGGAGTCGGTGACCAGCGTCTCCACCCGGTCCACCGGGCAGATCCGGGCGAACGCGTGACCGCCCAGCTTGGACGAGTCCGCGATGATCACGACGCGCTTGGCGCGGGCCACCATGAGGTTGTTCATCGCCGCCTCGCCCTCGTGGTGGGCGGCGGCACCGAGCTGCGGGTCGATCGCGTCCACCCCGAGCAGGGCGACGTCCAGGGTGACCTCGCGCAGCAGTGCCCCGCCCAGCGGGCCGACCAGCTCGAACGACTTGGGCCGGACCACCCCGCCGGCCACCACGACCTTCATCCGGGACCGGACCAGCAGCTCGTTGGCGATGTTCAGCGCGTTGGTGACCACGGTGAGCTGGGCGCCCTCGGCGCTGGTATTCAGGTCCGGCCGGACGGCCAGCGCGCGGGCCACCTCGGTGCTGGTGGTGCCGCCGTTGAGCCCGACCACGGTGCCGGGCGCGACCAGCGCGGCGGCGGCGGCCCCGATCCGCTGCTTCTCGGCCGAGTGCTTCGCCGTCTTGTACCGCAACGGCAGGTCGTACGAGACCCCGTTGGCGACCGCCCCACCCCGGGTACGGGTGATCATCTGCTGTTGGGCGAGCTGGTCGAAGTCGCGCCGGATGGTGGCCTGGGAGACGTCGAGCCGCTCGGCGGCCTCCTCGACGCTGACCCGTCCGGTGTCGGTCAGCATCTCCAGCAGGGCGTTCCATCTGGCGTAACGGTCCACCCCGGGTCCTCCAGGTGCCTGCACGGTCAGTGATTGATTGCGTGCACAGTAGTGCGCGGAACTGGGACCGCGCAAAACCCTGACCTGCGCGATCTACCGGCCGGTTGCCACGGTCACCCGGCTTCGAGCAGAATAGCGCGCGAAAGAAGGCGGTTACGAGCCGTATCGCGCAGCACCGCGCGGGGTGTCTGCGCAGCACCGCGCAGGCACCCCGCGCGGCAGCGCCGCCGTCGGTCCGCAGGGCCCGTGACCGTGATGCGCGACAGCGTCGTGGCGCGTAACGCCAGTGGTATCGGGGCACCATCGAGGTACCACGCACCGACCTCCCCGGGGAGGAGTCACCGATGTCCCACGTCCACACGGAGATCGCCAGCCAGCCCGAGTGCTGGCGGGAGGCGGCCCGGCTCGCCGACAGCGTCGCCGACCGACTGCCCCGCCCCGGCGAGCGGGTCGCCGTCGTCGGGTGCGGCACGTCCTGGTTCGTCGCCATGGCGTACGCCGCCCGCCGCGAGCAGGCCGGTCAGGGCGAGACCGACGCCTTCCAGGCCTCCGAGTTCCCCACCGGTCGCCGCTACGACCGGCTGATCGCGATCACCCGCTCCGGCACCACCACCGAGGTCCTGGACCTGCTCGCCGCGCTGCGCGGGCGGGTGCCGAGCACCGTCCTCGTCGGCGACCCCACCTCGACCGCCGCCGACCTGGCCGACGCGGCGGTGCCGATGCCCTTCGCCGACGAGCGGTCGGTGGTGCAGACCCGGTTCGCCACCACCGCCCTGGCGCTGCTGCGGGCGCACCTCGGCGACACCGTCAGCGCGCTGGTCGCCGACGCCGAGGTGGCCGTCCGGGCCCCGTTGCCGATCGACCCGGCGCTGATCGAGCAGGTCACCTTCCTGGGCCGGGGCTGGACGGTCGGGCTCGCCCACGAGGCCGCGCTGAAGTGCCGCGAGGCGGCCAGCTTCTGGGCCGAGTCGTACCCGGCGATGGACTACCGGCACGGGCCGATCTCGATCGCCACGCCGGGCCGGCTGGTCTGGGCGTTCGGTGACCTCCCCGCCGGCCTGCCCGAGGACGTCGCGGCGACCGGGGCCGCCTTCGTGCACAGCCGCACCCACGGGTACCGCACCGTGCTCGGCCGCTGGTCGGCCGGGCGTACCCCGGTCGACCCGATGGCCGACCTGATCCTCGCCCAGCGCTTCGCGGTCGCCCTCGCCACCAGTCGCGGGCTCGACCCGGACGCCCCCCGCCACCTGCGCCGCTCCGTGGTGCTTGCGTGACGGGCCGCGGCCACTCCCCCGGCGGCGCCGGGGGACGGCCCGCCGTCGCCGTCGCGCTCGACGTGGGCGGCACCGGGATGAAGTGTGCCCTGGTCCGCCCGGACGGCACCGTCGTGCACGCCGAGCGCCACCCCACCGACGCCGGACGTGGCCCGGAGGCGGTGGTCGCCACCATCCTCGGCGTCGCCGAGGGGCTGGCCGCGCGGGCCCACGCCACCGGGTTCGCCCCGGTGGCGGTCGGCATCGCGGTCCCCGGGGTGGTCGACTCGACGCGCGGGGTCGCGGTCTGGTCGGCCAACGTCGGCTTCCGGGACGTACCGCTGCGGGACCTGGCGGTGGCGCGGCTCGGGCTGCCCACCGCGCTCGGCCACGACGTGCGGGTCGGCGCCCTGGCCGAGGCCCGGCTCGGGGCCGGGCGCGACGCCGGGCACGTGCTCTTCGTCGCGATCGGCACCGGCATCGCGGGCGCGCACGTGGTCGACGGGTCGGCCGCCCCCGGCGCGCACGGCGCCGCCGGGGAGATCGGCCACATCCTGGTACGTCCCGACGGCCCGCGCTGCGGCTGCGGCCGGTACGGCTGCCTGGAGTCACTCGCCTCGGCCTCCGCCGTCGCCCGCCGGTACGCCGAACTCGCCGGCTCCGGGGCCCCCGGCGGGACCACACCAGCCGTCGACGCCGCCGGGGTGGCGTCCCGGGCCGCCGCCGGGGACCCGGTCGCCGGGCGGGTGTGGCGGGAGGCGGTCGAGGCGCTCGCCGACGGGCTCGCCACCGGCCAGGCGTTGTTCGACGTGCGCACCATCGTGCTCGGCGGTGGCCTCGCCCGCGCCGGTGACCAGCTCCTCGACCCGCTGCGGGCGGCGCTGCGCGACCGGCTGACCTTCCACCGCGAGCCGCGCCTGGTGCCGGCGGCCCTCGGGGACCAGGCGGGCTGCCTCGGCGCGGCGCTGCTCGCGCTGGACACCGTCCCCGCCGACGAGAAACCCGGCACCGCCCAGGACAGCGCCGGAGCCGCCGATGAGCACACCGGGGCCGCCGACAGCACGGTCCCGCCCAGCGACGAGAGACAGGAGAGCTGATGGCCCTGCGGGTGAACGGCAAGGTGGTGACCCCGGGCGGGGTGGTGCGGCAGGGCTGCGTGGAGGTCGACGGCGAGCGGATCACCGCGGTCGCCGAGTACCCGTCGGTGCGCGACGGGCACTGGATCGTCCCCGGCTTCGTCGACATGCACACCCACGGCGGCGGCGGGCACACCTTCACCACCGGCGACCCCGACGCGGCCCGCGCGGCGGCGGCGTTCCACCTGGGCCACGGCACCACCACCCTGCTGGCCAGCCTGGTCAGCTCGCCGTTCGAGCTGATGCGCGCCGCCACGGCCGCGTACGCGCCGCTGGTCGCCGAGGGGGTGCTCGCCGGCATCCACTTCGAGGGGCCGTACCTGTCGGCGCAGCGGTGCGGGGCGCAGAACCCCGAGCACCTCCGCGACCCGTCGACCGAGGAACTGACCGAGCTGATCGAACTCGGCGGCGGGGCGGTCCGGATGGTCACCCTCGCCCCGGAACGTGAGGGTGCCCTGGCGGCGGTCAAGCTGCTCACCGGGCACCGGGTGGTCGCCGCGATCGGCCACACCGACGCCACGTACGAGCAGACCAGGGCCGCCGTGGCGGCCGGGGCAAGCGTCGGCACCCACCTGTTCAACGGGATGCGCCCGGTCCACCACCGCGAGCCGGGCCCGGTGGTGGCGCTGCTGGAGGCACCCCAGGTGGTCTGCGAACTGGTCGCCGACGGGGTGCACCTGCACGACGGGATGCTGACCTTCGCCGTGTCGGCCGCCGGGCCGGACCGAGCCGCGCTGGTCACCGACGCGATGGCCGCCGCCGGGATGCCCGACGGCGAGTACGAACTCGGCGGCCAGGCGGTCACCGTCGCCGGGGGGACCGCCCGCCTCGCCCGGGACGGGGCGATCGCCGGCAGCACCCTGACCATGGCCGCTGCCCTGCGGCACGCGGTCGGCGCCGGGCTGCCGATCGCCGACGTCTGCCGGATGCTGGCCACCACCCCGGCCCGCGCGATCGGTCTCGGCGACCGGGTCGGCGCGCTCCAGGCCGGGCTCCGCGCCGACCTGGTGGTGCTCGACGACGACCTGAACGTGCTCCAGGTGATGCGGGCCGGTTCCTGGGTGGCGTGACCGGGCGGTGGAGTGACCGACTGGGCTCACGTCCGCCCGGCCGGGCGGGCGTGAGCCGGTGGGTGTGCCCTGCGGGGCTGGTGGAGCGGTGACGGCTCCCCCAGACCCCGGGCACCCGTGTCTGACGTCCTTTCGAGCTGCCCCGCGGATAGGACCGGGGCGAACGCCCCGTCCATAGGGGCAGCTCGAAAGGGCTTCACCTCGGGTACCCCGGCCTCCCACCGGCGGCCCCCGGCACAGCCCGGCACGGCCCGGCCCGGCACCGCGCGGCCACCGGCCGGTCAGCCGGTGGGGGTCAGCTCGACGCCGAGGACGGCCTGCTCGTCGGGGCGGTGCACCAGCACCTCGGTCAGGAACGACTGCACGGCCGGGGCCAGCCCCAGGTCCCGGCCGGCCTGCTCGGAGAGCAGCCACTTGTGCTCGATGATCTGCGTGAACAGCTCCTGCGGCTCCAGCTTGCGCCGCAGGTGCGCCGGCACCGCCCGGACCACCGGCTCGAACACCTCGGTCAGCCAGCGGTGGGCGGCCTGCTGCTCGTCGACGAGGTCGCTCTCCGCGCGGTACGCGTCGAGGTCGTTGAGGAGCTTGCGGGCCTGGTTCTCCTCGGCGTCCAGGCCGGTCAGCCGGAGCAGCCGGCGGCTGTGGTACCCGGCGTCGACCACCTTCGGCCGGATCAGGTACCGCCCGTCGTCGATGGTGGACATCGCCACCTCGGCGACGTCGAAGCCCAGCTCGTTGAGGCGGCGGATCCGCCCCTCGATGTCGTGCCGGGCGTCCCGCTCGATCTGCTGCTCGTAGGTGATCTCGTGCCAGAGGCGCTCGTACCGCTGCACGACCTCCTCGCAGACCACCTCCGGGTCGATCGCGTCGTGCAGCAGCCCGGCGGCCTGGAGGTCCAGCGCCTCGCCGAAGATGTTCACCCGGGCGATCTCCAGGTCCTCGCCACGCTGGCCGTTGGAGAGCGACCGGTGCAGGGCGCCGGTCTCGGCGTCCACCAGGTACGCGGCGAACGCCCCGGCGTCCCGCCGGAACAGGGTGTTCGACAGCGAGCAGTCGCCCCAGAAGAAGCCGGTGAGGTGCATCCGGACGATCAGCGCGGCCAGCGCGTCGAGCAGCCGGCCCATCGTCTCCGGGCGCAGCGTGTGCGAGAAGAGCGCCCGGTACGGCAGGGAGAACTGGAGGTGCCGGGTGATCAGCACCGGGTCCAGTGGCTCACCGTCGTCGGTGCACCGGTCGGCCACGATGGCGATCGCCTCGACCGAGGGGAAGTCGATCCGCTCCAGCGCCCGTAGCAGGTCGTACTCCCGCTCGGCGACCCGCTCGCCGGTCTCCTTGACCGCGTAGACGAACTCGCCGAGCCGGACGAAGCGGACGACATGCCGGGAGATGCCCTGCGGCAGCGCGACCAGGTGGTGCGCAGGCCACTGCTCCAACGGCGTCGACCACGGAAGGTCGAGCAGCGCCGGGTCCACGAGGGCTGAGGTGATCCGCACGCGACCAAGTCTGACGGCTCACCGCAGACATCGCCGCTTTTCGTGGTTGGGCCCACAGCCGCCCCGACCCCGTCCGCCGCCGGACCGGTAGCGTGGGCGGGTGCGCGGGACCCCGACGGTACGGCCCCACGCCTGGCTGCGCCCGGTGCGCCCGGCCGGGTGGTGGTTCGACGTGTTCCTGCTCACCGCCTTCGTCGCGATCACCGTGGCGCTCGCCGCCGGGCACCTCTTCGGCCTGGACCGGGCGGTCGCCGACTGGGCCGCCGCGCACCGGCCCACGGTCGCGTTCCGGGTCGCGATGGTCTTCAACTACCTGGGCCAGGGCACCCCGCTGACGCTGCTCGCGACGGGGCTGGCGGTGCTGCTGGCGGTCCGGCTCCGCTCGGTGCGCCCGGTGCTGGTGCCGGTCGCCGGCTTCGCCCTGACCACCCTGACCGTCGGCCCGCTCAAGGTGTGGACGGCCCGGCCGGCGCCGAGCGCCAGCGTCAAGGAGCCCTTCCTGCCGCCGGAGCAGACGCTGCCGCTGTTCCAGGACGACCTGCCGCTGCGCTTCGCCCAGTCGTACCCGTCCGGGCACGTGGCGAACGCGATCGTCTGGTACGGCGTACTGGCGTTGCTGCTCGCCCCGCTGCTGCGGACCTACGGCCGCAGCGTCCCGCCCCGGCTGGTCCTCGCGCTGCGGATCGTCCCGCCGGTGGTGGTCCTGTGCACCACCACCTACCTGGGCTGGCACTGGCTGACCGACTCGGTGGCCGGGCTGCTGCTCGGGCTCCTGCTGGACCGGATCCTGCACCGGGTGCCCTGGGACGACCTGCCGCTGCCCGGCCGGCTACGCGATCTCGACCGTCCGTTCATGACCGCCCCGTAGCCTGCGCTCGTGGCACACCTGGCACGGCGACTGGGCGTACCCGACGCGGTGGTCGTCGGGTTGGGGTCGATGCTCGGCGCGGGCGTCTTCGTGGTCTTCGCCCCGGCCGCCGCGTCGGCCGGCGCGGCCGGGCTGCTGCTCGCGCTGGCGCTGGCCGGCTTCGTCGCGTTCTGCAACGCGACCAGTTCGGCCCGGCTGGCCGCCCGGTACCCCGAGTCCGGCGGCACCTACGTCTACGGGCGGGAACGGCTGACCCCGTTCGCCGGGTTCCTCGCCGGCTGGGGCTTCGTGGTCGGCAAGACGGCGAGCTGCGCGGCGATGGCGCTGACCATCGGCGCGTACCTCTGGCCGGGGCAGGCCCGGCTGGTCGCCGTCGGCGCGGTGCTCGCGGTGACCGGGGTGAACCTGCGCGGCATCGGCAAGACGGCGGCGGCGACCCGGCTCCTGGTCGCCCTCACCCTGGCCGTGCTCGCCACGGTGGCGGTGACCGGGGCGACCTTCGGTGGCCTCTCCGTCGCCCGCCTCGGCGACCTCGGCGACACCGGCGTCCGGGGCGTGCTCACCGCCGCCGGGCTGCTCTTCTTCGCCTTCGCCGGGTACGCCCGGATCGCCACCCTCGGCGAGGAGGTCCGCGACCCGGAGCGGACGATCCCCCGCGCGGTACCCCTGGCCCTGGGGATCGTCCTGCTGATCTACCTGACCCTGGCGGTGGTGGCGCTCGGGGTGCTCGGCGCCGACCGGCTCGCCGCCGCCGACGCGCCGCTGGCCGAGGTGGTCACCGCCGCCGGGCTGCCCGGCCTGGCCTGGGTCGTGCGGGCCGGGGCGACCGTCGCGGTGACCGGGGTCCTGCTCTCCCTGCTCGCCGGGGTCTCCCGGACCCTGCTGGCGATGGCCCGCCGCCGGGACCTGCCCGGGGCGCTGGCCGCCGTGCACCCCCGGTACCACGTGCCGCACCGCGCCGAACTGGCGGTGGCCGGGGTGGTGACCGGGGTGGTGGCGCTCGGCGACGTCCGGGGCGCGATCGGCTTCTCCGCCTGCACGGTGCTGGTCTACTACGCGATCACGAACGCCGCCGCGCTGACCCTGGGCCGCGACCGGACCCGACGGCTCCCGGTGCAGCTCCTCGCCGCGCTGGGGCTGGTCGGCTGCCTGGTGCTGGCCGTCAACCTGCCGTTGACCAGCGTCCTCGCCGGCTTCGGAGTGCTCGCCCTCGGCGCCACCTGGTACGCCCTGCGCCGCCACGTCCGGCCCTGACCGTCACCCGGTGTCCCGTGGATGACCGCGCCCGGTGTCCCGTGGATGACCGGCGCCCGCCGGTCCGGGTCAGTCCGGGTCGGCGGGACGGGGGGTGGGGAGGCCGGCGGGCTGCGGCGGGAGGGCCGGCGGGGGCGGGGAGGTCTGCCGCAGCAGCCAGCTCAGCCCGGCCCGGCGGGCGAGCACGATGAGCCGGTCCCCTGCGTTGATCACCATGCGTGGGTCGGGTGACCAGTCCACGCCGGAGTGCGCGGTCTGGCCGGCGGGGGTGTGCGCGATGAGGCGTACCCCGTCGGGTCGGCCCACGGCGGACAGTGGCGCGCCGTCGAACGCGGAGCCCGGGGCGACCGGCGCCTCGGCCACCACCAGGACGTGCCGGTCGAGCGGGATGGTGGCGATGACCGCCCGGTTCAGCAGGGCCCCGGTGAAGGAGGGGGCGGCCAGGTAGGAGACGCTGCGGGAGATGCCGATGTCGAAGGCGCTGGAGATCCGTTCGGCGAAGTCGTCGTCGAAGAGCCGCAGCACCACTCGCAGGTTCTCGTTGACCGCCCGGCCGTTGAGCGCGGCCTGGAGGTTCGCCACGTCGTCGGTGGAGACCACCACCAGCGCCTGGCAGTTCTCCACCGAGGCGGCGCGCAGCGTCTCCTCCCGCGCCGCGTCCCCCTCGATCAGCGGCACCCCGAGGCGGCGGGCCAGCGACGCGCCCCGGGCCTCCGGGTCCTTGTCGATCGCCACCACCTCGATGCCGAAGTCGTTGAGTTGGGCCATCACCCGGGTACCGACGTTGCCGAGCCCGACCACCACCACGTGCCCGGCGCGTTCGGCCTGGATGCGGCCGGCGTGCAGGGCGAGCCGGGCGTTGACGATCCCGTCCACCACCACGGCGGTGATCAGCGGGATCAGCGCCAGGCCGGCCAGGTTCAGCACCACCTGCATGATCTGCGCGGCGGCGTCCTTCTCGGTGTCCGGGTCGGCGCCGCTGAGCGTGGTGACCAGGGTCAGGTACAGCGCCTCGCCGGGGGAGACCTCCTCGGCGCGGGAGATCAGGTACCCGAGCAGGGCGATGACCCCGAGCACCGCGATGGTGGCGATGCCGAGCTTGCGGCTGGCGAAGCTGCGTACCGCGCGCAGGGTCATCAGCATCGGCCGGGGGCGGCGGGCCCGCACCAGGCGGCGGGCGGCCAGCTCGGTACCGGCCGGCTGGCCGGTCGCCTCGGCGAGGACCAGGTCCGCCGTGGACTCGTCGGCGGGCAGCAGCCGGATCCGGTGCGGGTCGCGGGTGTCGGCCACCCCGCACACCACGTCCTCCGGGCGTACGTCGACGCGGCGGGCGACGTGCAGCGTACGGCCCTGGTGCCGGAAGTACGTCGGGGCGACCTCGCCGAGCGCGGCGGCGACGAACGCCGGGGCGGCCATCGACGCGTCGGAGAGCACCGCCGAGTCGGGGAAGAGCTGCCGGACACCCCCGGCCAGTCGGGTGTTGAACATCCGCAGCACCAGCCGGACGTCCGGCTCGACGGCCTGCGCGCAGTACGCGGCGTGGATGTTGCCGACGTCGTCCTGGTGCAGCAGGGCCAGCCCCTCCGCACCGGCCAGCCCGGCCCGCCGGAACGCCTCCTCGTCCAACCGCTCCGCCTTGACCACCCGGATGCCCCGGATCGACCGGACGTCGGGGTTGTCGGGGCGACGCCGGGGCGGCACGACCACGGTGATCCGCACGGTGCCCGCCCGCTGCTCGGTGGCGAGCAGCCCCTTGACCACGTGGTACACCAGCGCGTCCTGGCCACAGACCACGTAGTGCGGCCGGGGGTCGCCGGTGCCGCGCCGCCGCAACCCGGACTCCACCGCGCGGCGGGCGATGTCCATCCAGGGCTCCGACATGTGCCGAATCGTAGTCAGCCGGTCGCACTCGGCGCAGCCCCGTGATCATGAACGTTCTTCCCGCCGCCGGCCCGCATGTCCCGGTTGCCGCCGGGTAGAGCACCCGCCGTGCAGACCTTCCTGCCCTATCCGGACTTCCTGGCCAGCGCCCGGGTGCTGGACCAGAAGCGGCTGGGCAAGCAGCGGGTGGAGGCCATCCAGGTGCTGCGCGGGCTCACCCGCCCCGGGTACGGCTGGCGCAACCACCCGGCGGTGAAGATGTGGGCCGGCTACGAGGAGGCGCTGGTCCGGTACGGCCTGGACGTCTGCGCGGTGTGGTGCGCGCCCGGCCGGGCGGACACCTGCGCGGCCACCCTGACCGCCGACCTCGCCGCCGCCGGTGGCCCGACCCGGGTACGCGGCCGGGCCGAGCTGGCCGAGGCCGGTGAGCTGCCGCCCTGGCTGGGCCGCGACGACCTGCACCGCAGCCACCAGTCGTCCCTGCTGCGCAAGGATCCCGAGCACTACCGCCGGTTCTTCGGCGACGTCCCGCCCGACCTGGAGTACGTCTGGCCCACCTCCGACCGCCCCCGGTGAAAGGAAGGGCCCCCTGTTAACGCTTTCTGTTGTATAGGGGCCCCCTCCTAACACCGCCGCCGGCGCGCGGGCACCCGCTGCCGACGCGGGGCGGGTGGCGGCGGGGGAGCCAGGGCGGCGTGGGGCGGGTTGCCGCGACGCATCATGATGGATCGATCACCGGGTGTCGTCGCGGAGGGCGGAGCATGCGCGCTCGTTGGTCCCTGCTGGGCGGAGCGGCGACCCTGGCCACCGCAGTGCTGGTCCCGATGCTGACGAATGCCGGGAGCACGCTGCTGCCGACGGACGGCGCGGCGCGGTGGCTCGCCGTCGGCGCGGCGGTCGTCCTGACCGGCTTGGCCGCGCTGGTCGAAGGGCGGGTGCGGCGGAGCAGCCGGCAGCCCGGGGAGGCGGACCCGGCGGCCGACGGCTCGGCCGCCGCCGGGGACCCCGAGGTACCTCGACAACTGCCCGCCCCACCGCCGGTCTTCACCGGGCGGGACGCCGCCCTCGCCGAGCTCGACCGGGCCCTGGACCGGCCGGCGGAGCAGCCGACCGGCGTGCCGGCCACGGCACGGATGGCGGTGATCATCGGTACCGGTGGCGTGGGCAAGACCGGCACGGCGGTGCACTGGGCCCACCTGCGCAGCGCGGACTTCCCGGACGGCCAGCTCTATGTGAACCTGCGCGGGTTCGACCCGACCCAGCCGCCGATGCCCGCCGCGACCGCGCTCCGTTCCCTGCTCACCGCCCTGCGCGTCGACCCGAAGGTCGTACCCGTCGATCCGGACGCCCAGGCCGCGCTCCTGCGGAGCACGCTGGCGCAGCGGCGGATGCTCGTCGTGGCGGACAACGCCCGGTACGCCGGCCAGGTCGAGCCGCTGCTGCCCGGCACCCCCACCTGCGCCATCCTGGTGACCAGCCGGCACGAACTGCCCGACCTGTACCTGCGCGGAGCGACGGCGGTACGCCTCGACGTGCTCGACCCGGCGGGCAGCCGGGAGCTGATCACCGGCCACCTCGGCGCCCGGCGGGTCGACGCCGAGCCCGCCGCCGTCTCGGAGCTGCTGGGGTTCTGCGCCGGGCTGCCCCTGGCGATCAGCATCGTCGCCGTCCGCGCGGTGACCCGGCCCCGCCTGCCGCTGCGGGAGATCTGCGCGGACCTGCGCGACGAGTCCGCCCGCCTCGACGGCCTGGGCACCGACGACCTCTCGGTGAACGTCCGCGCGGTGATCTCCTGGTCCTACCGGGCACTGGACGGCGACTCGGCCCGACTGTTCCGATTGCTGGGCACCGCGGCCGGTCCGGACGTCGGCCCGGCCGCCGCAGCCGCCCTCGCCGCCGTACCGGTCGCGCGGGCCCGGACGCTGCTGGCCACCCTGACCAGCGCCCACCTCGTGCAGGAGCACGTGCCCGGCCGGTACCGGATGCACGACCTGATCCGGCTCTTCGCCGTCGAGCAGCCCGACCCGGAGCGCACGGCGGCGTTCCGCCGGCTGGTCGACTTCTACCTGCACACCGCGCTCCGCGGCGCGGACCTGCTCGATCCGCACTGGCGCAGGGTCGACGTCGCGGCCCCGGTGGCGGGGGCCGCCCCGCTCGTCCTCACCACCGCCGACGCGGCGCGGAGCTGGTTCGACGCCGAGTACGAAAACCTGCTGGCGACCTCCCGGGCGGCCCGGGACCAGGACTGGCACCGGCTCGTCTGGCAACTCGCCGGGACGCTCGTCACCCACCAGCGGCAGCAGGGCCACAGCAGCGACTACATCGACACCTGGCGGCAGGGGCTGGCCGCCGCCGAGGCGCTCGACGATCCGAGCGCCCAGGCGTGGGCCCACCGGCAGCTCGGCCAGGCGTACTCCCGGGCCGAGCAGCACGACCGGGCGGACGAGCACCTGCACCGGGCGCTCACCCTCGCCGGGCAGGCGGACGACCTGGCCTGCGAGGCGGCGACCCGGCGAAGCCTCGCCCGTGCCTGGGCCCGGCGCGGGGACGACCGCCGGGCGCTCGCGCACGCCCAGCACGCCCTGCGGCTCTACCGGCGCCTCGACCCCGTCTCCCGGGCGCGGGCCCTGAACACCGTCGGGTGGTACCTGGCCCAGCTGCACCGGTACGAGCAGGCCCGCCGGCACTGCGCCGAGGCGCTCGCGCTGCACCGCGCGCACGGGTACGCCGATGGGGAGGCGCTCGCCCTGGACAGCCTCGGGTACCTCGACCGGATCGCCGGGCGGCACCAGGCGGCGGTGCGCCACCACCGGCAGGCCGCAGAGGTCTTCCGGCGCCTCGGCAACGCCTACAAGGAGGCGGACACCCTGGCGCACCTCGCCGAGGCGTACGCCGCCGCCGGCCAGCCGGACGAGGCCCGTACCGCCTGGCGACGCGCGCACGACCTGTACCGCGCCCAGCGGCGGCACACCCAGGCGGACCGGGTCCGCGACCGGCTCGTACCAGATCACCGGCCGGCGGCGGATGACCGCGACGCGGCCCCGCCGGAGCGGGCGGCCCACCCGCCCGGCCCGGAAGGGTGACCGGGCCGCCGAGCCCGGACCAGGCTGGGGAACCCGGACCAGGCTGGGGAAGGCGGACCGGGTCGGCCGTAGCAGCGCGCGCCAGCCGGCGGGACGGGGTGTCCTGCGGGAGACTGGGGTCCCACGGCCGGAGAGGTGCACATGGCGCTGTCGCAGCGGGTCGGGCGGCTCATCGGGGTACGGCAACACCGGGTCGACCCAGGCGGCGGTGGCCCGCGACGGGTGCCGCGCCCCGTCGACGCGGTGGTGGTCGGGGGCGGGATCGCCGGCATGTCGGCGGCGGTGGTGCTCGCCGAGCGGGGCGTACGGGTGACCGTGCTGGAGGCCGCGCCGAACCTCGGCGGCCGGCTCGGGGCCTGGCCGGAGCGGCTGGCCGACGGGACGCAGATGGTCGAGCACGGCTTCCACGCCTTCTTCCGGCAGTACTACAACTGGCGGGCGGTCCTGCGCCGGATCGACCCCGGCCTGGGTTTCCTGAAGCCGATCCCCGGTTACCCGGTGCTGTCCGCGCGGTGGCCGACCGAGGAGTTCGGCCGGCTGCCGCCCGCGCCGCCGCTGAACCTGCTCACCCTGCTGGCCCGCAGCCCCAGCCTGCGCCTCGACGACCTGCGGCGGATGGACCGGGACGCCGCGCTGCCGCTGCTCACCTACGACCCGGTCGGCACCTACGCCGACCTGGACGCCACCACCGCCGAGGAGTTGCTCGACTCGCTGCGGCTGCCGGACCGGGCGCGGGCGATGCTCTTCGAGGTCTTCTCGCACTCGTTCTTCAACCACGAGGCGGAGATGTCGGCCGCCGAGATGGTCGCCCAGTTCCACTTCTACCTGCTCGGCAACGGGGAGGGGTTGGCCTTCGACTGCCCGGACGAGGACTACGCCACGGCGATCTGGACGCCGCTGACCCGACACGTCGAGCGGCACGGCGGGCGGGTGCTGACCGGCACGGCCGCCACGGCGCTGCGCCGCGACGGCGACCGGTGGCGGGTGGAGACCGCCGACGGCACCGGGTACCCGGCCGGGCACGTGGTGCTCGCGGTCGACCCGCCGGCCCTGGCCGCGCTGGTCCGGGCCTCCCCCGAGCTGGCGACGGCGGCACCGGAGCTGGTGGCCCGGATGCCCGCGTTCGGCGTTCCCGGTCCGCCGTACGCGGTCGCCCGGTACTGGCTGGACGGGGACGTCTCCCGGCGGCGGGCGGTGTTCAGCGGGGTGTCCCGGCAGCCCACGCTGGACTCGGTGACCCTGTACCACCGGCTGGAGAACGAGCCCCGGATCTGGGCCGGGCGCACCGGCGGCTCGGTGGTCGAGCTGCACGCGTACGCCTGCGAGCCGGGGGTACCGGCCGAGGAACTGGCCGAACGGATGCGGGTCGAGCTGGGTACCCTCTGGCCGGAGTTCGCCGGCCTGCGGGTCCGCGAGCTGCGCGCCCGGGTGGAGGCGCAGGCCCCGGCGTTCGCCCCGGGCAGCCACGCCACCCGGCCCGGCGTACGGACCGACGCGGACGGGCTCTACCTGGCCGGGGACGGGATCGGCACGGAGTTCCCCAGCGCGCTGATGGAACGGTCGGCGGCGACCGGGATCGTCGCGGCGAACCACATCCTGCGCGCCGAGGGGGCCGCGACCGAACCGGTCCGGTCCATCCGGCCGCGCGGGCTGCTCGCCGGCCGGCGCTGACCCCCGCCCCGGTCCCGTCGCCGGCTCCCCGGCAAGGCCACACCTTTCTGCACCGGTTTTATTACAATTGCCCCGAAAGCGGTTCGGCGCTGCCGCCGCCAGGTCCGGCCCGGTGAGGGGAGAGCATGAACCCGACCAGCCGCCCCCGGTCGGGCCTCGTCGCAGCAGACGACCAGCGCCCGGTCGACGAGCGGCAGCCGGCCGCCGGCACGGGCGACGACCGCGCCGCCGTGGTGACCGCGCTCCGCCTCGGCTGGTGGCTCGCCGACGCCTTCCACCAGGTCCGGTGCGCGCCTGCGGAGTCGGGCGGCCGGGCGCCCGGTGGCCGGCCCGACAAGCTGTCCAACTTCACCGAGATGCCGGTGCGGCACCGGATGCGGATGTACCTGGACGGCGTCGACGTGGCCCTCGCCGACCTGGCCCGGTTGACCCGTGGCGACCGGCTGCTCCGGGCCACCCGCGCCGCCCACGCCCGGGTGGCGGCCCCCGACGCGGAGACCCCGGCGTGGGCCGGGGACCTGCTGGTCCTGCTCGACGACCTGAACCTGACCGTGCTGCGCTGGACGATGGCCACCGACCCCCGGATCGGCCGGGCGTACCGGTTGGGCCGGTCCCTGGCCGACACGGCCCGGGGCTGCGACCGGGACCCGCTGCTGTCCCGCTTCACGCAACGCCAGGCCGAGATCTCCCGCTGGCTGGCGGAGCTGGCCGGCGTGCTGCCCCCGTACTCGGCGGAGGTGGTCCGCCGGTCCCTCGCCGACTGGACCGGGGCCGTGCGGACGGCGGGCGCCGGGGTGGTCCCCGACGGGGCGCCGGACCTGGCGGCCCTGGGTGCCGAGATCCGGGAGCAGGGGGAACGGTGGCGCAGTGTGCTCACCGGCGGCCTGCATCCCCGGGACCTGCTCGACGAGGACGACTACGCCCGGGTGGCCCGTAACCTGATCATCCGGGACCGGCGGCTGGTGGTCGAGGCGACCCGGGGCATCTTCGTCCCGGTGCTCGTACCGCTGCTCGGCGCCCTGCTCGCGGTGGTCGCGGTGAGCGCCGTCGCGGCCAGCGGGTCGCCGGCCACCCGGGGCGCGGTGGCCCTGCTCGGGCTGGGTGCCGGACTCGCCGCGATCTGGCGTTCGGTCTCGCGGGGGGCGCTGGCCGTCGCCGGCGAGGTCAACCGTCCGCTGGTCGACACCGAGTTGACGGTCCGGATGGCCGACCGGCTGAGCCGGCCGCTGCACCGGGCCCGGTCCGTCGCGGCGGCCCGGCACCGGCGCAGACCTCCACCGGAGCGGGAACCGGGGGCGGTGGCTCGGGCGGGCCCGCACCCGTGGGCGTAGGCTCGAAGCGGGGTCGGCGCGCACGGATGCCCGGTGGGTCGCGCAGGGATGCCCGGTGGGTGGAGCGCGGGCACCATGTGTGGAGTTGGAGCCCCCGGCCGGGATCGAACCGGCGACATCTCGCTTACAAGGCGAGTGCTCTGGCCAGCTGAGCTACAGGGGCGCGATCGGAGCAGGAAATGCCCCCGTGCCGATCGTTCGACCGTCAGCATAGCGACTGACGTCGCGTTATCCCGCGCCGCTGGGCTTCTCACCACTGGAAACGTCGATTTCCTGACCCGATGTAACGGAATCCGGACGGGGGACGCTGCACTCGCCGGTGCCGATTGATACCCCGCCGTGCCCGAGTGACCGAAATGCCCACACGGAACCGTCCCAATCATGAACTCTCTTCTTGGCAGCTCGGCGAAAGCCGTTTACCGTGCAGTGACACGGACGACACTCCGGTGCGCCCGTGGGCCGGCACGGCTCCCGTGCCGGTCGCTCCTTCACTCGGATCGTCCGGCACGTTCCTGCCGGTGAAAGGAAGCGTCAACCCCTCATGGCTACGGTCACCTACGCCAAGGCGTCCCGGATCTACCCGGGCACCGAGCGTCCCGCAGTGAACCAGCTCGACCTCCAGATCGGCGACGGGGAGTTCCTCGTCCTGGTCGGCCCCTCCGGCTGCGGCAAGTCCACCAGCCTGCGGATGCTCGCCGGGCTGGAGGACGTCGACGACGGCGCGATCTACATCGACGACCGCGACGTCACCCACCTGCCGCCGAAGGCCCGCGACATCGCGATGGTCTTCCAGAACTACGCCCTCTACCCGCACATGTCGGTGTACGAGAACATGGCGTTCGCGCTCAAGCTGCGCAAGACCCCCAAGTCGGAGATCGACCGCCGGGTGAAGGAAGCCGCCGCGCTGCTCCAGCTGGAGGAGTACCTCAGCCGCAAGCCGAAGGCGCTCTCCGGTGGTCAGCGCCAGCGGGTCGCGATGGGCCGGGCGATCGTCCGCGAGCCCCAGGTCTTCCTCATGGACGAGCCGCTGTCGAACCTCGACGCCAAGCTGCGTGTCCAGACCCGTACCCAGATCGCCTCGCTCCAGGCCAAGCTCGGTGTCACCACCGTCTACGTCACCCACGACCAGGTCGAGGCCATGACCATGGGCCACCGGGTGGCGGTCATGCTCGACGGTGTCCTCCAGCAGGTGGACACCCCGCGGGCGCTGTACGACACCCCGGCCAACGTCTTCGTCGCCGGCTTCATGGGCTCCCCCGCCATGAACATCAAGACCGTGCCGCTGAGCGACCAGGGCGCGGCCTTCGCCGAGCTGCTCGTCCCGCTCACCCGCGAGCAGGTCGAGGCGGCCCGGGCCGAGGGCGGCAACAACAAGGTGACCGTGGGCTTCCGGCCCGAGGACTGCGACCTGGTCAGCCCGACCGAGGGCGGCATGCCGGTCGTGGTCGAGCTGGTCGAGGACCTCGGCTCGGACGCCAACGTCTACGGCCACGCCGCGCTGGAGGGCTCGAACGAGCGCTTCGTGGTCCGCACCGACCGCCGGCACATGCCGAACATGGGTGACACCGTGTTCGTCAAGCCGCGTACCGGCCGCAGCCACGTCTTCAACGCCGCGACCGGCCACCGGATCTGAACCACCACCCGAAAGGGGCGGTCCGCTTCGTGCGGGCCGCCCCTTCTCGGTACGGGTCCGGGTCGTCGCCGGGCCGGTCCGGCCTGATCGCCGACCGGCCGGTCAGGCGGTGGCGCGGCGGCGGGCCACCTCGGCGAGGGTGACGGCGGCGGCGACGCTGGCGTTGAGCGACTCCACCTCGGAGATCATCGGGATGCTCACGGTGAGGTCGCAGGTCTCGCCGACCAGGCGGGACAGCCCGCGCCCCTCCGAACCGACCACCACGACCAGCGGGCCGACCGCCGCCTCCAGGTCGTACAGGTCGGTGTCGCCGTCGGCGTCCAACCCGACCACCATGAAGCCGGCGTTCTGGCAGGCCTTCAACGAGCGGGTCAGGTTGGTCACCTGGGCGACGGGAACCCGGGCCGCCGCGCCGGCGCTGGTACGCCAGGCGGTCGCGGTGATCCCGGCGGCCCGCCGCTCGGGGACGAACACCCCCTGCGCGCCGAACGCGGCAGCCGACCGGATCACCGCGCCGAGGTTGCGCGGGTCGGTGACCCCGTCCAGCGCCACCAGCAGCGGGGCCGGTTGCTCCAGCGCCGCCGCCAGCAGGTCCTCGAACAGCTCGTACGCGAAGGTGGGCACCTGGAGCCCGATGCCCTGGTGCAGCACGCCACCGGTCATCCGGTCCAGCTCGGCGCGGCTGATCTCCAGGATGGCGATGCCCCGGTCGGCGGCGGTCCGCACGATCTCGTTGACCCGGTCGTCGATCTCGATGCCCTGGGCGGTGTACAGCGCGGTCGCCGGCACCTGGGCGCGCAGCGCCTCCAGCACCGGGTTCCGGCCGAGCAGCAGCTCCGGGCCGTCCTTGCTCGGGTTGGACTTGCGGCCGGGGGCGACCCGGGGGCCGCTGCGGGCGGGTGCCCCCTTGCCCCGGCTGGGCCGCAGCGGGACACCGGCCCGGCTGCCCTTGCCCCAGGTGGTGTCCTTCGTGCCGGGCTGGCCGATCTTGGGCGCGCGGCCCTCCTCGGCCGCCGCCCGACGCTCCTTCTCCTGCTTCCAGGCGGTGCGCTCGGGCAGCTTCTCGGTGCCCGAGTACGCCTTGTGCCACGGTCGCTCATCGGCGGGCAGGGTCCGGCCCCGCCCGGCGAGCGCGTCCCGGTTCTTGCCGCCCGAGCCCTTGACGGCGCCCTTCTTCGGGGCCAGCCGCCGTCCACGGCGCTGCGAGTTACCGGCCATCAGTCCTGCTCTCCAATAGTCCAACGCGGCCCCTGCGGGGTGTCCTCGACCACCACACCGGCCTGCTTGAGCTGGTCCCGTACCGTGTCGGCGGCGGCCCAGTCCTTACGGCCACGCGCCTGCGCCCGCTGTTCGAGCGCCAACGCGACCAGGGAGTCCACCACGCCGCGCAGGTCGTCCGGCCGGCCACCACCGGACCAGGCCGGATCGAGGGGGTCGACCCCGAGGATATCCAGCATCGCGCGGACGGCGGCCAGTGCCGTGCGTACGGTCACAACGTCGTCGCCGCCCAGCGCGGTGTTGCCGTCCCGGACGACGTCCTGGAGCACGGCGAGCGCGGCGGAGGTGTTGAGGTCGTCGTCCATCGCGGCGACGAAGCCGGGGGGCAGCTCACCGAGCTGACCGGGGCCGACCCGTTCCGCCGCCCGCTGCACGAACCCCTCGATACGCCGGTAGCCGGTCGCCCAGTCCCGCAGGTTGTCCTCGGTGTAGTCGATCCGGGACCGGTAGTGCACGGCGGCGAAGTAGTAGCGCAGCTCCACCGCACGTACCCCGAGCGAGTCGACGTACGCCAGGTCGAGGGCGTTGCCGGCGGACTTGCCCATCTTGGCGCCGCCGAGGCTGAGCAGCCCGTGGTGCACCCAGTACCGGGCGAAGGGCAGGCCGGCCGCCTGGGACTGGGCGATCTCGTTCTCGTGGTGCGGGAAGGTGAGGTCCAGCCCGCCACCGTGGATGTCGAACTCGGGCCCGAGGTAGCGCCAGCACATCGCCGAGCACTCGATGTGCCAGCCGGGTCGACCCCGCCCCCACGGCGACGGCCAGTACGCGTCGGCCGGCTCGTCGGGCTTGGCGCCCTTCCACAGGGCGAAGTCCCGGGGGTCCCGCTTGCCCCGGTCGGGGGCGTCGCAGGCCGACTGCATGTCGTCCGGGGACTGCCCGGACAGGGCCCCGTACGCCGGCCAGGAGGCGACGTCGAAGTAGACGTCACCGGAGTCGTCGGTGGCCGGGTAGGCGTGCCCGTCGGCGATCAGCCGGGTGATCAGCTCGTGCATCTCCGGGACGTGCCCGGTGGCCCGGGGTTCGTACGTCGGCGGCAACACGTTGAGTGACCGGTACGCTCCGGCCAGGATCTGCTCGTTGGCGTACGCGATCGACCAGAACGGCCGCCCCTGCTCCTGCGCCTTGACCAGGATCTTGTCATCGATGTCGGTCACGTTCCGGATGAAGGTGACCGCGAAGCCCTTCGCCAGCAACCAGCGACGGAGCACGTCGTAGTTGACACCCGATCTAAGGTGACCGATGTGTGGTGGCGCCTGGAGGGTGAGACCACACAGGTAGACCCCCACCTTGCCGGCTTCCCGGGGGACGAAGTCCCGGACCGTTCTGGTGGCGGTGTCATACAGGCGTAGCGTCACCGTACAAGGGTAGCTGTCGGTCACCTGACGGGTAGCCCCGGAACCGGTCGTACGCTCCTGACGTGGACACGGCGGCACAGCCCGAACGGACGACCTCGCGTCCGGGCACCCCAACGAACCGGAACGGCGGCGGCCCGGCGGTAAGCAGCCCGGCGGTCGGCGGCGGCCCGGCGGCCCGGCCGGGCGAGACGGCGCAGACCCTGGACCGGGGGCTGCGCCTGCTGCACCTGGTCGCCGACGCCCCGGACGGACTCACCGTCACCGAGGCGGCGCACCGCCTGGGCATCGGCCGGGCGGCGGTGTACCGGCTGGTGGGTGCGCTGGCCGGACACGGCATGCTGCGCCGCGACGGGCGCGGGCGGCTGCGGCTCGGCGCCGGCCTGCTGCACCTGGCCCGGCGGGCCCAGCCGCTGCTGGCCGAGGGGGCGCTGCCCGCGCTGCGCCGGCTCGCCGAACAGACCGGTGCCACCGCCCACCTGACCGTGGTGGAGGGCGACGAGGGGGTCGCCCTGGCCGTGGTGGAGCCGAGCTGGACGTCGTTCCACGTGGCGTACCGGACCGGGGCCCGGCACCCGCTGGAGCGCGGCGCCGCCGGGCAGGCCATCCTCGCCGGCCGGGCCGGCTCCCCGGGGCCGGTCAGCACCGCCGGGGAACTCCAGGCCGGGGCGTACGGCGTCGCCGCGCCGGTGCTCGGCGTGCCCGGCCTGGAGGCGAGCGTCGGGGTGGTGGCTCTGGCCCCGTTGGACGCCGACGAGGTGGGCGGCCAGGTCCGCGCCGCCGCCGCGGCGATCGTCGCCGCCCTCGCCTGAAGCCGCTCCTATATCACAATCGACGGTCGCGGTTCGGGTTATCCACAAGGGACGGACGGGGCGAACACGGGCGTTGTCCACAGGGGTGTCGCGGGGGGTCACCCGGCGGTCACCCTGATCGGTATGCCTCCACGCGCCCAGCGTCCCCGCTCCCTCGCGTTCCAGGTCTTCCGTGGCTCCGAAGCGGTCCGGTGCGGCCTGCTCACCAAACACCAGCTCCGCAGCTCCGCGTGGCTGCGGGTCCGGCACGACGTCTACGCCGACGCGCGGCTCGACCGTGACCACACCCTGGCCTGCCGGGCGGTGGCGCTGCGGCTGCCCGCCACGGTGCTGCTCGCCGGGCCGTCGGCCGCCTACCTGCACGGGGTGGAGCACGCCGCCTCCTTCGCCGACGACGTCCACGTGCTCACCACGGGCGCGGTCCGGGTCGCCGCCCAGCACGGCGTGCGGGTGCACACCAGCCAGTCCGACGCGGTCCCCGCCCCGGCGGGGGCGTTCCGGTCGCCCACCACCGACCGGGCCGGCCCGGTGCCGGCCGGGCTGCCTCAGGCCGGGTCACCGGCCGGGCTGACTCAGGCCGGGTCACCGGCTGAGCTGACCGGGGACGCGCCGCCGGCCGGGTTGATCGGGGACGGGCCGCCGGCCGGGTTGATCCAGGTCGGGCCGCCGGCCCGGTCGGGCCCGGCCGACGCCGCCTGGGAGACGGCGGCCTGGCTGGAGCCGGCCCACGCGGTGGGCATCATCGACACCCTGCTCCGCCGGGGGCTGACCGACCACGCCGCCCTCGACGCGGTGCTCACCGAGCGGGCGGGTCAGCCCGGCAGCCGCCGGGCCGGGCTGGCGTTCGGCCTGGCCGACCCGGCCGCGCAGTCGCCACCCGAGTCCCACCTGCGGGTCCGACTGGTGCTGGCCGGGCTGCCCCGCCCGGTCGCCCAGCACCCGATCCGGCTGCCCTCCGGCCGGCTGCTCCACGTCGACCTGGCCTGGCCCGCGTTCCGGGTGGCGGTCGAGTGCGCCGGGCCGGGGCCCGCCGACCACGAGCAGCTTCACCGGGACCGGGAACGCCGCCGCCAGTT
>NZ_LRQV01000063.1 GCF_001567585.1 Micromonospora rosaria
CCCGGCCGGGCTGCGGTTCGGGTACGGGACCAACGGCTTCGCCAACCACCGGCTCGACGACGCGCTCGCCGTCCTGGCCGACCTCGGGTACCAGGGGGTCGCGCTCACCCTGGACCACGACCACCTCGACCCGTTCGCCCCCGGGCTGGCCGGGCGGGTGGCCGCCGTCCGGCGGCGGCTGGCCGACCTCGGCCTGGCCGTGGTGATCGAGACCGGTGCCCGGTACCTGCTGGACCCGTGGCACAAGCACGCGCCGACGCTGCTGCACGACGACCCGGCGCGGCGGATCGAGTTCCTGCGCCGGGCCGTGCGGGTCGGGGCCGACCTGGGCGCCGAGGCGGTCTCCTTCTGGGCCGGGGTGCGCCCGGCCGGGGTGGACCCGCAGGTCGCCTGGGACCGGCTGGTCGCCGGCTGCGCGGTCGCCGTCGAGGCCGCCGAGGCGGCCGGGGTGCCGCTCGGCTTCGAGCCGGAGCCGGGGATGCTGGTGGAGGACATCGCCGGCTGGCGGCGGCTGCGGGCGGCGCTGGGCGAGCCGGCGGCCTTCGGCCTCACTCTCGACATCGGGCACTGCCGCTGCCTGGAGCCGGTCTCCGTGCCGCAGTGCGTGTACGACGTCGGTCCGCACCTGGTCAACGTGCAGATCGACGACATGCGGCGGGGGGTGCACGAGCACCTGGAGTTCGGCACCGGCGAGATCGACTTTCCGCCCGTGCTGCGGGCCCTGGCCGACGTGGGCTACCGGGGCCTCGTCGCGGTGGAACTGCCCCGGCACTCGCACGCCGCCCCGAGCGTCGCGGCGACGTCGCTGGACTTCCTGCGCGCCGCCGAGCGGGCCGGTGCGGCGGTGGGCGGGGAGCCGACCCGGGCCCGCTGAGGCGGCGCGGGGACCTGAGCGGAACACCCGGTTCGGCCACCGGCCGACCGGTACGAGGGGAGGACAGGCGGATGACACCGGACCGGCTGCGGACCGCGTTGCGCGACGTACCCGATCCCGACTGGCTGGACGCGGCGCTGCGCCGGGTGGCGGACGAGCCGGCGAGCATCGACCGGTTCTTCCCGGCCGCCGGGCGGCGGTGCGGGCGTGGCCCGCTGCCCGACCTGCCCGGCTGGACGGCCGACGAGGCGGCCCGCGCGCTGCTGCTGACCGCGCTGCCCCGGGGGCACGCCGAGTACGCCGAGGCGCTCTACCGGCACGGTGACGCGGCCGAGAAGCGGGCCGTGCTGCGGGCCCTGCCGCTGCTGCCGATCGGTGCCGCCGGGGTGCCGCTGCTGCACGACGCGATCCGGACCAACGACACCCGGCTGGTGGCCGCCGCCCTCGGCCCGTACGCCGGGCACCTGGACCCGCCGTCCTGGCGGCAGGCGGTGCTCAAGTGCGTCTTCATGGACGTGCCCCTGGCCGAGGTGGCCGACCTCGACGACCGGGCGGACGGCGAGTTGGCGGCGATGCTCGCCGGGCTGGCCGCCGAGCGGCACGCCGCCGGTCGGCGGATGCCCGCCGACGCCACCGACCTGCTCGACCAGCTCACCGCCCGGGAGGCGTGATGCGCATCTTCGACCCGCACATCCACATGACCTCGCGCACCACCGACGACTACGAGCGGATGGCCGCCGCCGGGGTACGCGCGGTGGTGGAGCCCGCCTTCTGGCTGGGGCAGCCCCGCACCAGCCCCGCCTCCTTCGCCGACTACTTCGACTCGCTGATCGGCTGGGAGCCGTTCCGGGCCGGGCAGTTCGGGGTGCGGCACCACGCCACCATCGCGCTGAACCCGAAGGAGGCCAACGACCCGCGCTGCCGGCCGGTGCTCGACCTGCTGCCCCGGTATCTCGACAAGGACGGCGTGGTGGCGGTCGGCGAGATCGGGTACGACTCGATGACCCCGGAGGAGGACGCCGCCTTCGCCGGGCAGCTCGCCCTGGCCGTCGCGTACGACCTGCCGGCGCTGGTGCACACCCCGCACCGGGACAAGGTCAAGGGCGTGGAGCGCACCCTGGCGGTGGTCGCCGAGTCCGGCATCGCCCCCGGCCGGGTGGTGGTGGACCACCTCAACGAGGTGACCGTGAAGCTGGTCCGGGACACCGGCTGCTGGCTGGGCTTCTCCATCTACCCGGACACCAAGATGTCCCCGCCCCGGATGGTGGAGCTGCTCAGGACGTACGGCACCGAGCGGATGCTGGTCAACTCGGCGGCCGACTGGGGGCGCTCCGACCCGCTGCTGACCCGGGCCACCGGGGAGGCGATGCTCCAGGCCGGCTTCACCGAGGACGACGTCGACCAGGTGCTCTGGCGCAACCCGGTCGAGTTCTACGGCCAGTCCGGGCGGCTGGACCTCAGCGACCTGGACGCCCCCGCCCCCACCTTCCAGGGCAACTCCATCCTGCGCGGCGGTAGCTGATGCGCCTGCGGCACGCCGACGGCAGCACCGTGCACCTCGGCTACTGCACCAACGTGCACCCGGCCGAGGACCTGCCCGGCATCCTGGGGCAGCTCGACACGTACGCGGTGCCGGTCCGCGAGCGCCTCGGCGGCGACCTGCTGGGGCTGGGGCTCTGGCTGGCCGCCCCGGTCGCCGCCGAGCTGGCCGCCGACGCGGGGCTGCGCCGCCGGCTGCGTACCGAGCTGACCGTCCGGGGGCTGGAGGTGGTCACCCTCAACGGCTTCCCGTACGCCGCGTTCCAGGCCCCGGTGGTCAAGGGCGCGGTGTACCACCCGGACTGGACCACCGCCGAGCGCACCCGGTACACCTTGGACCTGGCCCGGATCCTGGCCGACCTGCTGCCCGACGACGCCGCCCGGGGCTCGGTCTCCACCCTGCCGTTGGCCTGGCGGACGCCGTGGGACGCCGAGCGGGCCGACGCCGCCCGCCGCCGCCTCGACGAGCTGGCCGACGGGCTCGCCGCCGTGCAGCGGGAGACCGGTCGCCCGGTCCGGGTCGGCTTCGAGCCGGAGCCGGGCTGCGTGGTGGAGTCCACCGACCAGGCCGCCCGGCTGCTGTCCGGGCTGGACCCGCAGCGGCTGGGGATCTGCCTGGACCTGGCCCACCTGGCGTGCGCCTGGGAGGAGCCGGCCGCCGCCCTGGCCCGGCTGCGCGCGGCCCACCTCTCGGTGGTGAAGGTGCAGGTCTCCGCCGCCCTGGAGGCGACCGACCCGACCGGTGGGGCGGACCCGCTGCGGCCCTGGGTGGAACCCCGCTTCCTGCACCAGACCCGGGGCCCCGGCTGCGCCCACGCCGCCGACCCGGCCGACCCGGCGTACGCCGCCGACGACCTCGACGCCGCCCTGGACGCCCGGCTGCCCGGCCCGTGGCGGGTGCACTACCACGTGCCGCTGCACGCCCCGCCGGAGCCGCCGCTGACCTCCACCCTGCCGGTGCTGCGCGCCGCGCTGCGGGAGCTGTTCGCCGGTCCCACGGCCGGCTGCGACCACCTGGACGTCGAGACGTACACCTGGGGGGTGCTGCCGGCGGCGCGGCGGCCGGGCACCGCCGCGGAGCTGGCCGGCGGGATCGCCGCCGAGCTGGCCTTCGCCCGCGACGAACTGGCCGCGATCGGCCTGGAGACTGCGTTGGAGGTAGGCACGTGAGCCGGAAACTGGTGGTGCTGGACGTGGTCGGGCTGACGCCCCGGCTGCTGGCGCACATGCCGAAGCTGCGGGCGGTCGCCGACGGCGGGTTCACCGCCCAGCTCGGCACGGTGCTGCCCGCGGTGACCTGCACCGTGCAGTCCACGTTCCTCACCGGGGAGCTGCCCCGGGAGCACGGCATCGTCGCCAACGGCTGGTACTTCCGGGACCTGGGCGAGGTGTTCCTCTGGCGGCAGCACAACGCGCTGGTCCAGGGGGAGAAGCTGTGGCACACCGCCCGCCGCGCCCGCCCCGACTACACGGTGGCGAACGTCTGCTGGTGGTACGCGATGGGCGCGGACGTGAACTGGACGGTGACCCCGCGCCCGATCTACCGGGCCGACGGGCGCAAGGAGCCGGACTGCTACACCGACCCGCCGGAGCTGCACGACGCGCTCACCGACAAGCTGGGCACCTTCCCGCTGTTCAGCTACTGGGGGGCGAACGCCGGCATCCCCTCGTCGCGGTGGATCTGCCGGGCCGCCGAGCAGATCCTCGCCGAGCACTCGCCCGACCTGACCCTGGTCTACGTCCCGCACCTCGACTACGACCTGCAACGCTTCGGGGCCACCTCGCTCCAGGCCGCGGTCGCCGCCAAGGAGCTGGACGACGTGCTCGCGCCGCTGCTGGACGCGGCCCGCGCGGCGGACGCGACGGTGGTGGCGCTCTCCGAGTACGGCATCACCGACGCCTCCCGGCCGGTCGACGTCAACCGGCTGCTGCGCGCCGAGGGGCTGCTGCGGGTGTACACCCAGGACGGCATGGAGTACCTCGACCCGTGGACCTCCCGCGCCTTCGCGGTCGCCGACCATCAGGTCGCCCACGTCTACGTCAAGGACCCGGCCGACGTGCCGGCGGTGGCGAAGCTGCTGGAGGGGCTGCCCGGGGTCGCCGAGGTGCTCGACGCCGAGGGCAAGGCCGCGTACGGGCTGGACCACCCCCGCTCGGGCGAGCTGGTGCTGGTCGCCGAGCCGGACGCCTGGTTCACCTACTACTACTGGCTGGACGACGCCCACGCCCCGGACTTCGCCCGGCTGGTGGACATCCACCGCAAGCCCGGTTACGACCCGGCGGAGCTGTTCTTCGACCCGGCCAACCCGGGCGCGGCGAAGCTGCGGGCCGGGGTCGCCCTGGCCCGCAAGAAGGCGGGGATGCGGTACCTGATGAGCGTCGTCGGGCTGGACGCCGGGGCGCGGGCGGTGCGCGGCTCGCACGGCCGGCTGCCCGCCGATCCGGCCGACGGCCCGGTGCTGCTCTGCTCCGACCCGTCCGCCGCCCGGGAGTCGCTGGCGGCCACCGAGGTCAAGGGGCTGCTGCTGGAGCTGGCCGGGCTGGCGGGGGACGGGACACCCCGGGAGACGCCATGACCGTCACCGCGCCCCCACCCCTGGACGCCGGGCGGCTCCGGGCCCGGGTCGACGCCGAGCTGGCCGCGTTCCTGGACCGGCAGGGGCCCGAGTGGCCCGACGGCGCGCCCCGGGGGGTCTTCACCGCCCTGCACCGGTTCGTCCTGGCCGGTGGCAAGCGGATCCGTCCGCTCTTCTGCTACTGGGGCTGGCGCGGGGCCGGTGGCGAGGACGGCGACGAGATCGTGGTGGCCGCCGCGGCGCTGGAGCTTTTCCACGCCTTCGCCCTGATCCACGACGACATCCTGGACGGCAGCGACCGGCGGCGCGGTGAGCCGTCGGTGCACCGGCTCTTCGCCGACCTGCACGCCCGCTCCGCCTGGCGGGGCGACCCGGAGGCGTACGGGCGTAACACCGCGCTGCTCTGCGGGGACCTCTGCGCCGCCTGGTCCGACCAGATGTTCCACGAGTGCGGGCTGACCATCGAGCAGGTGCACCGGGGGTACGCCGTCTTCGCCCTGATGCGGACCGAGGTGATCGCCGGCGAGTACCTGGACCTGGTCTCCGGGGTCGGCGACGGCTCGGTGGCCAGCGCGCTGACGGTGATCCGGATGAAGGCGGCCCGGTACACGGTGACCCGGCCGTTGCAGATCGGGGCGACCCTGGCCGGCGCGGCGCCGGAGCTGGTGACCGCGCTGGCCGAGTTCGGCGACCCGCTGGGCGACGCCTTCCAGCTCCGCGACGACGTGCTCGGGGTCTTCGGCGACCCGACCGTGACCGGCAAGTCGGTCCTGGACGACCTGCGCGAGGGCAAGCCGACGGTGATGATGGCGCTGGCCCGCAGCTCCGCCGACCGGTCGCAGAGCGCCCGGCTGCGGGAGCTGTTCGGCAACCCGGACCTCGACGCCGACGGGGCGACCGAGCTGCGGGAGATCATCGAGGCCACCGGCGCCCGGGAGAAGATCGAGCAGATGATCCGGGTCCGGACCGAGGCGGCGCTCGGGGTGCTGGACACCGCGCCGATCCACGGGGAGGCGCGCGCGGCGCTGGCCGCCCTGGCCGGGCACGTGGTCGACCGGCAGAACTGACCGGCTCCGCGCCGCCGGCTGGCGAACGCCGGGTCGGGTACCGGCCGGACGACGGTCTCGGGACTTTTGGCTGAGTCAGCGAAAGTCCGTCGCAAGACATCGAAAGGTGTGGACATATCGATGGAAGGCATTTAGTGTCGTCGCTGTCACGCACCTGTTTCGTCGAGGTGAACCGGCGGCGCGGTAACCCATCGACCGGTGACCACCGAGCCTGCGGAACCCCTCCGTCGGTGGTCACGGCCCCCCGGGCGGCACCCGGTGCGGGCCACGGGTCATCCGCAACGGCTTCCGGCGCGACGGCGCGCGCCCCGCCCTGGCACGTCAGGTCAGGAAGGGACAGCAGGACGATGTCCACCCCCACCCCCACCACCCGAGCCCGCCGCTGGGCCGCCACCGGTGCCGCGCTGCTCCTCGCGGCCACCGCCGGCCCCCTCGCCCTCAGCGTCGCCCCCGCCCCGCTCGGCGGGGCGGCGACCGCCTCGGCCCACCCGATCGTCGCCACCGACTTCCAGCAGGTCGAACTGGCCCGGGGCGTCGCCGAGGTCGGCGAACCGATGTCCCTGGCCGTGCTGCCCGACCGGTCGGTGCTGCACACCGCCCGCAACGGCACCGTCCGCCGCACCGACGCGGCCGGCACCACCACCGTCATCGGCACCGTGCCGGTCTACACCCACGACGAGGAGGGCCTGCAGGGCATCGGGGTCGACCCGAACTTCACCACCAACCGGCACGTCTACCTGTACTACGCCCCGCCGCTGGCCACCCCCGCCGGGGACGCCCCGGCCACCGGCACCGACTTCTCCGCCTGGCAGGGCGTCAACCGGCTCTCCCGGTTCACCCTCGGCGCCGACTTCAGCCTCAACCAGGCCAGCCGGGTCGACGTGCTGGACGTCCCCGCCGACCGGGGCATGTGCTGCCACGTCGGCGGGGACATCGACTTCGACGCCGCCGGCAACCTGTACCTCTCCACCGGCGACGACACCAACCCGTTCGACTCCGCCGGGTACGCCCCGATCGACGAGCGGACCAACCGCAACCCGGCGTACGACGCGCAGCGCAGCTCCGCCAACACCAACGACCTGCGCGGCAAGATCCTGCGGATCAGGGTGAACGCGAACGGGTCGTACTCGATCCCGGCCGGCAACCTCTTCCCGCCCGGCACCGCCCGGACCCGGCCCGAGATCTACGCCATGGGGTTCCGCAACCCGTTCCGGATGAGCGTGGACAAGGCCACCGGCCACGTCTACGTCGGCGACTACGGGCCGGACGCCGGCACCACCAGCACCGCCCGGGGACCGGCCGGGCAGGTCGAGTTCAACCGGATCACCGCGCCCGGCAACTACGGCTGGCCGTACTGCACCGGCAGCAACACCGCCACCGAGACCTATACCGAGTGGGACTTCGCCACCGGCACCGGCGGCGCGCGGTACGCCTGCGCCACCGGCCCCACCAACAACTCGTTCCGCAACACCGGCCTGAGCACCCTCCCCGCCGCCCGGCCCGCCTGGATCCGGTACGGCGGCGACGCCGGCTCGCCACCGGAGTTCGGCGGCGGCTCCGAGTCCCCGATGGCCGGCCCGGTCTACCGGTACGACGCGGCCAACCCGTCGACCACAAAGTTCCCGCAGTCCTTCGACGGGCAGTTCTTCGCCACCGAACTCGGCCGGGGCTGGGTCAAGCCGATCCACCTCACCGCCGACGGCGCACCCGGCACCATCGACGCCTTCCCCTGGGTGGGCAAGCAGGTGATGGACTCGGCCTTCGGCCCGGACGGGGCCTACTACCTGCTCGACTACGGCACCGGCTACTTCAACGGGGACCACAACTCGGCGCTGTACCGCTTCGACCACGTCGGTGGGGGCAACCGCGCGCCGACCGCCGTGGCCACCGCCGACCGGACCTCCGGGGCCGCCCCGCTCACCGTCGTCTTCTCCTCGGCCGGCTCGACCGACCCCGACGGCGGCGCGTTGACGTACTCCTGGGCCTTCGGCGACGGCACCACCTCGACGGCCGCCAACCCGACCAAGACGTACTCCGCCACGGGGCGGTACACCGCGACGCTGACCGTCCGGGACCCGCAGGGCGCGACCGGCACCAGCAGCGTGCAGATCACCGTCGGCAACACCGCCCCGACGGTCCGGATCGACGCCCCGGGCGAGGGCCGGCTCTTCTCCTTCGGCGACACGGTGCCGTTCCGGATCACCGTCACCGACCCGGAGGACGGCCCGGTCGACTGCGCCAAGGTCACGATGACCTACATCCTCGGCCACGACCAGCACGGCCACCAGATCACCGCGAAGAACGGCTGCACCGGGGAGATCACCGTCCCGGTCGACGGCGAGCACGACACGGCAGCGAACATCTTCGCCGTCTTCGACGCCGAGTACACCGACTCCGGCGGGCTGACCACGCACACCCAGCACATCCTCCAGCCCCGCCACCGGCAGGCCGAGCACTTCCGGACCGCCTCCGGGGTGAACGTCTTCGACAAGCCCACCGCCGAGGGCGGCCGGACCGTCGGTGACATCCAGAACGGGGACTGGATCTCCTTCCAGCCGTACCACCTGGGCGACGCCACCTCGTTCAGCGCCCGGGTCTCCTCGGCCGGGGCGGGCGGCACCCTCCAGGTCCGGGCCGGCTCCGCCACCGGGGCCGTCCTCGGTTCGGCGACCGTGCCGGTCACCGGCGGCTGGGACGTCTTCACCACGGTCACCGGGACGCTCGCCGGCGCGCCCGCCGGCACCACCACCCTGTACCTCACCTTCGCCGGTGGGGCCGGCGCCCTGTACGACCTGGACTCGTTCACCTTCGCCACCAGCCCGAGCGGCAACCGGACCGGGCCGGTGGTCGGGCTCGGTGGCCTGTGCCTGGACGTGCGCGGGGCGGGCACCGCCGACGGCACCCAGGTGCAGGTGCACACCTGCAACGGCACCCCCGCCCAGACCTGGACGGTGACCCCCGGCGGGCCGGTCCGGGCGCTGGGCAAGTGCCTGGACGTCTCCGGCGGCGGCTCGGCCGACGGGACGAAGATCCAACTCTGGACGTGCAACGGCACCGGCGCGCAGAACTGGTCGGCCCAGCCCGACCGCACCCTGCGCAACCCGGCCGCCGCCAAGTGCCTGGACGTGTCGAACAACAGCGCCACCAGCGGGCAGGCCGTACACCTGTGGACCTGCCACGCCAACGCCAACCAGCAGTGGACCCTGCCCTGACGTGCAAGGAAGGGCCCCCTATTAACGCATGTGGTTAAGAAGGGGCCCTTCCTTACACTTAGCCCGATGGGAGAGCGACAGATGCGTCGACGTACCCGATCCCTGCTCGGTGTGGCCCTCGCCGGCCTCGCCGCCATCGCCTGCACCGCCCCCGCCGCCCCGGCCAGCGCCGCCGACGAGCCCTTCGACGTGCTGGTCTTCTCCCGCACGGCCGGCTTCCGGCACGACTCCATCCCGGTCGGCACGCAGACCATCCGCGACCTCGGCGCGGCCAACAACTTCACGGTCACCGCCACCGAGGACCCGACCACGTTCACCACCGGCACCCTGTCCCGGTACGAGGCGGTGGTCTTCCTCAACACCACCGGGGACGTGCTCAACGACAGCCAGCAGACCGCCTTCGAGTCGTACATCGGCGCCGGCGGCGGCTTCGTCGGGGTGCACGCCGCCGCCGACACCGAGTACGGCTGGTCCTTCTACGGCAACCTGGTCGGGGCGTACTTCGCCGCGCACCCGGCGATCCAGCCGGCCACCGTGACCGTGCAGGACCGGGCCCACCCGGCCACCGCCCACCTGCCGCGCGCCTGGAACCGCACCGACGAGTGGTACGACTACCAGACCAACGCCCGCTCCACCGCCCGGGTGCTGGCCACCCTCGACGAGTCGTCGTACTCGGGCGGCCGGATGGGCGCGGACCACCCGCACGCCTGGTGCAAGACGTACGGCGGGGGCCGGTCCTTCTACACCGGCGGCGGGCACACCCAGGCGTCGTACGCCGAGCCGGCGTTCCGGGCGCACCTGCTCGGCGGCATCCGGTACGCGGCCGGCCGGGCCAAGGCCGACTGCCGCCCGGAGACCGGCTACACCACCCTCTACGACGGCGCGACCACCGGCTGGTCGCAGGCCGGTCCGGGCGGCTTCACCAACACCGACGCCACCCTCACCTCCACCGGCGGGATGGGGCTGTACTGGTACAGCGCGAAGCAGTTCACCAACTACTCGCTCAAGCTGGACTGGCGGATGGCCGGGGACGACAACTCGGGTGTCTTCATCGGCTTCCCGCCCTCGTCGGACCCCTGGTCGGCGGTGAACAACGGGTACGAGATCCAGATCGACGCCACCGACGCCGCCGACCGGACCACCGGCGCGGTCTACGGGTTCAAGTCCGCCGACCTGGCGGCCCGCGACGCGGCGCTGAACCCGCCCGGCGAGTGGAACACCTACGAACTGCTGGTCGAGGGGGAGCGGCTGCAGATCCTCCTCAACGGCGTGAAGATCAACGACTTCACCAACACCGACCCGGCCCGCTCGCTCGCCGGCCACGTCGGCCTCCAGAACCACGGCGCCGACGACGAGGTCTCGTTCCGCAACGTCCGGATCAGGGAACTGGGCGCGCCGGGCGGGAACACCACCGTCCAGGCCGAGGCGTTCAGCACCGCCCAGGGCGTCTCCCCGTACGCCAAGGCCGGGGCCAACGGCGGCCAGACCCTGGGGCACGTCGACCCGGGCGACTGGGCCGGGTACGCCGGGCTCGACCTGACCGGGGTGACCGCGCTGCGGGCCCGGGTGGTCTCCGGCGGGCCGGGCGGCACCATCGGGGTCCGGACCGGCTCGCCCACCGGCCCCCTGCTGGGGCAGGTGGCGGTGCCGAACACGGGCGGCTGGAACACCTTCGCCGACGTCACCACCACCCTCACCGGGGTGCCGTCGGGCCCCCGCGACCTGTACCTGACCTTCACCGGGTCCGGCACGGGGCTGTTCGACGTGGACGACGTCACCCTGGTCCGGGGAGGCGGCACCGGCGGCTCGGGCCCGGTGCGCGGCCTCGCCGGCAAGTGTCTCGACGTGCGCGGCGGGGCCACCGCCGACGGTACCCAGATCCAGCTCTGGACCTGCACCGGCGCCGCCGCCCAGACCTGGACGGTGACCCCGAACGGCCCGGTCCGGGCGCTGGGCAAGTGCCTGGACGTCTCCGGCGGCGGCGCGGCCGACGGGACGAAGATCCAGCTCTGGACGTGCAACGGCAGCGGCGCCCAGACCTGGTCCGCGCAGCCGGACCAGACGCTGCGCAACCCGCAGTCGGGCAAGTGCCTGGACGTGTCGGCGAACAGCTCCGCCGACGGTCAGCCGGTGCACCTGTGGACCTGCCACACCGGCGCGAACCAGCGCTGGACCCTGCCCTGACCGACGGTCCACCCGGGGCGGGCCGGGGCGGGCTGGCCTTCCGCAACGGGCGGTGGTGGTCCTAGAGTGGGGGCGGCGACCGTCGAGGTGGCCGGTGACCCGGCGGGAGGCGCAACCCGCTGGGCCCAGGTGCGGACCGTCGCACCCACCGGTGCTCCGAGGCGGCAGCCGCCCACACCGGCCCGTCCCGGTCACCCTCGCCCCGGTCCGTACAGGAATCCCCCACACCCATAGGGGAGAAGGACACATGGCGCGACCCATCACGCTCTTCACCGGCCAGTGGGCCGACCTGCCGTTCGAGGAGGTCTGCCGGCTCGCCTCCGAGTGGGGCTACGACGGCCTGGAGATCGCCTGTTGGGGTGACCACTTCGAGGTCGACAAGGCGCTCGCCGACGACTCGTACGTCGACCGGAAGCGGGAGACCCTGGCCAAGTACAACCTCCAGGTCTGGACGATCTCCAACCACCTGGTCGGCCAGGCGGTCTGCGACCACCCGATCGACGAGCGCCACCAGGACATCCTGCCGGCCGACATCTGGGGCGACGGCGAGCCCGAGGGCGTACGCCAGCGGGCCGCCGAGCGGATCAAGGACACCGCGCGGGCCGCCGCGAAGCTCGGGGTGAAGACGGTCGTCGGCTTCACCGGCTCGTCGATCTGGCACACCCTGGCGATGTTCCCGCCGGTGCCCCCGGCCATGATCGAGCGGGGGTACCAGGACTTCGCCGACCGGTGGAACCCGATCCTGGACGTCTTCGACGAGGTCGGGGTCCGCTTCGCCCACGAGGTGCACCCCAGCGAGATCGCCTACGACTACTGGACCACCAAGCGGACGCTGGAGGCCATCGGGCACCGGCCGGCGTTCGGGCTGAACTGGGACCCGTCGCACTTCGTGTGGCAGGAACTGGACCCGGTGAACTTCATCTTCGACTTTGCCGACCGGATCTACCACGTCGACTGCAAGGACGCGAAGGTCCGCACGGGTGACGGCCGGCGCGGCCGGCTCGCCTCCCACCTGCCCTGGGCGGACCTGCGCCGGGGCTGGGACTTCGTCTCCACCGGCCACGGCGACGTGCCGTGGGAGGACTCCTTCCGGGCGCTGAACGCGATCGGCTACACCGGCCCGATCTCCATCGAGTGGGAGGACGCCGGCATGGACCGCCTCGTCGGCGCACCCGAGGCGCTCCAGTTCGTCCGCCGGCTCGCCTTCGACGCCCCGTCGGCGGCGTTCGACGCCGCGTTCAGCAGCAACCGGGACTGAGTAGACCGACGGGCCGGACACCGCGAGGTGTCCGGCCCGTCGACACGTCGTGCCCGCCGCGTGGGGTCGGTCAGGGCGCGGTGCCGTTGGCGCCCGTCCCGGACGGCTTGGTCCGGGCGGTACCGCTGCCCGACGTCGACCCGGTGGACGTCGACCCGGTGGAACTGGCCGGGCTGTTCGCCTTCGCGCCGACGGTGGCCGGCGTGCCGGCGTGGGCGCTGTCGGCGGCGGTCAACTGCCCGCTGCCGTTGCTGGACAGCTTCTCGCCGAGCTTGGAGTGGTTGAGCCGGTCCTTGCCCTCGCTGTAGAGCCGGGTCGCCTGGGCCTGCGCGACCCCCGCCGCCTCCTGCACGGTGGGGTGGTCCAGCACCTTGCGGCCCCGGACGACCAGCTCTTCGTACTTCTCCCGGCCGGCACGGGCGCCCAGGACGAATCCCGCAGCCAGCCCGCCAAGGAACAAGATCTTTCCGCGCATGGCGGCTCCTTTCGTACCTGACGCACCGGTCGCCCGTCCGGGGTACCCCGGCGGGAGCGACCATTTCGCGCCTGCGTCCTCTGTCGGCAGCTAACTACCCATCCTTCTCCGCCGTCATACCTCCAGGCGCCAGGATGGCGATTTGTCCCGTTCTCCGGGCGCGGCGACCATGATCGAAAGTGGTCGGCAGCGGCTCCCCGGCAGCTCGTGGCAGTTCGCGGCACGCACCCACAGTCGACCGGTAACCCCCTGGACCGAAACCCGGGGAAGTCCTGTACTCTTGTGCCGTCGCACGGTGCCGGAGAGATCCGGGGCCGAGCGGACAGCGGTCCCCCGTAGCTCAATTGGCAGAGCAGCCGGCTGTTAACCGGCAGGTTTTTGGTTCGAGTCCAAACGGGGGAGCCATCCCACCACATGCCCGTCGGCCCCGCCGACGGGCATCGTCGTCTCCCACCGCAGTCACCCCCGCCCCGCCCTGCCCGCCTGCGTGTTGGCTGGCGTGGCCGTCGTGCCCGAGGCGGCGGGCCTGCCTGCGGCCGGGGGGTGTCCTCCGCTGTCGGACCCGCTGCCCTTCTCCCGGGCGGACACGGGCGCCCCGGACGGCGGGGAGGGTCTGGTGTCCTGTCGAGCTGATGTCGTGAACGAGTCAGACACGTGCTGATGCGGGCGGCAGTCCTGAGCGTCTTGTCCCCGAGGGCTCTCGCGCTCGGGTCGCCCGTGTTCTCGGGTCCTGCTGGCTCGGGCTCAGCCCTATGCCACGGAGGCTTGATGACACGAACGACTCAGCTCGACAGTGGGGCGCACACGGACCTTGCCAGCGGTTCGGGCGACGCGAGGGCGAGTCACTGGCTGACCGTCATGGAGATGTTTGACCGGTTTCATGTCCTCACGGTCGGCAAGATGGGTACTGACCGGAACAGCGGCTGATCGTTGACCGTGTCGATCACAACTCGGCGATCGTGCGGGGCAGGGTCTGCGGGGAGCGGGTGGGGGCCGGGGGAGGGGTGGGTGTGGAGACGGATGTCGTGATCGTGGGTGGAGGGCTGGCTGGGCTGGCCGCTGCTCGGCGGTTGCATCGGGCGGGTGTGCCGTGGCGGTTGCTGGAGGCCGCCGATCGGCTGGGCGGCCGGGTCGCGACCGACGCGGTGGACGGGTACCTGCTGGATCGGGGGTTCCAGGTGCTCAACACCGCGTACCCGAGGCTGGATGGCCTGCTGGACACGGGGCGGTTGGGGCTGGGCTGGTTCACCTCGGGTGTGCTGGTGCGCCGGGGGGAGCGGCTGCACCGGCTGGTCAACCCGGTCCGCGAGCCGGCCGGGGCGGTGCCCAGCCTGCTGGACGGGGTCGGCTCGCTGGCCGACCGGCTCCGGTTCGCCGCGCTCGCCGCCGGCTGCGCCACCCTGCCGCCCGACCGGCTGCTCACCGCGCCGGAGACCAGCACCGACCAGGCGCTGCGCCGGGCCGGCCTCTCCGCGGCGTTCGTCGAGGAACTGCTCCGGCCGTTCCTCTCCGGTGTGCTGGTCGACCGGGAGCTGGAGACCTCCAGCCGGGTGCTGGCCATGGTGTTGCGCTCGTTCGCACGGGGCCGGGTGGGGGTGCCGGCCGAGGGGATGGGGGCGCTGCCCCGCGCCGTCGCCGGTCCGCTCCCCGCCGACCTGATCGAGACGAACACGCCGGTCGCCGAGGTCGCGCCCGGCCGGGTCCGCACCCAGGCCGGCGACCTCCGTTGCCGGGCCGTCCTGGTCGCGGTCGACCCACCGACGGTCCGTACCCTGCTGCCGGCCCTGCCGACGGTACGCATGCACGGGTACACGACGTACTACCACAGCACCGACGAGGCGCCGCTCGACGAGCCGATCCTGCTGCTCGACGGCGACCGTCGGGAACTCGTCGCCAACACGGTGGTGATCAGTCGGGCCGCGCCCACGTACGCGCCGGCCGGACGGCACCTGGTGGCCACCTCGGTGGTCGGCCCCTCGGCGCCACCCGAGTCGACCGTACGGTCGGAACTGGCCCGGCTCTACGGTCGGTCCACGGCTGACTGGACCCACCTGCGTACCGTCTCGATCCCCGACGCGCTGCCCGCCGCACCGCCCCCGCAGGGCCGGCTGCGCAAGCCGGTCTCCCTCGGCGACGGTCGATACGTCGCCGGCGACCATCGGGACAGCCCCTCCATCCAAGGGGCCCTGGCCAGCGGCTGGCGGGCGGCGGGGGCGATCCTCGCCGACCTGCGGGCCGGCTGACACCGCCGGGCCGGCCGCCGACCCGGCCGCACCGGTCATCCCGGTGCGGCTGCGCACTGTTATCCTCGCGTTGCCCACCGTGCCGATCGCGCGGGTGTCGCCCCGGATGGCGCGTCCCTGGTCCCGCGTGGGCGAGGGCTCGTCCGCTCCGTAAGGCGGTGGCTGTGATCGACCGGGCGGGTTACGATCCGGCGCACGAAACAGGGGGCGGTAGCTCAGCGGGTTAGAGCAGGGGACTCATAATCCCTCGGTCGCGGGTTCGAGTCCCGCCCGCCCCACCAGGCAAAACACTAGATCCACGATCTTCCCGGAGTTGTCACCGGCAGGGTGCTCCGGTCACGGTGATGTCGCCGAAGGTCAGCCGTTCCCCCGCGTACACCCTGGCCCGGCGGTGATCAGGTGGGCGGCACAACCGCTGCCGGCGTCCGACCGGCGAGTCGGGTGGCCGACGGTCCCAACGGTTTCCCAGCGGGATCCCAGACCGGGTCGGTTCACTGCCGGCATGAGACGTTTCCGCGCATTCGTCGTCGGGGCGGTGGCGGCGGTCGTCGCCGTCGCCACCGCCGCCGCACCGGCTGCCGCCAGGCCCGACTGCGACGTACCCTCACCGCCGCCGATCTGCAACCCGATCGAGGACCCGCCGCCGCCGGAGGGCAGCGACAAGTCGCCCACCGGCCGGGTCGAGTCGTACGGCTTCGCCAACGGCGCCTTCCACGTCCGGGGTTGGGCCCGGGACGTCAACGGCGGACCCGTCACCATCTGGGTCAACGTGGACGGGCCGTTCGTCGGCGGGTACCCCGCCGGGCTGTGGCACGCCGGGCAGGGGGCGAACGTCGGCTTCGACATCACCGTCCCCGCGCCCTCGACCGTCGGCACCCACCGGGTGATGATCACCCTGGTCAACGTGCCCGACGGCACCGAGCCGGCGGCACCGTACTCGAGCATCCTGAACGTCCTGCCCTACACGGTGGAGCCGACCCCACCGGCGAACCTGAGCCTGACGCCCGTCGTCGTCAACAGCCAGGACGCGGTCGTCGTCGGCTTCACCGACCTCTCCACCGCCGAGGAGGGCTACTCGATCACCTACGACTGGATGGCGCGGCGGATGAACGACGACGGTCACTGGGTGCTCACCCCGGAGTCCCGTACCGTCCAGATCGGTCCCCACCCGGGGACCGGCTGGTACACCCACACGGTGACCGGACTGGTGTCGAACACCTTCTACCGTTTCTACGTCCGGACGAGGGAGAACGGGCGGCTCTCCACGCCGACGACCGGCGGCGTCTCCACCCTCGACTGAGCCGCCCGCCGACAGCCGCCGGTGGCCCCACCACCGTCCGGGCCGGTGACGCCGGTCGATGGTGGGGCTATCCTCGGACGGAGGGCGCCCGGGGCGACCGTACGCTTCCGGTCACCACGTCGAGCGGCGGAGGGCGGCGGTGATGGTCGAGATCCCCGGGGCGCGTGCGGAGCTGGACAACGCCTTCCGGATCCTGGACGCGAACATGCGCGCCCTGGCCCGGGCCCTCGAACCGGACCAGCAGCCCGAGCCCGACCTGCCGCCGGAACCGGCCGTTCTCGACCGGCGGGAGCCGCTGCGGCACGCGTACCAGCTGACTCTGAGCCTGGTCGCGATGAAGCAACCGTGCGCCGACCACGCGGTCCACCGGGGCGGCCTGCTCCTCGCCGAGGCTGGCTGGAGCGTCGAGACCGACCCCGGCCCGACCGGGAATCGCGCCGTCGCCCGCCGCGACGGATTCGTGATCACGGTGGTCAGCTGCCACGGGGAGCACGCCGTCTGCCGCGTCGGGGAGGGGTACGCCATCACCGGCGAGACCCCGCACGTCCTGCTCCACGAACCGGTCGAGTTCGTCCCGCCCGAGCCGTGCGTCACCGCCGGGACCCTGCCGGCCGGGGCGCTCCTCTGCTACGAGTGCGACGGCCTAGGCTGGTGCCCCTGCTGCCTGGGGCGGGGCTTCCTCCTGGACGACGACCGACGTCGGCGGCGGTGCACCTGCTGCTTCACGCAGCGGGTGTGCCTGATCTGTGAGGGTGCCGGCCTCAAGTGGGTCCACACGCTGAGCGGGTGGGCCCGCGAGCAGTACCCCGAGCTGCGGCAGGACCGGCCCGAGGGTGGTGGGTAGGCGGCCGGGCCAGAGCCACGCCGGTCGGACGCGCGCCGGCGGCGGCCCGAGGCGACGCCGACCGGGGCACCGGGGCGAGCCGGGGCCACCCAGGACACGAACGGTCAGGCCGGTTCCAGGAAGGCGCGGCGGACCCGGTGCAGCCACGCCTCGACCGTGGCCCGGTCGGGTTCGGCCGGCAGCGGTGAGGTCACCGCGTCGAAGCGGGCCTCGGCGGCGGCGAGCGCCGGGCGGGCGGCCTCCGGGTCCGCGGCCACCGCCTCGCCGAAGTCGAGGTACCGCTGCGGGTCCGCGACCCGGATCGGCAGGGTGCCGGTGGCGTAGAGGGCGAAGCCCTGGTCGAGGAGGCGGAGCAGGTGCCGGCCGTGCTTGGCCTGCCGCCTGCGCATCTTCGACTGGAACTGTCCGGTGGTGAGCAGCCGCTTGAGCTGCGCGGTGGCGTACCCGAAGTAGGCGTCCCGGACGCGGTTCGCGGACAGGAACGCGGCCCGGATGTCGATCATCTCGGCGCCGAGGGGGGTACGGACCTCGTACAGGTCGTCGGGGAGCCAGAGGATCTCGGTGACGGTGGGGTTGCCGGCGAGCAGCAACGTCGCCGCCTTCGCCGCCTCGTGGTACGTGACGTCCGGGTCGTGCCGCACGATCGAGGCCTCGCGCCCGGTGGGCGGGGTGAGGCCGTGGAAGGCGACGGTGGGGGCGGCGTAGACGCCGAGGCGGTCCACGTCCGAGTCCGTACCGGCGAGCCCGTACGCGGTGGAGCCGACGATGCCGCAGAGCAGCAGGTTGGGCACCACGTCAGAAGTCTCCCTCGGCGACCTGGAGGCAGGTGAGGCCGAGGTCGTGCCGCCACATGTGGACGACCTGGTCCCGGTCGTCGATCACGAAGGCCACCTGGTAGCGGTCCTCGACGAGGGTACGGTACATCTCCGCCTTGACCACCGAGTCCTTCCGGTTGTCCTGGTGCGGGCGCATGTGCAGTTCGTGGTACGGGACGTGTTGGGCGTCGAGCCACAGCTCGGTCTGCCACCGGCACACGTCGTCGCGGCCGGTGAGCAGGATGACCCGGTGCCGTCCGGCGGCGGCGATGGTCTGGACGAGTTCGACGACGGCGGGGTTGGGCCGGTCCTCGCCGACCCGGGACCAGTCGTACGGCGAGCGGTCGCCCCGGTGGGCGAGGGTGCCGTCGATGTCGACGAGGACGGCTCGGGGCAGGGTCACGGCGGGCTCCTCGGGTACGCGCGGCGGTCACCGGCGTCGCTCATGATGGCCTACCGCGCGGGCGTCGGCGGCCCCGGCCGGTCGGGTCGGTGGTCCGGTGTGCCACGGACCCGTCGCCGCCGTGTTTCCCGCCGATCTCAGTCAGCAACAACAGTCACCAGAAGCGACGAAATTCGTAGATCCTAAAGAGTTCTACGACGATTTCGTCAACTCTATAGACATGAACTGGCGTTCCTCGTAGAGTCCCACCATCTTCCGATCCTTGATCCTGGAGATGATGTGAACACTGCCGCCGCGGAAGCCACCACCCTCTCGGCAACCGAGCTGCACGCCGCCGCCACAGTGGTGGACGGCAGCACGGTCATCGAGCTCAGCGACGCCCACCTCGACCGGATCCGGCGCGGTGGCGTCACCGCCGTCAACCACACCGTCACCAAGCCGTACGTGGACACGGCCACCGCGTTGCGACAGGTCAACCGGTGCCGCCGGTGGATCGACGAGCACCCCGACGACGTGCTGCTCGCGCTCACCGTGGCCGACATTCAGCGGGCCAAGGCCGAGGGCAAGGAAGCCGTCATCCTCGGTCCGCAGGACACCGAGATGATCGGTGTCGACCTCGACCTGCTCGGCACCTTCTACGACCTGGGCATCCGGGTCCTGCAACTGACCTACCAGCGGCAGAACCTGCTGGGGGCCGGCTGCGGGGAGGAGGTCGACCCCGGGCTGACCCACCGGGGCCGGGCCTTCGTCGGGGCGATGAACGAGCTGGGCATCCTGGTCGACGTCTCGCACTGCGGCGAGCGCACCGGCCTGGACGCCATGGAGGTCTCCGAGACCCCGGTGGTGGTGACGCACTCCTTCTGCGACGTGCTCTCACCGCACATCCGGGCGAAGTCCGACGCCTTCCTGCGCCGCCTCGGCGAGCAGGGCGGCGTCATGGGCATCACCACGCTGTCCGGATTCCTCTACTACCCGGACGCCCCGTCCCGGCGTCCCGACCTGACCCGCTTCGTCGAGCACGTCAAGCAGGTGGTCGAGGTGACCGGCGGCGTGGAGCACGTCGCCATCGCCACCGACTACGACGAGACGTGGACCGAGCCGATGCGGATCGCGCAGTTGCAGTCCATCGCGCGGTCGACGTCCAAGGAGCAGCAGAACCTCCTCGGCGACTTCGGCTGGAACGAGCGCCGGGCGATCGGCATGGACGACGCCTCGGACTTTCCCCACTTCACCGAGGCGCTTCTGGCCGGCGGTTTCACGCCGGACGAGGTGACCAAGGTTCTCGGCGGCAACTGGCTTCGGGTTCTTGGGGAGGCATGGAAGCCGGGTGACCGGTAAGCGCCGCATCGTGACAGGCAAGGAGACCCATGCGAACTCGACTTTTGACCAGAGTGCTGGCGGTGGGCGTCGTGGCGGCGCTCGCGGCCGGCTGCTCCGGAGGTGGTGAACCTCCGTCCACCAATAACGGCGACAGCGGCAACGACGGCCTGATGGCCAGTGTCCGGCTGGAGGACGAGGCGCAGCCCGCGGGCAGCCCGAAGTCCGGCGGCCGGCTGCGCATCATGATCCGCCTGGACGCCAACGAGCTGGACCCGCACAAGATGTCGGAGACCTCGGCCTTCGTCATCAACGAGCAGATCTACGAGTCGCTGGTGCAGTCGTACCGGGGCGAGATCAAGCCGGCGATCGCCGAGTCCTGGGAGCAGAGCGCCGACGGGCTGACGATCACCTTCACGCTCCGCGACAACGCCTACTTCCACAGCGGGCGCAAGGTGACCGCGGCGGACGTGAAGTACTCGATCGAGCGGATCAAGGACCCGGCGACCCGGGCCCCGCGCGCCCGCAGCTACGAGGGCATCACCTCGGTCGAGGCGGTCGACGAGCGGACCGCCGTCTTCACCCTCGCCAAGCCGAACGCGGCGATCCTGACCCTGCTCTCCACCGCCGCCTCGTCCGTCGTGGACAAGTCGGTGGTCGACGCCGAGGGCGGGCTCAACGGCGACGTCGACGGTGGCAGCGGCCCGTTCAAGCTGGCCTCCCGGGTCACCGGCCAGGCCATCAAGCTGGACAAGCACGACCGGTACTGGGAGTCCGGCGTGCCGTACCTCGACGGGCTGGACTTCAGCTTCAACCCCGACGACAACGCCCGCGCCGCGGCGGTCCGCAGCGGTACGGTCGACTTCCTCTGGCGGCCGGCGCCCGAGTTCATCGACGCGCTCAAGCGCGACGAGGCGCTCAAGTGGTACGGCGGCTCCGGCTCGCTCTCCCTGCACCTGCGGCTGAACACCTCCAAGGCCCCGTACGACGACGTGAAGGTCCGGCAGGCGATCTTCCTGGCGCTGGACCGGCAGGAGATCCTGAACGTGGCGAACTCCGGCTTCGGGACCGCGCTCAACGCGGGCTACCTGCCGCCGGACCGGTACGGCGCGCTGACCGAGCCGGTGTACGGCCAGCCGGACATCGAGAAGGCCAAGACGCTGCTGACCGAGGCGGGGTACCCGGACGGCTTCGAGGCGAAGCTGATGGTGATCGCCACGTCGGCGTTCCAGGTGCGCTCGGCCGAGGTGGAGCAGCAGCAGCTCGCCAAGATCGGCATCAGGGTGACCATCGAGTCGGTCGAGTCGACCATCGCCGACACCCGCACCAAGTCCGGTGACTTCGACATGTACCAGTCCGGGTTCGGCCTCACCTACGACCCGGACGAGCGGTTCACCGCCAGCTTCCTCGCCAACGGTGGGCTGAACTACGGCAACTGGAGCGACCCGGAGTACGAGAACCTGGTCGTGCAGGCCCGGTCGGAGCTGGACAAGGACAAGCGGGCCGCGCTCTACCAGCAGGCCGAGAAGATCCTCGCCGAGCGCGGGCCGGTGGCCATGACCTTCCTCAACGCCGACTACGACGTCGTGCAGAAGGACGTCATGGGCTACCGGGGCGACGCGACGCCGACGTACCGGTTCTACCGGAACATCTGGCTCGACCGCTGACCAGCGGTGGTGGGGGCGCCGGGCGCCCGGTGCCCCCACCACCGGCCCCTCCCGCCGGCTCCCCGGCCACCCATCCCGTGACGAAAGGCAGGTCAATGTCGTCCGTACCGCTGACCGAGCGCTACATCATCGCCGCCCGGCTCAAGGGCTACCTCAACAAGCACGCCGAGTCGGTGGCCCTGCTCACCGAGGCGTTGGAGCTGGAGCCGGGCAGCGCGCGACTGCTGCGTTTCCGGGGGCACCGGCGGATCTCGACCGGTGACTACACCGGCGCGGTGGAGGACCTGCGCGCCGCGGCGGACCAGCTCGCCGACGTCGAGGACGAGTACGAGATGTACCAGCCCGAGGTCGAGAAGGACGTGGTCAGCCTGATCCTCGGCCGGCCCGAGCAGGTCCGCCCGCAGCACCTCACCGACACCATGGCCGCGCAGGACCCGGCGGCGCTGGACCGGTACCTGACCACCCTGCACACCGGCGTCTGGTACCACCTCGGTGTCGCCCAGTACCTGCTCGGCGACTTCGAGGGTTGCCTGCCCAGCTTCCGCGCGGCCGAGCAGTCGTCCCGGCACCAGGAGGGCACGGTCGCCTCGCAGGACTGGCAGTACATGGCGCTGCGCCGGCTGGGCCGCCCGGCCGAGGCGGAGGAGGTGCTCGACCGGTTCCGCGCGATCGCCCTGGTCGAGCAGGACCACCTGGTCGGGTACGAGGGCCGGATGCGGCTCTACACCGGCGAGATCACCCCGGAGCAGCTGTGGGCGATGTGCGACAACAACAGCCTGCGCACCGTCACCCAGGGCTACGGGCTGGGCAACTGGCACTACTACAACGGCGAGATCGACAAGGCCCGTGAGGTCTTCGACGGGGTGCTGGCCACCAACGTCAGGCACGCCTTCGCCTATCTGGCCGTCCAGGCCGAGTACTCCCGCAACCCCGACTTCGCCGGCGTCGCCGCGACCGCGAGCAAGGAGAACTGAGGACCATGGCCATCATCCGCGCCGAGATCAGCCCGCGTGACCAGGAGACCAAGGACGCGATCATCGCCGAGCTGACCGACGTCCTGGTCAAGTACGGCTCCCCTCGGGAGAACACCCACGTCCTGCTCTACGAGGTGTCCCACGACAACTGGGCCAAGGGCGGCCTGTCGTACACCCGGCGGGCGGCTCAGGCGCAGGCTCAGGCGAAGGAGTCGTCGTGACCGTCGCCGGTCCCGGCCCGCACGTCCTGATCACCCCGAACCTGGCCGGGCTGCTGCCGCAACTGCGCGAGCGCTATCCCACCTGCCGGTTCACCGCGGTGCCGGACGACGAGCCGGTCCGCGAGGAGTACCTCGACGCCGAGGTGATCCTGCGCAGCGCGATGGACGAGGACGTCTTCGACGCCCTGCTCAGCAAGTGCCACGGGCTGCGCTGGGTGCAGATCACCGCCGCCGGGTTCGACTGGGTGGGCGGCGAGATCTGGCACCGCCGGCTCGACGAGGGGCTGATCTACACCCGTTCCCCCAACTCGTACAACGTGCCGATCGCCGAGTACGTGATCGGCGCGGTGCTGCTGCACGCCCGCGCCTTCCCGGAGTACGCGGCGGCGCAGCGGGACCGCGAGTGGATCCGGGTGGTGGCCCGGGACGTCATCGGCAGCACCATGCTGGTCTTCGGCACCGGGGCGATCGGGCGGGAGGTGGCCTGGCGGGCCCAGGCCCTGGGCGTCACGGTGATCGGGGTCAACCGGGCCGGTACCCCGGCCGACGGGTTCGAGCGGGTGGAACCGTTCGCCGGGCACCTCGCGCTGCTGCCGGAGGCCGACTCGGTGGTGCTGGCCATGCCGCTCACCACCGAGAACCGGTACTTCTTCGACGCGGACCGGTTCGCCGCGATGAAGGAGTCCGCGGTGCTGGTCAACGTCGGCCGGGGCGCGCTGATCGCCGAGGACGCCCTGGTCGACGCGATGCACGCCGGCCGGATCGGCGGTGCCGTGCTCGACGTGTTCGAGCAGGAGCCGCTGCCGCCGGAGAGTCGGCTGTGGGACCTGCCGCGCACCACGCTCACCCCGCACACGTCGTTCCGGGGCGACGGCAACCTGCAACGCCTGTACGCCGACTTCTGCGCCAACTTCGACCGGTACCTGGCCGGCGCGGAGCTGCTCGGCACCAAGCGGCAGCCGGAACTCGGCTACTGACCCCGGCTCCGGCCCCGGCGGCCCGCGTGCTCCGGCACGCGGGCCGCCGCCGTTCCCGTTGCTGGCGTGCTCGCTGCCGGCGCCCGCGCTGCCGGGCCCGCCGACGGCAGGTAAGAAGGGGACCCTTCTCTACCGTATGCGTTAAGAGGGGGCCCTTCCTTACCCGAGCAGCGCTCGGGCGGCGGTGAGGACGTCGGGGTCGCGCAGGAGGACCCGGTCGGCGGCGGGGCCCAGCGGGACGTAGCTGTCGACGCTGGTGACCCGGGCGATCCGGCCGGCGAAGCCGCCGTCGACCAACGCGGTCACCACCGCCTCGGAGACCCCGCCGCTGCGGCGCGTCTCGTCCACCACCAGGACCCGGTCGACGCCCCTGAGCGCGGCGTGCAGGCTCTCCGTGGGCAGCGGGGCCAGCCACTGGAGGTCGACGACCCGGGCCTGTACGCCGTCGGCGGCCAGCGCCCCGGCCGTGCGCAGGCTCATCGGGACGCCGTTGCCGAAGGTGACCAGCGCCAGGTCGTCGCCGTCGCGGACGGTCCGCACCTCGCCCAGCGGGGCCGCCGGCCAGTCCGCCGGGGCGGGGTACGGCGCGAGCCAGCCGCCGTCGCCGTCGGCGTGCAGGTCACGCTGGTGGTACAGGGCGATCGGCTCCAGGAAGACGCAGACCCGACCCTCCTGTTCGGCCAGGGCCAGGCACTGGCGCAGCAGGGCCGGGGCGGTGGCCGGGTGGCTGGCGACGGCCAGGGCCAGCCCGGGGATGTCCCGCAGCACCGCCACCGAGTTGTCGTTGTGGAAGTGCCCGCCGAAGCCCTTCTGGTACGCCAGCCCGGCGATCCGTACCACCATGCCGTTCTGGTACTGACCGGCGGAGAAGAACCGCAGCGAGGCGGCCTCCCCCCGGAGCTGGTCCTCGGCGTTGTGCAGGTACGCCAGGTACTGGATCTCGGGGATGGGCAGGGTGCCGGCCAGCGCCCCGCCGAGGGCGACGCCGAGGATGGTCTGCTCGTCGAGGAGGGTGTCGAAGACCCGGCCGGCGCCGAACGCCTTGCGCAGGCCCCGGGTGACGCCGTACACGCCGCCCTTGCGGGCCACGTCCTCGCCGAAGACCTGGGCCGCCGGGAAGCTCAGCAGCGCGTCGTGCAGCGCGGCGTTGATCGACTGGGCGAGGGTGAGCGGGCCCCGGTGCTCGGGGAGCTTCCCGCCGAAGGCCCGGTCCCGGCCGGCACCGGACCGTCGCGCGGCGGCCCGGACCTCGGGGACCCGACGGGCGGTCAGCGGCGCGGTCACCGCCGCCGCGCTGTCCAGCCGCTCGACCCGGCCCAGCAGCAGCTGGGCCTGCTCCGTCACCAGTTTGCGGGCGTGCTCGTACCGGTCCAGGGTCTCGGCGGGGGTGAGGATCCCCCGGTGGGCGAGCAGCGCCGCGGTGGCCAGGATCGGGTCGCGGGCGTGGTCGGCGAGGATCTCCGCGCGGCTGCGGTACGCCAGCTCGGCGTCGGAGCCGGCGTGCCCCATGAACCGGACGGTGCCCAGGTGCAGCACGGCGGGCCGGCGGGTGCTGCGGACCCGGTGCGCCACCTCGGCCGCGGTGGCCAGCAGCCGGGCCGGGTCGGTGCCGTCGGCGGCCACGTACTCGATGCCGGGCAGCGCCGACAGGGCCCGCCGGATCCAGCCGCGCGGCGAGCGGGTGCTGATGCCAATCCCGTTGTCCTCGCAGACCAGCAGCAGCGGCAGCGGCAGGCCCTGGTGGGCGCACCAGCCCGCGGCGTTGAGCGCCCCGGCGGCGGTGGAGTGGTTGGCCGAGGCGTCGCCGAAGCTGGACACCACCACGGCGTCGTCCGGGTACCCGGTGGGGTTGGTGCCCCGGCCGAGGGCGAAGGCCATGCCCACGGCCCGGGGCAGATGCGAGGCGATGGTGGAGGTCTGCGGGACGATGTTCAGCGCCCGGTGGCCGAAGACCTTGTGCCGTCCACCGGAGATCGGGTCCCGCCGGGACGCCGCCGCCGAGTGCAGCACGTCGGTGATTCCGGTGGCGCCGGGCACCTGGCCGGCGCGGGCCGCGTAGAAGCCGCCGGAGCGGTAGTGCAGCAGGGCCGGGTCGGTCGGGCGCAGCGCCAGGGCGACGGCGGCGTTGCTCTCGTGGCCGGCGGAGCCGATCGTGTAGAACCCCTCCCGCTGCGCCTGCAACCAGCGCAGCGCGAGGTCGAGGTGCCGGCTCTGCACCTGGGCGTCGAGGTACGCCAGCAGCAGCGCCGGGTCGACGTCGACCTCCGGCGCGACCGGTTCGGGCAGCGGCCCCGTGGACCATTCGGTGAGCCGGCGGACCAGGTGCTCGTCGACGGTTTCCACGGGGGTGCTCCTTGCGGTGGGGGTGACCGGGGTGGGTCAGCGGCCGGATCTGCCGCGCAGTCGGGGGTCGAGGACGTCGCGGAGGGTGTCGCCCAGCAGGTTGAAGCCGAGGACGGTGATCATGATGCAGATGCCGGGGACCACCGACGGCCAGACCGACATCTCCATGAAGGACTTGCCGGAGGAGAGCATCGAGCCCCAGGAGGGCTGCGGGGGCTGCACGCCGAGGCCGAGGTAGCCCAGCGACGCCTCGATCAGGATCGCGTACGCGAGGCTGGTGGTGAACTGCACCGCGATCGGGGCGACCGAGTTGGGCAGGATGTACTTGAGGATGAGCCGGGTGTTGCTCAGCCCGACCGCCTGGCCGGACTCCACGTACGGCTCGCGGCGGATGGTCATCGCGGTGCCCCGCACGATCCGGGCGAAGCTGGGGATGAAGACGATGACCAGGGCCAGGATCAGGTTCTCCGTGCCGGGCCCGCGCGCGGCCACCACGGCGAGGGCCAGCAGCAGGGTGGGGAAGGAGAACATGATGTCGGTGGCCGGGGTGATGATCGCGTCGAGGACGCCCCGGTAGAAGCCGGCGAGCAGGCCCAGCACGACGCCGATCGCCCCGGCGCAGGCCACCACGATCAGGCTGACCGTCAGCGAGGTCCGGGCGCCGTAGAGCGCCCGGCTGAGCAGGTCCCGGCCGGCCTCGTCGGCGCCGAGCGGGAAGGTCCCGCCGGGCGGGGCGAGCCGTTGGTTGGACATCGCGGTCGGGTCGTACGGGGCGATGAGCGGGGCGAAGACCGCGGCGGCGGTCATCAGCACGACGATGACCAGCCCGATCGCGCCGACCCGGTCCCGGGTGATGAGCCGCAGGATCTGCACGGCCCGGGGCTCGGGCCGGTCGGCGGTGTCGGGGCGGCGACGCCAGGGCCGGCGGCTGGGGGCGGCTTCAGTGACCACTGCGCAACCTCGGATCCAGGTAGGTGTAGATGAGGTCGACGATGAGGTTGACCACGACGTAGAAGAAGGCCAGGAAGAGCAGGGTGCCCTGGACCACCGGGTAGTCGCGCTGGCTGATCCCGCGGATGACCATCGTGCCCAGGCCCGGCCAGGCGAAGACCTGCTCCACGATGACGGTGCCGCCGAGCAGCGCGCCGGCCTGGATGCCCAGCACGGTCACCACCGGGATCAGCGAGTTGCGCAGGGCGTGCCGGGCCACCACGGCCCGCTCGGCGAGGCCCTTGGCGCGGGCGGTCCGGACGTAGTCCTGGTTGAGCACCTCCAGCATGCTGGAGCGGGTCATCCGCATGCTGATCGCGGCGAGGCTGGCGCCGAGGGTGACGGCGGGGAGGACGAGGTACTTCAGGCTGCCCAGGAAGCCCTCGCCCTCGCCCGCGCCCTGTGAGGGCAGCCAGCCCAGGGAGACCGAGAAGACGTACACCAGCAGGATGCCCAGCCAGAAGTTCGGCAGGGACAGGCCGATCAGCGAGCCGATCCGGGTGCCCGCGTCGAGCAGGCCGTTGCGCCTGGTCGCGCTGAGCACCCCGAGCGGGATCGAGATGAGGATCGAGACCACCAGCGCCGAGACCGCCAGCAGGAGCGTGGACGGGAAGCGCTGCACGATCTCTTCGAGCACCGGCTGGCCGGTCCGCATCGAGGTGCCGAGGTCACCCTGGAGCAGACCGCCGAGCCAGTTCACGAACTGCTGGTGCACGGGCATGTCGAGCCCGAAGTAGCGGCGCATCTCCGCCTCGATCGCGGGATCGCCGAAGTCCTGTCCCATGATCGAACTGACCACGTCACCGGGGATCATGCGGATCACCAGGAACGAGATCACCGAGATCCCGAACAGGACCGGTACGACCGACAGCAGGCGGATCAGCGTGATGCGCAGCACGGCTCGTTCTCCCTGTTCCGGCTCAGGCCCCGGGACCGGCTGCGCCGGGCTCCGGTCCTGCGTCCAATGTGGACTCCTCGTCCCCCGTGACGGCGATGTCGCGCGCCCACTCGTGGGCGCGCTTGGCGACCCGGAGCACCATCACCGACCGGCTCTCCATCACCCCGTCGAGGTGGCCGAGCCGCTCGGTCCAGAACCGGCGCATCGCGTTGCTGGAGGCGAAGTAGCCGACCGCGATGATGTCGAACTGACCGGTCACGTGGTAGACGTACGCGATCTCCGGCATCCCGGCCAGCTTGTCGATGAGTTGCTCGGTGGCACCGGGGGAGCTCTGGATCTCGAACAGCGTGTGCACCGGGCGCCCCATGAAGGCGGCGCTGGGGATCATCGCGAACTGCACCTGGCCCTCTGTGATCAGCCGGTCCAGTCGCCGCCGCACCGAACCCTCGGAGAGACCGACCTTCGCCGCCAGCGCGACGTTGGTCTGTCTCGGGTCCTGGACCAGCTCCCTGATGATGCTGCGATCCTTCTCGACCGAGCTCTTGGATGCCATCTCGCTCCAACTGATGTGAGTGACGTAATTCGTCGCTGCCGGGAGCCTAGACGACGAACATCGTCTGTGCAACACTCCCGGTTGACGAATGGCGGCGTTAAGGTGAACTAACTGCTGGGGGTTCGATGGCCTTGCTGGAGGTGCGGGACCTACGTACCGAGTTCCGTGCTGCACGCGGTTCCGTGACCGCCGTGGACGGTGTGTCGTTCACCGTCGACGCGGGTGAGACGGTGGCACTGGTGGGGGAGTCCGGCTGCGGGAAGTCGGCGACCGCGCAGTCCATCATGGGCCTGATCGTGCCGCCGGCCGGTGAGGTGACCGGCGGGCAGGTGCTCTTCGAGGGGCGGGACCTGTTGCGGTTGCGCCCCCGCGAGATGCGCGCGGTCCGGGGCAAGGGGATCGCGATGATCTTCCAGGATCCGATGACCTCGCTGAACCCGGTGCTGACCGTGGGCCGGCAGCTCACCGAGTCACTGGAACTGCACCTCGGGCTGAGTCGCCGGGCCGCCCGCGCCCGGGCGGTCGACCTGCTGGAGATGGTCCGCATCCCCGCCGCCGAGACCCGGCTCGGCTCGTACCCGCACCAGCTCTCCGGCGGTATGCGGCAGCGGGTGATGATCGCGATGGCGCTCTCCTGCGACCCCCGGCTGATCCTCGCCGACGAGATCACCACCGCGCTCGACGTGACCATCCAGGCGCAGATCCTGGAGCTGCTGCGGGACCTGGCCCGGCAGACCCGGACCGCCGTCCTGCTCATCACCCACGACCTCGGGGTGGTCGCCGGCATGGCGGAACGGGTCAACGTGATGTACGCCGGCCAGATCGTGGAGCGGGCCGAGACGGTCGACCTGTTCCACCGCCCGCAGATGCCCTACACCTGGGGACTGCTCGGCTCGGTGCCCCGGCTCGACCTGGCCCGGGGCGGCCGGCTGCGCCCGATCGCCGGCCGCCCGCCGGAGCTGTCGCAGATCCCGGCCGGCTGCCGGTTCGCCCCCCGCTGCGCCCACGCCCGCGAGCTGTGCCACGAGAGCCCGCCCGACCTCACCACCGTGCGCGAGAGCCCGGCCCGGGGCCAGCTCACCCGCTGCTGGGGCACCGGCCCCACCGAGCAGGGCGGCTGGCTCACCACCCAGGACCGGTACGCCGACCAGATGACGGAGGCACGCTGATGTCCGAGGCCCCGGCCACCGCGTCCGACACCACCGACACCGCCGCCCCGGGTCCGAGCCTGCTGCGGGTCCGGGACCTGGCGGTGGACTTCAAGGTCCCGGTCCGCGGCTCGCTGCGGGCGGCCCGGCTGCGCGCCGTGTCCGGGGTGGACCTCGACATCCGCCGGGGCGAGATCCTCGGCGTGGTGGGGGAGTCCGGCTGCGGCAAGTCCACCACCGGCCGGGCCATCCTCCAACTCCTCAAGCCCAGCCAGGGGACGGTCGCCTTCGACGGCACCGAGCTGACCACCCTGTCCCGGGGCCGGATGCGGGCGATGCGCCGCCGGATGCAGATGATCTTCCAGGACCCGTTCGCCTCGCTGAACCCCCGGATGAGCATCGGCGAGCTGATCGAGGAGCCGCTGCTGGTCCACTCGGACCTCTCCGCCGCCGGCCGCCGGGCCAAGGCGCTGGAGACCATGCAGCTCGTCGGGCTCAGCTCCCGCTGGCACGACCGCTACCCGCACGAGTTCTCCGGCGGGCAGCGCCAGCGGGTCGGCATCGCGCGGGCGCTGGTCAGCAACCCGGAGTTCGTCGTCGCCGACGAGCCGGTCTCCGCCCTCGACGTCTCCGTCCAGGCCCAGATCGTCAACCTGCTCGAACAGCTCCAGGAGGAGCTGGGGCTGACCATGATGTTCATCGCGCACGACCTGGCGGTGGTCCGGCACCTCTGCGACCGGATCGCCGTGATGTACCTCGGCACCGTCGTCGAGGTCGGCGAGTGCGAGGACATGTACACCTCGCCCCGGCACCCGTACACCCAGGCGCTGCTGTCGGCGGTGCCCATCCCCGACCCGCTGGTCGAGGTCGAGCGCAAGCGGCGCATCCTCACCGGGGACGTGCCGAGCCCGCTCAACCCGCCGACCGGCTGCCGGTTCCGGACCCGCTGCTGGAAGGCGCAGGACGTCTGCGCCACCCAGGAGCCCAAGCTCACCACCACCGGGGACGGCCACCAGGTCGCCTGCCACTTCCCGGAGAACCCCGGCCCGCAGGACCACCCCCTCGTCGCCGTGGCGGGTGACCGGTGAGCAGCCCCGTACCGCGGCACCTCAACCTCGTCGGCGGCGAATGGGTCGACGGCGACCGGCGGGCGAACACCAACCCGGCCCGTCCCGGTGAGACCGTCAGCGAGTACGCCCAGGCCGGCCCGGAGACCACCCGGGCGGCGATCGGGGCGGCCCGCGCCGCCCAGCCCGGCTGGGCCCGCCGGCCCGTCGCGGAGCGGATGGCGCTGCTGGACCGGATCGGCACCGCCGTCCTGGCCCGGGTCGACGAGCTGGCCGTGCTGCTCGCCCGGGAGGAGGGCAAGCTGCTCGCCGAGGCCCGGGGCGAGGTCACCCGCGCCGGCCAGACCTTCCGGTACTACGCCCACCAACTCCTGCAACCGGCCGGCGAGGTGTACGCCTCCACCCGGGCGGACGTGCACGCCGAGGTCCGGCGACGCCCGCTCGGCGTGGTCGGGATCGTCACGCCGTGGAACTACCCCCTCGCCATTCCGGCGTGGAAGGTCGCGCCCGCCCTCGCGTACGGCAACACGGTGGTGCTCAAGCCGGCCGAGCTGGTGCCCGCCTCGGCCGGGGAGCTCGCCCGGATCATCGTCGACGCCGGCGTCCCGCCCGGCGTGTTCAACCTGGTCTTCGGCGCGGGCCGGGTGGTCGGCGAGGAGCTGCTCACCTCGCCCGACGTCGACGGCGTCTCCTTCACCGGCGGCACGGCCACCGGCGCGCACGTGGCCCGGCAGTGCCTCGCCCACGGCAACAAGCGGTTCCAACTGGAGATGGGTGGCAAGAACCCGCTCGTCGTGCTCGACGACGCCGACCTGACGGTGGCGGTGGGCTGCGCGCTCGACGGCAGCTTCCTCAGCACCGGGCAGCGCTGCACCGCGTCCAGCCGGATCATCGTGCAGGCCGGCATCCACGACCGGTTCGTCGCCGCCCTCGCCGCCGCCGCCGACGCGCTGCGGGTCGGCGACCCGCTCGACCCGGCCAGCCAGCTCGGCCCGGTGGTCAGCCCCGACCAGCTCGCCAGCAACCTCGACTACGTGCGGATCGGCGCGGCGGAGGGGGCCAGGGTGGTGGCCGGCGGCACCCACGACCCGGCGGCGGGACAGTTCATGCGCCCCACCCTCTTCGCCGACGCGCGCCCCGACATGCGGCTGGCCCGGGAGGAGATCTTCGGCCCGGTGAGCTGCGTGCTCCGGGTCGACGACCTGGACGAGGCGGTCGACGTCGCCAACGACACCGCGTACGGCCTCTCCGCCGGCATCGTGACCACCTCGCTGGCGGCGGCGGAACGCTTCAAGCGGGACGCCCGCGCCGGCATCGTCACCGTCAACCTGCCCACCGCCGGGACGGAGCTGCACCTGCCCTTCGGTGGCACCGGCGCCTCCAACCACGGCCCCCGGGAGCAGGGCACGTACGCGCGGGACTTCTACACCGTGCCCGTGACCTGCTACACGGGCTGGTGAGCGGCGTGTCGACCCCGACGATCCTGCTCACCGAGCCCATCGCGGCGGCCGGGCTGGACCTGCTGCGCGCGGCCGGCGACGTGCGGATCGCGCACGCCACCGACCCGGCGACCCTGGCCGGGCCGCTCGCCACCGCCGACGCCCTGGTGGTGCGCTCCTCACCGGTCACCGCCGCGATGCTGTCCGGCGCACCCCGGCTGAAGGTCGTCGGCCGGCACGGCGCCGGGCTGGACGGCATCGACCTCGCCGCCGCGCAGCGGCTCGGCATCCCGGTGGTGAGCACCCCCGGCGCCAACGCCGAGTCGGTGGCCGAGTTCGTGATCCTGGCCGCCCTGGCCCTGGCCCGGCAGGCCCCGCGCGCCGCCGCCGCGCTGGCCCGGGGCGACTTCCCGGCCGGGCGTTCGCTGCCGTCCGCCGTGGTCGCGGCCGGCCTGACCGGCACCATGCTCGCCGGCCGCACCCTCGGCCTGGTCGGGCTCGGCGCGATCGGCCGGGGCGTCGCCGCCCGCGCCCGGGGACTCGGCATGACCGTGCTCGGGTACGACGTCGCCGCCGTCGCCCCGCCCGAGGGGGTCCGCCTGGTCGACCTGGACCGGCTGCTGGCCGCCTCGGACGTGGTGAGCCTGCACGTGCCGCAGACCCCGCAGACCACCGGGCTGGTCGGCCCGGCCGCGCTGGCCCGGATGCGCCCCGACGCGCTGCTGGTCAACACGGCGCGGGCCGGGGTGGTGGACGCCGACGCGGTCCTCGCCGCGCTCGACGCCGGCCGACTGCGCGGGTACGCCGTCGACGTCTTCGCTCCCGAGCCGCCGGACCCCGACCACCCGCTGCTGCACCACCCCCGCGTCTTCGCCACCCCGCACATGGCCGCGATGACCCAGGACGCGCTCGACGCCATGGCGACCGCCGTGGCGCGGGGCGTGATCGCGCACCTGACCGCGCGCTGAGCCACCCGACCTGGAACCCCGCCGGAAGGAAACCGACAGTGACCCTGCCCGTCCCCGCGCCCGCCCTCGCGTACGTCGGTGTCGACGACCTCGTCGACGACGAGACGCGGGACCTCCAGGCCGCCGTCCGCGAGTTCGTCGACCGGCGGATCCGTCCGCACGTCGCCGCCTGGTACGAGGAGGGCCACCTGCCCGCCCGGGACCTGGCCCGGGAACTCGGCGACCTCGGCGTGCTCGGCATGCACCTCGACGGGTACGGCTGCGCCGGCACCTCCGCCACCGCCTACGGGCTGGCCTGCTTCGAGTTGGAGGCCGGTGACTCGGGCCTGCGCTCGCTGGTCTCCGTGCAGGGCTCACTGGCCATGTACGCCATCTGGCGGTTCGGCTCCGAGGAGCAGAAGCAGCAGTGGCTGCCCCGGATGGCGGCCGGCGAGGCGATCGGCTGCTTCGGACTGACCGAGGCGGACTTCGGCTCCGACCCGTCGGGGATGCGGACCCGGGCCCGCCGCGACGGCGGCGACTGGGTGCTCACCGGCACCAAGATGTGGATCACCAACGGGTCGATCGCCGACGTCGCCGTGGTGTGGGCCCGGACCGACGAGGGGATCCGGGGCTTCCTGGTCCCCGCCGGCGCCCCCGGCCTCACCGCCCCGGAGATCACCCGCAAGCAGTCGCTGCGCGCCTCGGTCACCTCCGAACTCGTCCTCGACGACGTGCGGCTGCCCGCCGACGCGATGCTGCCCGGGGCCGCCGGCCTCTCCGGGCCGCTCTCCTGCCTCAACGAGGCCCGGTTCGGCATCGTCTTCGGCGCGCTCGGCGCGGCCCACGACTGCCTGGAGACCACCGTCGCGTACGCCCGTAGCCGGCAACTCTTCGACCGGCCGCTCGCCGCGTACCAGGCCACCCAGCTCAAGCTCGCCGACATGGGCCTGGAACTGGGCAAGGGCATGCTGCTGGCGCTGCACCTGGGCGCCCGCAAGGACGCCGGCACCCTCGACCACCGGCAGATCAGCCTCGGCAAGCTCAACAGCGTCCGGGAGGCGATCGCCATCGCCCGGGAGTGCCGGGCCATCCTCGGCGCGGCCGGCATCACCCTGGACTACCCGGTCATCCGGCACGCGGCGAACCTCGAATCCGTGCTCACCTACGAGGGCACCTCCGAGGTCCACCAGCTCATCATCGGCCAGGTGCTCACCGGGCACGCCGCCTTCCGCTGAGCCCCGCGCGGGCCGGGCCGGCACCGGCGATGTCACGGAGGGTGACTTTCCTCCGGGATGCCGAGGCGGCGGATGTAATGCCTGGTCAAGGTGGTCGTGGGGGCGTCACGTGAATGGTGCTCATGGGGTGCTTCCTGCATCAATTCGGACATCGTGCGTTGGTGGATGCGGTCGTCGACCATAACTTGGGGTCATCGTCTGGCGCCGCCACATCGCCCGGCCGGAACGCACCCCGGATGTCCACATCCCCGCGTCAGGCGTCAGCACGGTGTGCCCCGGCCCCGAACCGGAGGGGGTGCCCGATGACTCGGGCCCCAGCAAACCTGCTGGCTGTCCGCAGCCTCTTACTGACGTACCTCAACACCGACCCCGCCCGGGTACGGGAGGACGACCTCGAACCCGCCGAGGTGGGCATCGTCGGGGACGCCTCGCACCGGGGCGGCTACCACTGCGGCTCCGACCGGGTGGTGCCCAACGACTACTCGGTGGTCGAGTCGCCCCGGGACCGTAACGGCCTCACCATCGACGCCTCCGCGCTGGACGTCGGCTGGTTCGCAATCCGCTCCGGCGGCAGTACCCACGACCTGCGGACGTTCTCGCGGTGGTGCGTCGCCCAGTGTGTCGCCGGCACGGCCGACACCCGGGACATCCGCGAGATCATCTACTCCCCGGACGGCACGACCGTCCGGCGCTGGGACCGGCTCGGCCGGCGCAGCACAGGCGACAACTCGCACCGCTGGCACACCCATGTCAGTTTCTTCCGCGACGCCACGAAGGCGGGCCGGAACCAGACCCCGCTGTTCCGCCGCTACCTGAGCACCATCGGACTGATCCAGGAGGACGACATGCCCAGCGCAGCCGAAGTGGCCAAGTACCTGATGGAGCAGTACCGGACCCCGGACGGACGGACCCTCGCCGGGAGCCTGGACGCGCTGCTGCGCCCGGACGGGGGCAACACGCTCGGCCGGCAGGTGACCCGGTCGGACACCGTCCCGGCGGTCCGCCCGCCGTACCACAACAGCGACTACGGGGACCCGGCGAACCCCACGGTGGGCAACAAGGAGTGGACCGTCGGGTACACGTTGCAGACCATCGCCGAGACCGGGCGGGCGACCCGCGCCCAGGTCGCCGAGGTGCTGGCGCTGATCGCTCAGCTCACCGGCCGGGACCCGGTGGACGAGCCGACGATCGTCGCCGGGGTCCTGGCCGGGCTGTCGCCGGCGGCGATCGCGGCGGCGATCCCGACGGACCTGGCCCGCCAGGTCGCCGACGAACTGGGCCGCCGGTTCAGCGGCGGCGGCAGCACCCCACAGGCGGCGTGACCGACCCGACGGCCCACCCACCGGCACCCTCATCGCCACCGCGACCATCACGACCATCACGACCATCACGGTCACCACGACCGCCGCGACCGCCACCACGACCGCCACCGCCACCGCCACCGGCGCCGGCCCGATCCGGGCGGCGCCGGTGGCGGCTGGGCCCGACGGAGCGCGCCGACCGACCGGGATCCTGTTTGAACCGTCCGGACGCCACTGCGTAGAAGGGAGCCGGGACGGCAGGATGGCGATGGACCGAGGGTGTGGAAGGCGATGGTGTTCATGCGGCGAGCCCTGGCTCCGGTGCTGCTGCTGGTCGGGGTCGTGCTGGTGGGTGCGGTGGTGCTCGCGGCGGCGACCCCGGTCCGGGCGGCACCCGCTGCCGAGACCGGCAGGTACTACGTGGTCGGGCCACCGGTCGACGGCCAACGGGAGTACCTGTACGCCATCGCCCTGCGCACCCTCGGCAACGGCAACCGGTTCCGGGAGATCGTCCAGCTCAACGAGGGCCGCGCACAGCCGGACGGGGAGACCTTCACCGACGGCCTGACCCTGCGGCCGGGCTGGCTCCTCGTCCTGCCCAGGGACGCCAGGGGCCAGGGGGTACGGATCGGCCCGCTGCCGGCGTACGCCCCCCGATCCGCCCGGCCGACCCCCGCCGCCGTGGCGCCCAGCCCCACCCGGCCGAGCGTGCCGCCGAGCCGCGCCCCCACCACGGCGGCCCCCTCCAGCGTGGCTCCCACCACGGCGGCGGCCCCCTCCCGTCCCGCGTCCACCCCGCCGGTGGAGCCGACCCAGGTGGTGGCCGGGCCGCCCGCGCGACCCGACCGCGCCGGTGACCCGATCGACCCGCTGCTGATCCGGGGAGGGGCCGGCGTGCTGGCGGTGCTCTTCGCCGTGGCCGCCGTCGTCCTGCTGCGCCGGGGCGGGCACCGCCGGTGCGGGTTGGCGTTGGAGGACAACGGCCCCTGGCCGCCGGAGCGGCACCACACCCCCACCCCGGCCGAACTCGGCGCGGCCCCCGCGCCGCC
>NZ_LRQV01000064.1 GCF_001567585.1 Micromonospora rosaria
GGGCGTGCCGGCCCGGACCCGGGTACGGATCCTCACGTGACTCTCCCTGCTCGTACCGGACCGGGGCGGGCCGACCGTCGCCGGCCGACCCGCCCCGGCACGGGTCACTTGGTGACGGTGACCACCGGGCTGGTGATCTTCTGGTTCTCGCTGGTCAGGTAGACGTGGTGGGTGGAGTTCGCCTTGGCGGTGGGGGGCAGCTCGAAGCTGTAGGTGAGCCGGCCCAGCTCGTCGGCGTTCTTGTAGCCGATGAAGACGCCGTTGCGGCCCTCCTCGGCCTTGGTGTTGCGCAGGTAGACGGTGACCCGCTCACCCGGGTCGTACCCGAAGGCGTCGACCCGGACCCGGCCGCCGACCGGCACGGTGGACTTGTTGGTCCTGGCCTGCTCCCCGACGGTGTTCTCCGGGGTGCGCAGCTCGTTGACGGTCCGCTCACCGGCGTCGTTCTTGCGGATCAGGAAGCCGTCGTGGTGCTCGCCGTTGGCGTAGCGGGCCTCGAACCGGATCTGGTCCGACTGCACGTCGATGAGCTGGTAGAGCTGGGTGTTCTGCGAGGTGCTGGTGACCTCGGCCCCGTTGCCGGTCCAGTTCTGGCCGTTGTTGAGCTGGTACATCTTGCCGCCGGAGACGGAGACCACGTAGGCGACACCGTTGTGCACGGTGGTCGACTGGCGGTTGGTGGCGACGTTGCCCCGGCCGTACGAGTGGTCGTGGCCCTGCAGGACCAGGTCCACGCCGTACTGCTCGAACAGCGGGCCCCACTGGTTGCGGACGTTCGGGTTGTTCCGGCTGCCGGTGGTGGAGTAGACCGGGTGGTGGAAGGTGACCACCGTCCACTTGTTCGGGTTCTCCTTCAGCACCCCCTCCAGCCACGCGGTCTGGGCCGCCATCAGGGTGCTGTTGCTCTGGTGGTTGGTGTCCAGACCGATGAACCGGACGCCCTGGTAGTCGGTGTAGTAGACGGTCTGCTTCAGCTCCGGGTTACCGGGGCCGTTGTCCGGGTACGGGAACTGCGGACGCCAGAAGGTGGAGAGCCCGCCGCTGTACTCGTGGTTGCCCGGCACGGAGATGTTGTTGACCTGGCCGTCGATGAAGCCGCTGGCCTTGAACCACTGGCCCCACTGCTCCTCGCTGTTGGCGTGGTCGATGAGGTCACCGGCGTTGACGATCACCTTGGCCTCGGGCCGGTCGGCGAACGCCTGCCGGAACACCCGGGGCACGGCCGAGTCGATGTAGTTCTGGGCGTCGCCGTAGTAGATGAACGAGAACGGCTCCAGGTCGCTCTCGGCGGTGGTGAAGTCGATCCACTCGCTCCAGTTGGTGCCGTCGCCGACCCGGTAGGTGTAGCGGGTGCCCGGCTTCAGGTCGGTGAACTCGACGGTGTGGTACGTCGAGGCGTAGCCGAGGGTGGTGTTGACCGGGCTGGTGGCACCGGCCGGCACGGTCCGGACCGCGCCGGCGGCCGGGGCCACGTCGCCGAGGGCGCGGGGCGCCTCGAGGATCTGGGCCTGCGCCCACTCCGCGGTGGCCTCGGCCCGCCAGGTCACCTTCTGCGAGGTCGACGGCGTGGTGGTCGGGATGAGGATGATCCGGTCCGGCACCGGGGACGGCTTGTGGATCTCGGCCGCCGGGAACTTGGCCGGTGCGGCGTCGCCGAACGCGGCCGGGGTGACCGCGAAGCCGCCGACGAGCAGCGCCGCGCCGCCGACCGCCAGGATCTTCGCCCGTCGCGAGACGCTCATCCAGGCTCTACTGTTGGTAGTCACGTTGAACTGGCCCTCCAGCACAGGGGTTCTGCCCGCCAGCAGGAAAAGTGGCAGGCCAGAGGCATTACCGGCGGCGAAGTGGACGTCGGCGCAACATCCATCTGGCCGGCAGATGAACTCATGATCGTTAGCTGGGAGTGTCGTCTGCGGGCCGCCGGCTGGTCCCTCGCCGGACACCATTTGTTGATCATGGGTTCACCGGGCCGGGCCTACCATGCGGCGGCGGAGCCACCCGCACACCGCCCCCGACGGAACGGATCCCCTGATGAACCGCACCGCTGTGCTGCGCCGCCCGCCCCGGTACCGGGGGTGGGCCCTGGCCGCCGCCGTCCTGGCGTTCGCGGTGTTCCCGGCGGCCGAGCCCCGCGCGGTCGTGCACAAGGACGACACCTTCATCACCGCCCAGACCGCCGGCATCCTCACCATCGAGGGCGGCGAGTGTTTCACCGACCCGGCGTACTCGTCCCGGGCCGGCGAGGTGGTCGTGCTCTACCGGCCGTGCGAGGAGCGCGCCGACAACCAGTCGTACGCCTTCCTGCATGCCGCCGAGGGTCCGTGGGACCGGCCGGCGCTGGTCTCCTTCGCCTGGGACGGCTGCGGCCGGGACTTCACCCGGCGGTGGGGCTCCCGGGAGTCCTCCGGGCTGGACTACTACCCGATCCTGCCCACCGAGGAGACCTGGGCCGACGGCGACCGGGACGTCATGTGCGCGGTGTACCGGCCGGGCGAGCAGCTCACCCGATCGATGGTGCCGCTGCTGCGGTGACCGCCCGTCCGGATCCCCGCTGCGGCTCGGCCGGCCATCGGCTACATTGACCGCAGTCGATTATCCGGAGGTGTGGTCGATGCGCGTGCGGTCGATGGTCGTGGCGGCGCTGGCGGCAGGCGTCGCGGTGGCGGGGTTCGGTGCCGGGGCGGTGGCCGGGGGCCCCGCCGCCGATCCACCCCCGGGGGTCGGCGCGTCGGCGCTCGGCGACTTCGACCTCACCCGGCCGCAGGTGGTCGCCAGCAACCTGACGGTGCCCTGGGGGATGGACTTCCTGCCCGACGGCAGCGCCCTGGTGGCGCTGCGCAACTCCGGCCAGGTGCAGCGGGTACGCCCCGGTCAGCCGCCGCAGCAGGTGGCCCAGATCGCCGGGGTGAACGCGGTCGGCGAGGGCGGCCTGCTCGGGTTGGCGGTCTCCCCGACGTACGCCCAGGACGGGTACGTCTACGTCTACCTGACCACCAGCACCGACAACCGGATCGTCCGGTTCCGGCTCACCGCCCCGCAGACCCAGCAGCCGATCCTCACCGGGCTGCCCCGGGCCAGCATCCACAACGGCGGGCGGATCGCCTTCGGGCCGGACGGGCTGCTCTACGCCGGGGTCGGCGACGCCGGGCAGACCTCCACCGCGCAGGACCCGCAGAGCCGCGCCGGCAAGATCCTGCGGCTGCGGCCGGACGGCACCGTCCCGCCGGACAACCCGTTCCCCGGCTCCCTCGTCTACAGCCTCGGCCACCGCAACGTGCAGGGGCTGGCCTGGGACGCGCAGGGCCGGCTGTACGCCACCGAGTTCGGCCAGAACACCTGGGACGAGGTCAACCTCATCGTGGCCGGCGGCAACTACGGCTGGCCGGTCGTCGAGGGGCGGGGCACCGACCCCCGGTACCGCAACCCGCTGGTGGTCTGGTCCACCGCCCAGGCGTCGCCGAGCGGCGCGGCCATCGCCGGGAACCGGCTGTACGTGGCCGCCCTGCGCGGTACCCGGCTGTGGAACGTGCCGCTGGACGGCGCCGGTGGGGTGGGCACCCCGGTCGCCGAGCTGACCGGCACGTACGGGCGGCTGCGCACCGTCGAGTACGGCCCGGACGGCTGGCTCTGGGTCGCCACCAGCAACCGCGACGGGCGGGGTACGCCGGCCGCGACCGACGACCGGATCCTCCGCTTCCCGCCGCGCGACACCACGCCGCAGCCCACCGGGTCCCCGCAGACCTCGCCGCCCGCCCCGCCCACCACCCAGCCGCCGACCACCGCGCCGACCTCCTGCCAGGTCTCCTGGACGACGAACCAGTGGACCGGCGGGTTCACCGCCGAGGTGCGGATCACCAACCAGGGGCCGGCGCTGGCCGGCTGGGCGCTGACCTGGTCGTTCGGTGCCGACCAGCGGGTCACCAACGCCTGGAACGCGCAGGTGACGCAGTCCGGGGCCGCCGTCACCGCCCGCAACGTCGAGTGGAACGGCGCGGTGCCGCAGGGCGGCACGGCCAGCTTCGGCGTCCAGGGCAGCGCCGGGTCGGCCAACCCGACGCCGGACGCCTTCCAGCTCAACGGCACGCCCTGCCAGCGGCTCGGGTAGCCGGGCGCCCCTTCCGTCACCGTCCGTCACCCCGCGCCGGACCGACCCCGTCGGTCCGGCGCGGGGTGCTGCCGTCGCCGCGATCAGGAAGTTGCTGATTGCAACCTGAACGTTACCTTGGGGCGCGATCCTGTGGAAATCGATCTCCCCCGATCTCCACTGAGGAGGGTCAGATGACCCAGACCCGCGCCCCGGGTCTCGTACCGGCGCCGACAACCTCCGACCGACCCCCGACATCCACCCTGGTCAACGGCTACATCCCCGGTCGGCGTGCCCTGATCGTCGGGCTGAGCGTGCTCGCCGGGTTCCTGCTGACCGTCGTCTGGTCGGCGGAGTTCGTCGACCAGACCATCGGCGACAACATGGCGAACGCGCTGCTCGGGCACGACGCCAAGGAGACCCCCATCGCCGGGGTGGCCGCCGGTATCGCCTTCGCCTTCGTCTCCGGCCTGGCCGGTACCTTCACCGCCTGCAACATCGCCGCCTTCGGCGCGGTCGCGCCGATGCTCGGTGGCGGCGGCAGCCGCTGGCACCGGCTGGGTCAGGCGCTGCGCCCGCTCGGCTGGCTCTCGGTCGGGATGATCGCCGTCTCGGCCGTCTACGGCGCCGTCGTCGGCCTGGTCGGCACCCGGATGCCGCAGTTCTCCACCGCACCGAACGTCGCCGGTGAACTCTCGCCCCGCAGCATCCAGTCGATGGTGGTCTTCGGGGTGATCGGGCTCGTCATGACCTACCTCGGCCTGGCCGCGCTCGGCCTGGTGCCGGATCCGTTCGCCCGGATCTCCCCCCGGTTCCCGAACGCCCCGATGGTGGTGATGGGCGCGCTGATCGGCGGCTTCCTGATCGGGCGTCCGTTCCCGCTGTTCCGGCAGATGTTCCGGGACGCGGCCGAGAGCGGCAACCCGCTCTACGGGGCCGCCGCCTTCACCCTCCAGTCGATCGGCAACATCGTCATCATGGCGGTGCTCTTCCTGCTGCTGACCTACACCGTCGGCGGCCGGCTGCACCGCTGGATCGCGGCCAACCCCCGCCGGATCACCGTGGTCACCGCCGTCGCGCTGCTCGTCGCCGGGGTCTTCACGTTCCTGTACTGGGACGTCCGGCTGCTCGCCCGCCGCGAGATCCTCCCCTGGTACCCCACCGCCCCCTGGGTCTGACCCCTCCCTCCCCGGCGGCCGGCTCCCGCGTCCCGCGACGGGGGCCGGCCGGTCCCAGCGGTCCCAGTCGGGCCCCAACGGAATCCCAGTGGCCCCCGGCAGGGTGGGCGACGGCCGAGAACTGGCCAGGGACGATTGGGGACAGTAGTGACAAGCCAAGCACGTGCCACCAGTGGCGCGGTGGCGACCAGGGGGGACCTACCGGTCCTCCGACCGAGAGACGGTTGGCGGCGGTTCCGGCAACGCGGGCTGCGGGCGCTGACCGCCCTCGTGGCGACGGTGGGGGTGGCGGTGGCCAGCTTCGCCGTCGCCCCACCGGCCGCCGCGAACGACAACGGCCCGGTGACCATGGACGAGCAGGTGCTGCGGGAGGCCCTGTTCACCATGCACATGCGGGGCCGGATGTCCGGGGCCGAGGGCTACAAGGACCTGATGATCAGCTACGGGATGCTCGCCTACCGCGAGCGGAACCCGCAGTCCACCGCCCGGCAGATGATCCAGCACGGGGTGGTGCTGCGCAACCACTACAACAGCCAGTTGACCGCGAACGACCTGGAGCGTCCGGCGTTCCAGTTCATGATGAAGCTGTTGGAGCTGACCGCGCAGGTACCCGGGGCCGGTGGCGCGTCGATCGTCAAGGACCTGCTGGAGTCCACCGCCGGCCAGCAACTGCAGAACTACGGCTCGATGGTGGACCAGATCACCGCGGCCCAGGCCCACTACTCCTGGCACCAGCACCTGCACCAGACGCAGAACCGGATCTGGCAGCGCGTGGCCCGGGTGGCCCTGGTCGACAGCACGTTCCTGGAGGCGTGGAACTCCGAGTTCGGGGTGCGGTACAACGTGAACCCCGCAGGGACGACGGAGGACCTCTCGGCCGACCCGTATGTCGAGACGTGGCTGAACACCAACGCCATCCTGCTGAACCAGCACAACGACAAGAAGTGGCTCGAAGAGGCGATGGGGCAGGTCACCGGCCTGCTCACGGCCATCAACGGCCGGGTCGACGGGTACAACGAGGCGGTGCGGCAGCTCGCCGCCCAGTACCCCCTGACCAACGGTGCCCCCCGGCCCGAGCCGGTCGCCTACCAGGCGGCGGTGCAGCGCGCCAGCACGGCACAGGACTGGATCGACGGTGCCGCCGGTGCCCTCAACGTCCTCGCCCACCTGGTCGGCTTCGCCGACAAGCGGAAGGGGGAGATCGTCGCCGGTGTCGGCCGGTCGGCGGTGCAGATCGCCACGGCCATCAACCAGTACCTGCCGACCATCGCGGGACTGGGCCTCTCCCAGGCGCTGACCTCGATGAGCACCCTGGCCCTGACCGGCAACGTGCTGGGGGCCATCTCCGCCCTGCTGCCGGTCTTCGGCGGCGGCAACACCCCGGAGCAGCAGATCCTCGACGAACTGCGCAGCCTGCGGGCCGAGGTGGGGCAGCTCAGGGAGAACATGAACGACCGGTTCGACCGGATCGAGCGTGGCCTGACCACCATGTACACCGACATGATGAATGAGTTCGAGACCATCATCAATCTCCAGCGTGCGACCGACGCCCAGCTCACCCGGATCAACGAGCGGCTCGCCGGGCTGACCGAGCGGGTCGACATGTGGGGGCTGACGATCCTGCGCAACCAGCAGCAGGACGTCTCTGGTCAGATCCGGAGCCGGATCAACGACGTCGTCGGGTTCAAGGCCGAGACGGGGCTCGAACTCCCCTACCACGGAGACGGGGAGAACTATGCCAGCTACGCCCGGGAGCTGCGGGAGGACGCGCGGGACCGTGCGCTGAACGGCCCGGTGGTGGCCCCCCGCACGGGCATCACCACGGCCGACGCGCTCACCTCGTACGGCACCTACGGCTCCATCGCGCACCTGCTCGCGCAGGCCAGCGCCAAGGGGCTGCCGACGCAGGGCGTCACCGCCGTGCGCGACGCGGAGACCTGGGCGTTGGCGGCGACCGGCTACCAGATGCTGATGGCCCAGAACCCGGAGCACGCCGCCCGGCTGGGAACGCAGGTGACCGCCGAGGTGGTCAGCTCCGGCGAGCAGATCCAGGAGGCGGTCCGGCTCTTCAGCGCCCCGCGCGAGCCCGTGGAGGGTGAGCCGACCCCGCAGTACCCGTTCATGAACGACTACCTGCACGGCCTGGTCATGGCGTACCGGATCACGGTCGTGGAGATGGTGAAGCGGATGGCCGAGATCCGCGACGAGATCCGCCAGGGCGGCAAGCACGACCCGTTCGGCCTTCCGGAGCAGCCGGTGCCGGCCGGACAGAAACCGACCGGAGACCCGGCGACCGTGCCGAGCTGCAACTCGGGCCCCGCGCTGAGCCGGCCCAGTGACGTCGAGTACGCCGACCTGGAGCAGGCTCTCTGGGTGGCCCAGTACGGCAGGTCCGACTCGGCGATCACCCTGTGCCACGAGTCGGGTTGGACCAACGTCTCCACCCACCGCTCTGGCAAGTGGGAGATCACCCGGGCCGACCTCCAGTTCAGCTTCAAGGCCCGACAGAAGTGGGACGGCAACCAGCGCATCATCCGGGAGTGGACGAAGGTCATCCCGCTCGGTGAGGTCTGCCGGACGCACGACGACGGCCTGCCCGGCGCCTGCCGCCAGTCGTCGCAGGACGTCGCCAAGTGGGACAGCACCTACAAGGCGCAGTTCGGCAACGCCACCTTCATCGACAACGAGAAGGCGGAAACCGACCGGGCCAAAAAGTGGCTGCACCAGCAGGGCGGTGACTACTACACCAAGGTCCATGAGGAACTGACCAACCCGCACCCGCAGGACCCGCGGACGCAGACCCTGTACGCCCTCAACAAGAAGGCCACCGAGCAGGCGCGGCACTACACCGCCGTGGTCAAGCTGGGCTTCGGCACCGCGCTGTCGCAGGACGAGCTGATGGGGCTCAACCTCGTCGGCACCAACCGGGCCCCGTACGACCTCGACGGTCTGAACCTGATCACCGGACCGTTCGAGCACGCCCGGAACAACTACTGCGTGGCCGACTCCAACCCGTGTGAACTGAAGGGCACGATCACCAAGCCGTTGGAGGGCGAGAAGCTGCTCAACTGCGTCCACGCCGTGACGCTCGACCCGATCGCGGCCTGCATCGAGGGCCTGATGTACTACCGGACCGACATCCTGTACGAGCGGATGAACTTCTGGTCGGAGAAGATCAAGAACGAGGAGTACGTCGAGGGCCTGCCGGCGGTGGAGGCGATCCTCCAGGCCGTGCGGACCGCCGACACGGTGGCCCGGTCCACCCCGGTCACTCCGTGACCTGCTGATCGGCGGGTGCCCGGCCGGGTCGTCCGGCCGGGCGCCTGTCGCCATCCGGACCCGGACTGGAAACAGTCCTCAAAGGTCTGATCTGATCTTCACCCAATTGCGAGGAAACAGCCGGTGCCGGGGCGAGGGGCCCCCGGCACCGGCCGGGTTGGGGGAAAGATGCAGGTGCAGTTCCGGGTCCTGGGTCCGCTGACGGCGGAGGTCGACGGCCGCGAGGTCGACCTCGGGGGTCGCCGGCAGCGGGCCGTGCTCGCCTCGCTGCTCGCCGCGAGGGGGAGCACCGTCTCCGCCGAGCGCCTGATGTCGCAGGTCTGGAGCGACAGCGAGCCGCCGTCGATGGCCACCCTCTTCGGGTACGTGGCGACGTTGCGGCGGGCGCTGGAGCCGGGGCGGGTCGCCCGTGCCCCGGCCCGGCTGCTGGTCCGGGAGGGGCCCGGGTACGCGCTGCGGGTCCCGGCGGAGGCGGTGGACGCGGAACGCTTCACCCGGCTGGTCACCGACGCCGGCCGGTACCTGGAACGCGGGGACGGCGGCACCACCCTGCGCCTCCTCGACGAAGGGCTCGCGCTCTGGCGCGGCCAGGCGTACGGCGACTTCGTCGACGCCCCGTTCGCCGTCTCGAAGGTGGCCCGGTTGGATGCGTTGCACGCGGTCGCGCGGGAGCTGCGACTGGCCGCCATGCTCGCGGTCGGCGACCACGCCACCGCCATCGGCGAGCTGGAGGCCCTGGTCATCGAGCATCCGCTGCGGGAACGCGGCTGGGAGCTGCTGGCCGTGGCCCTGTACCGGGCCGGTCGGCAGGGCGAGGCGCTGACCGTGCTGCGCGACGCCCGGGACCGGCTCGCCGCCGAACTCGGTGCCGACCCCGGGCCGGCCCTGCTCCGGGTCCAACAGGCCATCCTCCACCAGGACGGCTCCCTGGACCCGCCGACGGTTAGCGCACCGGCCGCCGCCGAGCCGGCCGCGCCCAGCCTGCCGCCCAGCCGGAACCTGCCCGCCGCGCTCTCCTCCTTCGTGGGCCGGCGCACCGAACTGGCCCGGCTGACCGGCCTGCTCGCCGAGCACCGCCTGGTGACCGTGATCGGACCGGGCGGGGTGGGCAAGACCCGGCTGGCCCTGGAGGCGGCCCGGACCCGGACCGACCCGGACGGCCCGTGGCTGGTCGAGCTGGCGGGGCTGCGCGACGGGACGCTGGTGGCCCGCGCCGTCGCCGACGCCCTCGGCCTACCGGTCCCGCCGGGACTGGCCGAGCTGGCCGCGATCCTCGGCGGCCGGCACACCCTGGTCGTGCTGGACAACGCCGAACACCTGCTGGGTTCGGTGGCCGAGGTGGTCGCCGCCCTGGTCGCCGCCGGCCCGGGGGTACGGGTGCTGGTCACCAGCCGGCAGCCGTTGGGCATCCCCGGCGAGGCCATGCTGGAGCTGGCCTCGCTCCCGCCGGAGGACGCGGTGGCCCTGCTGGCGGCCCGGATGGCGGTGATCCTGCCGGGCAGCCCGCTGACCGAGGCCGACCGGCCGGTCGCCGGGCAGCTCTGCCGGGAGCTGGACGGCCTGCCGCTCGCCATCGAGCTGGCCGCCGCCCAGTGCCGGGCGCTGTCCCTGCGGGAGATCGCCGAGCAGTTGGACGACCGGTTCGCCCTGCTCGACAGCGGCCGGCCGGACGGGTACCGGCACGCCACCCTGGAGCAGACCATCGAGTGGAGCCACCACCTGCTCACCCCGCCCGAGCAGTGGCTGTTCCGGCAGCTCAGCGTCTTCGACGGCGGCTTCGACCTGGACGCCGCCAAGCAGGTCGGCACCGGGCCCGAGGCGCCCCGGGTGCTGCCGGTGCTGCTCGGCCTGGTCCGTAAGTCGCTGGTCGCGGTCGACCCCGGGACCAACCCCCGGCGGTACCGGATGCTGGAGTCGATCCGCCACTACGCGGTCGGGCTGTTGCCGGAGGCGGACCGCGCGGCGGCCCGGGGGCGGCACCAGGCGTGGCTGCTGGGGCTGGTGGAGACGGCCGAGCAGTGGCTGCTCACCGCCGACGGGGCACACTGGATGCAGCGGCTGCGCCGGGAACGGGACAACATCTCCGCCGCCCTGGAGGCGGCCCTGGAGGCCGGCAACGCCCTCGGCGCGGCCCGGATCTGCGGCGCGCTGGCCTGGTTCTGGTTCCGCACGGGGCAGATCACCGAGGGGACGCGCTGGGGACGGGCCGCCGAGGCCGCCCTGCTCGACCGGATCGCCGACGCCGGGGCGGAGCAGGGGGAGCTGCTGCTGGCCCGGGCCCGGCTGCTGCTCGCCGTCGGCGGGGTCACCTACCTGACCGGGGACCACGCCGCCGCCGTGGCGGTCTTCCGTACCTCCGCACAGCTCTGTGAGCGGGTCGGCGCGCGGGACACCCACGCCACCGCCGCCACCTACCTGGCGTCGATGACCATGATGAGCGGGGACGTGCCCGGGGCGCTGACCCTGGCCGACCAGGCGGTCGCCCTGGCCGAGGCGATCGACCAGCCGGGCATCCGGGCGGAGGCGCTGACGGTCCGGGGGCAGATCAGCCGGGTCTGCGGGGACCTGGACCGGGCCCACCGGGAGCTGACCGAGGCCAACCGGCTGGCCCGCGCGTGCGGGCACTGGTGGGCGGTGCTCTCCTCGGGCTGGGCGGGCAGCAAGGTCAGCGTCGACCAGGGCCGTCCGGAGCAGGCGGTCGCCACCCTCTGCGCGCTGGCCGTGGAGACCGATCCGGGTATCGACCGGGCGAGCTGGCTGGCGCTGGTGCACTCGCTGGCCGGCGCGCTGGCCCGGACCGGCCGGGCCGGGGATGGCGCGGTGCTGCTCGGGACGGTGGCGGCGCTCGGCGCGACCATCGGCTACTTCCCGGAGCGGATGGACCCGTTCGACGCGCCGGGCAACACCCGCGCGGTGCGGGAGGCGCTGGGGGAGCCGGCGTACCGGGCGGGGCTGGCGGAGGGGGCCCGGCTGGGCTGGGCGGAGCTGGTGACGCTGCTCCGCCGCCGGGCCGACACCTGGTGCGACGGCGTCGGCGTCGCGGTCGGCCCCACGGCCCGGTAGCGGCGTCGCGCCCGGTCGGGTGTCCCGTCACGGCACACCCGACCGGGCCGGGACGTCAGCTCGTCGCCGCCTCCCAGACCCAGGTCTGGATCGGACCGGGGCCGGCCGGGTCGACGGTGAGCTGCTGGCCGTACCCGTGTTCGGTGAGGTACAGGTCGGTCGGCACCCCGTTGACCTCGGTGCGGTTGGCCAGCGCGAAGGAGGAGCCGTCCGGCTCCACGCACCACAGGTACTCGTCGGTGTTGGGCCGGAACGAGTGCAGGGTCACCCCGGCACCGAAGGTGGCGTTCCCGGTCGCCGAGGAGGTGAGGTACCGCCCGCTGTTCACCAGGTAGTAGCAGGGGGCGTCCCCGGTGGACCCGGCGGGGATCCGGTTGAACCGCTGGTTGGCCCCGTCGGTCTCCTGGTACAGGATGATCGGGGTGCCGTTGCCGGTCCCCTCACCGGAGACGTCCGCCACCATGTCGTGGGAGCCCTCCACCGGATAGTGGGTGATCTCCTGGAGGTCGTTCATCTCGGCCTCGGACTGGAAGAACCAGCGCTGCCGGGCCGAGCCGTCCCAGTCCCGGCCGGCGAGCACCTGGAGGTCGGGCAGCACGGTCAGAAGCTGGTCGGTGACCCGGTTGCGCAGGGTCCAGCTACCGTCCCCCTGGTACTCGGGACGCCACAACTGGTCCATCGCCTCCAGGTGCCACTGCACCACCCGGGCGTCGTGGGCCCCGCCCTCCTGCCCCATGAAGCTGCCGGTGTACAGGTTCATGAGCCGGTAGTAGCCGGGGAACTCCCCGCTGCGGATCAGCGACCACTTCTGTTGGTACCCGTCGTGGTACGGGAAGTCCACCACCATGTTGGTCTGGCCGCTGCGGACGATGTCCGCGACGTTGGTGGTCTCGGCGTTGCGCAGCAGGGCGATCTGCGGCACCGGCGGCTCGGCCGCCGCGGGCGGCGGATCGGCGTTGCCCTGGAGGAACAGGTCGAAGCCCACCGGGATGTGATCGGACGGGACGGGCTGGTTCACCACGGCGGTGTTCGTGATCCGGGGCACCCCGTTCGCGGCCGGCACCACGGCGTAGTCGAGGGTCCGCTCCGGGTTCTGGCTGGGGTGGGTGGGGGTGGGCGGGGCGTGCACCACGAACTGCGCCGGGTTCAGGGCCGCTGCAAGGGTGCCCGGGTCCCGGTTGAAGTCCCCCATGGCGACCCAGTCCAGCGGGCCGTTGTTCGGTCCGGCGTTCAACATCCGGGTCCGGATCGCGCCCAGTAGCCCCGGCATGTCGTTGCCGTTGCCGGAGAAGCCGTGCAGGGTGAAGTAGACCGTCTCGCCGACGTTGATCCCCAGGGCGGGCCGACCCCCCATCGGGGAGGGCACCACGAAGATCGCGTCCGGGTCGACCCGCTGCTGCGTGGCCACGGCCATGTTCACCCGGTTCGGGGCGTTGGGCGAGGTGTCGGTGTGCAGCCAGTAGAGGAAGCCGCCCGGCCGGCCGGCGCTGCCGGCGTACCGGTACTCCCGGACCGGGGGGAAGGTCCCGTCGGCGCGCTGGAAGTCGTTCTGCGCGTGGTCACCGAGGTGCGCGCCGCCGGCCGGCGGGGACCCTGCCTCCTGCAACGCGATCACCTCCGCGCCGAGGGCCAGTTGCTGCACCGTGTTGCGGTACTTGTTGTCGTACGACCCCTCGGCGCTCGACCCCGAGCCCTGCATGTTCCAGGTGTAGGCCTTGCGGGCCGGGTCCACCCGGGGGTCGAGTTGGCCGACGTCACGCAGGAACAGCGACGGGCGGCGGCGGTCCGCCAGGGTCACCACGCCCTGCCCGCCGGAGTAGTCGAGACCCTCCCGGCCGGACCAGTCCGGGATGATGCTCCCGCCCTGGGCGAGGTGGCGGAACTGGCGCGGGTTGCCGGGGTCCGAGCCGAACTGGTGCACGGCGTCGGACGGCACCCCGGGACTCTCCGCCGAGTACGGCGTGTACGGCTCGAACGCCCCGCCCGGCGTGGTCTGCTTGGTCAGCACGTTGCCGTGGAAGACGTTCTGCGGCCCGGTGGCCCCGGACCACTTGATCGCCTTCGGTCCGGCACCCCACCAGATCGGGTACCAGGTGCCGTCGTCCAGTTCGCCGCCCTCACCGCCGCAGTTGGCGGTGCAGCTACCGGACCGGTGCTGGTACGGCACCCGGACGGTGTTGCCCTCGAAGAGGTTGAACCGTTCCCAGCCGCCGTGCAGGTTCAGGTCGGAGTCCAGGTCGTTGCGGAACGCCACGTTGCCGCTGGCCGACCACTGGAAGGTGAAGTGCCGCAGGTTGCGGCTGGTGTTGTACGCGTACAGCGAGTCCCAGACCCGGCTGCCGCGCAGGTACCCGTTGCCGCCCTTGCCCTTGTTCCACGCCCCGTCGAAGGTGTTGCCCTCGATGTGCAGGTTCCGGGCCACCTCGGTGACCAGCGGGTGGGAGCCGGTCATGGTGCCGGAGAGCCCCTTGGCCCAGCTGTTCGCCGCCCACTTGAAGAGGATGCCGTGCATGGCGTACTCGGGCGCCAGGTTGCCGTAGTTGTGCACCGCGTCGGCGGGGGAGAGCGCGTAGCTGCCGCCACCCAGCTTCGGCAGGCCGGTCATGTCCTGGGTGAAGGCGAAGTCCTCGAAGCCCACCCCCTCGACCGCCTTGAGCGGGGTGACCTTGCTCTGGAACGGGGTCTCGGTCAGCATCGGCGCGGAGCCGTCGGAGACCGAGTCGACGGGCAGGTCGAACTCCAGCGGTCGGTCCAGGGTGATCGACTTGGGGCTGCCGCTCATCGCCACCACCCGGAACATCTGCTGGCGCATGTGCAGGTTCTCGAACATGCTCGCGTGCTCGGCGTACGTCAGCCCCTGCTGCTCGTAGAACTTGATGCTGTTGGCCGCGCCGACCCAGACGTACCCGCCGAGGGTGAACTTGCTCATGTCCGCGTTGCTGACCAGGTGCACGACGCTCTGGCCGGCGCGGGCGGAGAAACCCGGGTCGCCCGACCGGGCCGCCACCCGCATCCCGGAGACCCAGTGCTGGTTGACCGAGCCCTCGAAGAGGTCCTTGCGGTTGGCCGGCGCGGACTGCCACTCGTCGACGTACCGGCTGGCCACGTCGCGGGTCTGCACCTTGAACAGGGAGCGGCCCGGCCAGATCCAGCCGCCCCGGCCGGTGTCGTTGCCGCTGCCCCAGGTCATGGTGGTGGGTTCCCAGCGGCTGCCGTCGGTGCTGAGCGTGTCGTACCGGGTGTCGGTGTCGGGGCGGAACACCAGCCGGGTGCCGCCGGTCCCGGCGCCCTGGCCCCGGATGACCAGGAAGTTCGCGTCGACGTAGAGCTGCCGGGAGACGTCGAGGCGGCCGGCGGGCAGTTCGATCAGGGACAACCGGTAGTGGCTGGACGTCGGGGAACAGTCGGACCGGACCCGGTCGATGGCGGCCTGCAACCCGGCGCTGTCGTCGACGCCGTCGTCGGCGACGACGCCGAACTCGCTGGCCAGGCGGGCCGGCTCGAACCGGCAGGCGGCGGCGCCGGTGACGAACGAGGTGGAGGGCAGCGACTCGCCGCCCAGGTAGCCGACCCGCGACCAGTCGGGCAGCCCGTCACCGGCGACGATCCGGTTCCCGACGCCCAGGTCCGGCCGACCGGCCGGGGGATCGGCGGCGGCCCGGGTCACCGGGCCGGCGGCGTGGGCCGTGGGCGTCGCCCACGGCGGCACGAGCAGCGCGGCGGCCAGGGCCACGGCGACTGCGGAGCGATTGATCTGCACGCATGAAGGATGGGTGACCGGGTACCGGATGTGAAGCATCGATGGCTATGGGTGATGTCACCCGCCGCCCCCTGCGGACTGCCCGTCGGCTCCTTGCGTCCGGGCGCGACGTCCGTTAACAACTCTGTCCCAGACTGTCCCGGTGATCTCCCGGGAAGCGTCGTGACGTGGGCCGACGCCGTGCTCAGCGTCACCGCCGGCCTGCTGATCTCGGTGGTGACCACCCCGGTCGGGGTCTCCGGGGCGGTGTTCCTGCTGCCGGTGCAGTTGAGCGTGCTGGCCGTGCCGAACCCGGCGGTGACGCCGACGAACCTGCTGTTCAACATCGTGGCCGGTCCGGGCGCGCTGCTGCGGTACCGGCGGCGCGGTGGGCTGGCCGGCCCGCTGACCCGGCTGCTGCTGCTCGGCACCCTGCCGGGGGTGGTCGTCGGCGCGGTGATCCGGGTCTTCGTGGTGCCCGGCCCCGACGCCTTCCGTCTGGTGGTCGCCGCCCTGCTGTTCCCGCTCGGGCTCTGGCTCTGCCTGCGGGCGGTGACGAACCGGCCGGGGCGAGCAGGTCCGTCGCCGTCGCCGCCCCGGCTGGCCGCGTTCGCCGGGGTGGTCGGGGTGGTCGGCGGGATCTACGGCGTCGGCGGCGGCTCCATCCTCGGCCCGGTCCTGGTCGGCCGGGGGATGCCGGTCGCGGTGGTCGCCCCGGCCGCGCTCGCGTCGACCTTCGTCACCTCGATCGCCGGTGCGGCCACCTTCAGCGCGCTCGCCCTCACCGGGCGCGGCGACATCGCGCCGGAGTGGGGCATCGGCCTGCTCTGCGGCCTCGGCGGGCTGGTCGGCGGGTACCTCGGCGCGCACCTGCAACCCCACCTGCCGGAGCGGGCCCTGCGCTGCACCCTCGGCGCCCTCGCCGTCGCCCTCGCCGTCCTCTACGCCGCCCAGGCCGCCGCCAGCCTCGGCTGAGGCACACCGGCACGGCCGGGCCGGTCCCGCCCGGTCACTTCCGCCAGGCGGGCAACATCCGTTCGGACATGTCCTGCCAGAACGCGCGCAGGTCGTCCCGGTCGACGAACTGCCACCCGGCCCGCAGCGAGAACTGGTACCAGCGTCCGACGAGGTCGGCCTGGTGGGCGCAGAACGCCTCGTCCATCTGGTACGGCAACTCGTCGCCCCGGGGCGGCAAGGGGCAGAGCCGGAACGGACAGTCGTCGATGCAGGTTGAGCCGGGCTGGACGTCGTGCGCCTGCCGGCGGCTGAGGTTGACCCGCATCGCGCCCCGGTCGATGGTGAGGCAGGGCGGCAGGTCCCGCCGGCTCGACCGGGTGAGCCGGCGGGCCCGCTCGGCGTCGTCGCGCCCCTGGTAGGCGAGGTTGAGCAGCAGCATCACGTCGGCCAGCAGACGCTGGGCCCGTGGTTCCAGGACCGCCCAGCCGTGCGACGCCGGCAGCCAGGAGTCCTCGAGCCCACGGATCTCGGGTTGCGGGCTCACCGAACCGACCCGGCCGACGATCTCGTGCTCGTCCATCCAGCAGTGGCGCTCCGGGTGCCGGTCGATCAGCGCCGCCACGCACTGGTCCGCGACCTCGCGGACCAGGGGATGCGGGCTTTCGCTGTCGGGGGTCGGGGCGTCCGTCCCGCTGCCGGCGATGGAGAGCCAGTACGTCACCAGCCCTCGTGGATCCGAGCCGTGGCCCCGCGCGCGCAGGTTCTCCGCCGGGTCGCGGGGCAGCGCCAGCAGCGTCAGCGCCTGGATGAGGACCAGGTGCGAGTACCAGAAGTGGGAGTGCCGCAGCGCCAGCTCGGCCTCCTCGACCAGGTAGCTGCGGTGCCGTGGGTAGGCCCGGCAGTTGGCGGCCAGCCGGAAGCCCTGCGCCAGGTCGAGTTCCCACGTCCGGGCCTCGGCCTTTCGGGTGCTGCCCAGGTGGTCGACCCAGCGTCGGAGGTTGCTGCCGGCGTCCCGGGTGACCGACGTGCCCGGCCGGCGGACCCCGTCGACGAAGAGCTGGTGCTCCTCCTCGGCGAAGAGGAAGAGCGCTGGCGCCGTCCAGGCCAGGACCTGCCGCAGGCGGCCCCGCTGCCGCTCGTCACCGGCGGGCCCCGCGTCGCTCGGGCCGCCGAGCAGGTCCCGCAGGGCGTGGACGGTGGCGTCACCACCGCCGCCCAGCTCGCGGGCGGCGTTCAGCCGGGCCAGGTAGGAGGTCTCCGTCGCCATCATGTCGAACAGGAGGCGGTACTGCGGTGGGTGCGGGGCCCGTGGGCCGACCCGCCGGGCGGCGTCGCCGAACCGGTGGATGAGGGCGATCTTGGCGTCCTCCAGGGGACGGTCGGTGACCGAGCCGTCCCCCTGGTACCGCGACCACGCCCGGCTCACCGCCTCGGCCAGGCTCCGGTGGCAGGTGTGGCCGGTCGCGGCGTCCATCTCCAGCGCGGCGGCGAAGATCTCCAGCGCCCGCGTCCGGTTGTGCGTCCGGACCGCCTCCGTCCGCAGCCGCCGCAGCAGCTCCTGGGGTTGGCCGGGCCGACGGGTCCGGAACCGGTCGGCCAGGCTCGGGCGGGCGGGGTGGTCTCGGCGCCGGCCGGTCCCGGCGGCGCGCCGCCCGGAGCAGTGCAGGGTGAGCGCGGCCAGCAGCTCCCGCCCCGGCCCGTTGCCACACCGGAACGCGTGGTCGAGGAAGCCCGGGTCACGCAGGGCGGCGGCGAGGAAACGGCTACCGAGGTACGCCTGGACCACCCCGTGCTGGAAGCGGACGCCGTCCCGTTGCTTCGACACGATGTTGAGCGCGCCACCGGTGGTGGCGGCGAGCCCCAGATCCTGCGGATTGTCGGCACTGAGCTTGGTCAGGTGCTCGCGCAGCACGGCCAGGATCCGGCGACGGCCGGCATCCGGGGTGTCCCGCGTGCCGGCGAGTTCGTGGGTCTTGACGACCAGCCGGTTGTTGCGCAGGCCGATGCAGGCCAGGGCGGAGAGCACCTCGAGCGCGTCCCGGCGTTCCGTGGCCGGCAGGCCGTAGTCCTCGTACAGGTCGCCGTCGACCAGAGCGTCGTACCACTCGTCCAGCAGGCTCCGGCGGACGGCCGCCCGGCCGGCGTCGGCCGCCACCCGGTCCAGCCGGTTCACCTCGTACAACTGCCCGATGACGCGCAGGTAGAACGGGGAGTCGGCGACGTCGGCGCCCTTCACCAGGGAGATGATCTGGTCCCACCGGTGCGCGGTGTCCGTCCGCCGGCTCTGCACCTGCACGTACTCCAGCGCCGCCCCCTCGGAGAGCGGCTCCACCTGGAGCATAATCGCCTCCAGACCCCGCAGCGGGTCGTCGGGCCGGGACGCGATCACCAGCGGGAGCCGGTCGCGGCGTGCCTTCCGGACCGCCTCCCGCAGGACGCTGTCCCGGTCGCAGGGTTGCGCGGTGTCGGCCAGCGCCTCCTCCAGGCCGTCGGCGAGGACCACGATCCGGTTCTCCCGCCAGAGCTGCCGCCAGATCTTGTCCGCCTCGCCGTCGGAGTGCAACTGGGTGTCGATGCTGTCCTGGAACCGTCTGCGGGCGAGGGCGCGGAAGTCGAACTCGCCGGGGCTCGTCACGTCCCGCAGCTGGATGCCGATCGGTACGACCCTCGTGTTCATCAGCTTCTCCGCGAGGCGGACCAGGGTCGTGGTCTTGCCGGTACCGATGCCGCCGACCAGCAGGAGGGGGCGACGGTTGGTGGGGTCACAGAGCCGCCGCACCAGCAACCCGCACAGCTCGTCGCGGCCCACCACCAGGATGTTGCGGACGTCGTGCTCGGCGGTGGGAATCGATACCCGTCGGTCGTCGCGGGCCTGCCTGCGGTACCAGCGGCTGACCCAGAGGTACCGGCCGAGCAGGAAGACCGCCACCGTCAGCGCCAGACCGAGCGGGCCCTTGACGAAGTCGAACACCTGCGAGCAGTAGTAGCCGCCAGGGGTGTTCCGGCTGCACCACCTCGACGGCCGGAACCGGGCCGGCTCGTCCTGCCAGACGGCGAGGGCCAGGGAGTACAGCAGCCACACGATGAGCAGGCCGGCGAGGACGAGCACACCGGTACGCAGCCACGAGCGGTCCTGCCAGCGGGGCTTGCGGTCGGCCCGGTCGTCGGTGACCCGCCGGGCCCGTCGCTCCTCCTGGCGCTCCCGCCGGGTCCGCCACCTGATCCGGCGTTGCCGCAGCCACAGCTCGGCCGCCCAGACCGGGCCCCGCGTCGGCCGGCCCATGGACACACCCCCGAGGCACGTGTCGACGGTCACCGGGCCGGCCCGCCGACACGCCGGCTCCGGCCCGGGAGCGGTCCACCCCGCTTCCGTCACGCTAGTGCCGTACCCGGTCCGCCGGAGGCCGTTTCCCGGGCAACGCGGCCCCGCGCCGGTCGGGCCGGCCCCACGCGGTCACCTCTCGTGACCTGCGGAAACCGGCCCGATCGCCCCCCCGATCAGGAGAACTTGATGGAGCTCGCCCGGTTGCTCCAGCCGTCGCCGATGGCGGCCAGGTTCGCCGAGGCGTCGATCCAGGTCGACGCCGCGCCGGTGAAGTTCAACCCGTCGAAGAGCCGCACGTCGCACTGGTTGTAGGTGCGCACCGAGCTGATCTTGTTGTTCAGGTTGCCCGCCGCGGTGCTCCGCAGGTCCGCCCACTGCCACTCGGCGTCGTAGGCGGGCGTGCAGGCGCGGGCCTGGGTCCAGGCCAGCACGGTGCCGGTGTAGTCGGCCCCGTCGTAGGTACGGGCGATCACCAGGTCGGCCTGGGCGCCGACCGCCCGCAGCGCCTGCTGCTCGGTGGCGGCGCAGGTGAACGCCCCGGTGTCCAGGTTGACCGCGCAGTTGTCCCGCGGCTCGGCGGCGGCAGCGGGCCCGGCGAGCGCCCCGACCAGCCCCAGCGCGCCGATCGCGGCACCGACCGTGCTCATCAGTCGTGTCCTCATCGTCGTGTCCTCTCCTCGGAACCGGCGAGCGGCCCTCGGTGACCGCCCACGTCCATTGCTAGCCGCCGCCCGGATTGACCGGAACCGGCCATGACCTCGATCAATCAACTCCGGACAGCCCCCGGCCTCGGACGGCGATCCGACAGCGGTCTGGATTGGTCTTGACACGTTCGGTATCCATGGGTGAGGCGTCCGTCCATCCGGGGGGAGATCACGTGGCTCGGCAGGAGCGACCCGTCGATCCGACGGAGGGCCCGGTGCAGGCGCTCGCCTACGAGTTGCGCAAGCTCCGGACCGAGGCCGGCAACCCGACCTACCGCGCGCTCGCCCGGACCGCCGGCTACAGCGCGACGACCCTCTCCGAGGCGGCCGGGGGCACCCGGCTGCCGACGCTGGAGGTGGTCCTCGCCTACGCCGGGGCGTGCGGCGGCGATCCGGACCAGTGGCGGGCGCGCTGGCACGAGGCGGCCCGGACCACGCAGGCGGCGGCCCGGACCGCGTCGGCCGGTGGGGCGGGCAGCCCCACCGATCAGCCTCCGCCCGCGCCGCCGGCTCAGCCGGAGGCGACGGAACCTGGCTCGCCGGAGCGGACCGACCCACCGCCGGGGCCACCGGAGCAGCCGGCGACCGGAGCCGGGGCGGGGCGGCGTACGCGCTGGCGGCAGGTGCTGCTCACCGGGGTTCCCGCCGGTGTCGCCGTCGTCGCCGCCACCGCCTTCGGGCTGGCCGTGCAGCGCGCCGACCCGCCGGCCGTCGACCCGTCGACCGGCGCCGGTCCCCGGTGCCCCAGCCTGCCGGCCGACGCCCGGTTCACCGGCACGACCTACGGCAGCGGCGCGCACGTGCGGACCGGTGCCACCCGCGACGACGCGGTGACCACCACCATCCCGCCCGACTGCACCGTCGGGTTCACCGGGTTCTGCGTCGGGGAGAAGGTCTACGACAACACCGGGGGCACCCCGGACGTCCGCTGGTTCATGGTCCCCGGTGGGGGCGTCGTCTCCTCGGCCGTCATCCACGGCAATCCACCCCGGGGACTGCCGGCCACCGACTGCCCGAACGGGCGTCCGACCCCGAGCGTCCTCGACTTCTCGGTGGTCGCCGAGTCCGGCGGCGCGCTGTCGCTGCGCGTCACCGGGGCCGACCTGGACGTCGTCGGCTTCACCGCGTCGACCGGGCCGACCGCCTCGTCCGGGGGGCCCGCCTGGCGGCAGGTCACCCTGGCCGACGTGCGCGATCCGGGCGTCGGGGCGCGCGCCCGGTTCGAGCCGGCCACCACCACGGCACCGGCGGATGGGCCCCTCGTCCTGGTCGCCGCCGCCTGCCTGGGCGGGGACAGCCCGACCGGCCTGGTCCGGGCGCTGCGGGTGCAGCCGGCCGGTCCCGGCCGGCCGACGCCGGTGACCCTCGACCCGGGGCAGCGGGCCGAGGCCGCCGCCTCCGCCTGCCGGTACCCGCGCGCCGGCTGACCCGCGCCGCCCGCCACGGTCGGGTCGACCCGCCTCAGCGGACTCGGGTCGATCCGGCTCGGCGGGCTCGGGTCGACCCGCCTCAGCCGGCGGGGAGTTCCTCGATCACGCTGGTGCCGCTGCCCGGCCGGGACTCCCACTCCCAGGTCTCGTGCAGCCGCAGCCGCCCGTCGGGCAGCACGCTGACCCGCGAGACGCAGTGCCCGGCGGAGGTCCGCCCGTCGACGTTGAGCTGCACGTACCGGAAGTCCAGCCGGTCGCCGTCGCGGGTGCCGACGAGCCGGCCGCGCCGGATCGACCCGCCGGCGTACTCCGCCCAGACCTCGCCGTCGCGCTCGTGGTACGTGAAGACGGTCTCCGTGCCGACCTCACCGGCGACCGCCTCCGCCACGGCGGTGAAGCGGCGGCCGTCCAACGTCAACGCCATGGCCGGGACCCTACCCGCCCCGCCGCACCGGCCGGTACGGCGGCCGGAGTGATCCCGGCGGGGGCTGGTTGCCCTCCTCGATCACCTAAGTTAGGTTTGCCTAACCTAACTGCGAGGGGGAGTCATGAACCAGTCCCGTCCCAAGGTCCGGCTGTCCCGGAGTCTCGGCATCCCGCTGACCCCGAAGTGCGTGCGCTACTTCGAGCGCCGCCCGTTCCCACCCGGCCAGCACGGCCGCGCCCGGCGCAGCACCAGCGACTACAGCATCCGGCTGCGGGAGAAGCAGCGCCTCAAGGCGCAGTACCACCTCCAGGAGGGGCAGCTACGGCGCGCCTTCGACCGGGCGGCGCGGCAACCGGGCAAGACCGGCGAGGAACTGATCGTCGACCTGGAGATCCGGCTGGCCGCCCTGGTGCTGCGGGCCGGCTTCGCCCGCACCATCTACCAGGCCCGGCAGTTCGTCGTCCACCAGCACGTCACGGTCAACGGGCGGCGGCTGGACCGGCCCTCCGCGCGGCTGCGGGTCGGTGACGTCGTCGCGGTGGCGCAGCGCAGCCGGCAGCGGCCCCCGTTCCTGGTCGCGGCGGCGGGCGCGCACGCGCCGCAGCGTCCTGCGCCGTACCTGGACGTCGACCTGGCCGGGCTCACCGCCCGGCTGACCCGGCTGCCGCTGCGCGCCGAGATCCCGGTGGTCTGCGACGAGCAACTCGTCGTCGAGCACTACTCGCGCTGACCTGGGCCGGGGTCACCCGAACGGGTTTTCGGGTTGCACCCCGCGCCGGACGTTGGTCCACTGAAGACGTCCACGGGTAGCCGACCGGAGGGAGAGGGCGATGCGCGCCGCGTTCGTGTCCAACCAGACGGGATCGACCACCTACCCGAAGGACATGACGCTCCGTGAAGACTCTCAACGTCGGAATCCTGGCGCACGTTGACGCCGGAAAGACCAGCCTGACCGAGCGGCTGCTGCACACCGTCGGGGTCATCGACGAGATCGGCCGGGTCGACGACGGCACCACCCGGACCGACTCGATGGCGCTGGAACGACAGCGTGGCATCACCATCCGCTCCGCCGTCGCCTCCTTCGTGGTCGGCGACGTCACGGTCAACCTCATCGACACGCCCGGCCACCCGGACTTCATCGCCGAGGTGGAACGGGTCCTCGGCCTGCTCGACGGCGTGGTGCTCGTGGTCAGCGCCGTCGAGGGGGTGCAGGCGCAGACCCGGGTGCTGATGCGCACCCTGCGGCGGCTGCGGCTGCCCACGGTCGTCTTCGTCAACAAGGTCGACCGGGCCGGCGCCGACCCGCAGCGGGTCCTGCGTGACCTCGCCACCCGGCTCACCCCGGCGGTGGTGGCGGTCGGTGCCGTGCACGACGCCGGCACCGCCGCCGCCCGCGTCGAGCCGTACCCCGACGACGACCCGGACCACCTCCGACGCCTGCGGGACCTACTCACCCGGCACGACGACGCGCTGCTGGCCGCGTACGTGGCGGACGAGAGCCGGCTGACCGGCCCCCGGCTGCGGGCCGCCCTCGCCGAGCAGAGCCGGCGTGGCCTCGTCCACCCGGTCCTGCCCGGCTCGGCGATCACCGGCGTGGGCGTACCGGCGCTGGTCGCCGGCCTGACCGAGTTGCTGCCCACCGGCGACGGCGACCCGGCCGGCCCGGTCTGCGGCACCGTGTTCAAGGTCGACCGGGGGCCGGCCGGGGAGCGGATCGCGTACGTCCGGATGTTCGGCGGCACCCTCAGGCTGCGCGACCGGCTCCCCGTCGGGGCCGGCCGGACCGCCACCGTCACCGGGATCGAGCTCTGCGAGCGGGGCGGCACGGTCCGCGCCGAGGCGGTGCCGGCCGGGCGCGTCGCGCTGCTGCGCGGGCTCGGCGACGCCCGGATCGGGGACCCGGTCGGGCAGGCGCGTCCCGGCCCCACCGGGCGGCACTTCGCCCCGCCCAGCCTGGAGACCGTGGTCGTGCCGCAGCGGGCGGCGGACGGCGCGGCCCTGTACGCCGCGCTCAGCCGGCTCGCCGAGGAGGACCCGCTGATCAACGTCCGACAGGACCCGCGCCGGCGGGAGATCACCGTCAGCCTCTACGGGGAGGTGCAGAAGGAGGTGATCCAGGCGCTGCTCGCCGACGGGTACGGCCTGACCGTCGACTTCCGCGAGACCACCCCCGTCTGCGTGGAGCGGCTGGCCGGGACCGGGGCGGCGGTGGAGCTGATCGGGGTGGCCCCCAACCCGTTCCTGGCCACCGTCGGGCTGCGGGTCGCGCCCGCCCCCACCGGCAGCGGGGTGACCTTCCGGCTCGGCGTCGAACTGGGCTCGATGCCACCGGCCTTCTTCACCGCCGTCCGGGACACCGTCCGGGAGACCCTGACCCAGGGCCGGTACGGCTGGCAGGTGGTCGACTGCGTGGTCACCATGACCCACGCCGGGTACTGGGCCCGGCAGAGCCACGCGCACGGCACCTTCGACAAGAGCATGTCCAGCACCGCCGGGGACTTCCGCAACCTGACGCCGCTGGTGCTGATGGCCGCCCTGGAGCGGGCCGGCACCCGGGTGGCCGAGCCGGTGCACCGGTTCCGGCTGGAGGTTCCCGGTGACGTCCTCGGTGACGTGCTGCCCGTGCTCGCCCGGCTCGACGCGGTGCCCTCCTCGACCCTCGCGCAGGGAGCGTCGTACCTGGTCGAGGGGGAGATCCCGGCGGGCCGGGTGCACGCCGTCGAGCGACGACTGCCGGCGCTGACCCGGGGCGAGGGCAGCTTCGAGTCGACCTTCGCCCGGCACCGGCCGGTCCACGGCGTACCCCCGGTCCGGGCCCGCTGGGACCACGATCCCACCGACCGCAAGGAGTATTTGCTCGCCGTGGCCCGGCGGGTCGACCGGTGACCGGTGACCCCGCCCGCCCGGTCAGCCCGCGTCTGGCCGGTGGGCCGGGTCCGCCGCGTCGTCGAGGTCCCGGCGCATACCCACCCGGGGCCACCGGTCGAGCCCGTGCGCGGCCTCCCGCCGCCGGATCGCCCGCAGCCCCGGGGTGAGGTCCCGGTCGTCGAGAACCCGGAAGCCGCAGCGGGCGTAGTACGGGGCGTTCCACGGGACGTCGGCGAAGGTGGTGAGGGTCAGCGCCGGTACCCCGTCGGTCCTCGCCCGCGCCGCGAGGTGGTCGAGCAGCCGGCGTCCCAGCCCGCGCCGCGCCCAGCGGGGATGGACCGACACCTGCTCGACGTGCAGGTTGCCGTCGACGACGTCGGCGAGAAGGTACCCGACCGGCTGGTCGGCCGGGTCGACGGCGACCCAGGCGCGACCCGCCCGGTGGTAGCCGGCGAGCACGTCGAGCGGAAGCGGCTCGTCGTCGGCGATCTCCGGCATGCCGACGTCACGGAAGCACTCCCCGGCAGCCCGCTCGATGTCCCGCAGACCGGGCAACTCCCCCCACCGCACCCCCCGAACCCTCACCCCCCCATCCTCCCCCTCCCCCTCCCCCTCCCCCCGCCCCCTCTCCCGCCCCGCCCGCCCCCTTCGGGCGTTGATCATGGAGTTGGCGGCGACTTCGATCTAAGTGGCCCCCGTCAACTCCATGATCAACGGGGAGGGGGGAGGGGGAGAAGGGGGAGGGGGTGGGGCTAGCGGCGGGGGCGGTGGCGGGTGGCCGGGCGGGTGGCGGTGGTGGTGCGTTTGGGGGTTGGCCGGGCGCGGGTCGGCGCCGGTGTGGTGCTGCGCCGTCGGGCGGCCACGACGACGATCACCGCGACCACCACGACGACGATGCCGGGTACCAGCCAGGGGCCGAGACCGCCCCCGTCCTCGTCGGCCGCTTCGGCGGCTGCCGACGGGGCGGCCAGGCTGCCGTCCGGCTGGGGCGAGCCGGCGTTGCCGGGGGCGTCGTGGCGGCCCTGCTCCAGGAGGGCGAGCAGGGCCGGCGCGGGTTCGCTCGTCGGCGCGGTCCAGCCGGGCGGTGGCGCGCTGGTCGGCCCCTGGTAGTCGAAGACGACGCTGCCGCGCACCTGGTCGCCGTCCGAGGCGACGGAGAGGTAGGTGGCGGTGTACCGACCCTTCGCCGGCCAGTGCGTGACGGGCAGCATCGCGGGGAAGCCGGTGTGGTACAGCACCGGCTCCAGTTTGCCGTCGACCAGGTTGTACTCCTGGACCGGCTTGTCGAGCCGCTTCGGCTCGCCGGGGGACCAGGGGCCCTCCACCCGGGCCCCGGTGGGGTCGGTGACGGTGAAGTGCGCCTGCGCGTGCGGCTGCTCGGTGAAGTAGAGCGCCAGCTGCTCCGGCGGCCGGGTGACCACCGAGTCGGCCAGCGGGACCGAGGTGGCCAGGGTGCCGTGCGCGGCGGCCGGTGCGGCCGGCAGCACCACCGTCACCGAGACGGTGACGACGAGGGCCGCCAGGAGAGTCGCCGCACGTCGGAGCCGTAGCCGGATTCGCATTTGCTCATGATGGCCATTCCCCTGGTGCGGGACAAGACGTAGAGTTCACAGCCCTGACGTCATCTCGACACAGTCCCGTCGCGTCGTTCGGAGTACCACCATGTCCGTACGTGTTCCCGGCACCCGCGCCCGCTGAGAGGCCGTCGGTGACCACGTACCCGGAACTGCTCGCGCACGGCGTCGGCGGGCGGCAGGACCTTCCGCTCCCGCTCACCCACCTCGTCGTGGCGGCCTCGCTCACCCTGGTCATCACCTTCGTGGCGCTGGGCGCGCTGTGGCGGGTCCCCCGGCTGGACCGCGACGGGACGACCGGGCAGCCGGTACCCCGGTGGCTGGCCGCGCTGGTCGACGCGCCCGCGCTGCGGTGGGCGCTGCGCGGCGCGGGCCTGGTCGCCGGTGGCTACGTCTGCCTCGCCCTGCTCGGCGGGCCGGACAACGAGGACAATCCCGCCGCCGGCGTGCTCTACGTGCTGGTCTGGATCGGGCTGGTCCCGCTGTCGCTGCTGTTCGGCCCGGTCTGGCGGGCGGTGAACCCGCTGCGCTCGCTGTACCTGCTGCTCTGCGTCGCCGCCGGCCGGGACCCGGAGCGCGGCCTGCGTCCGCTCCCGGCCGGGCTGGGGGTCTGGCCGGCGGCCGTCGGGCTGGTCGCGTTCGTCTGGCTGGAACTGGTCGCCCCGGGCCGCGCCACCCTGCCGGTGATCAACGCCTGGCTGGCCGGGTACGCCCTGGTGATGCTCGTCGGCGCGGTCCGGCACGGGGTCGGCTGGTTCGACCGGGCCGACCCGTTCGAGCTGTACAGCGGGCTGATCGGCCGGCTCGCGGTGATCGGCCGGCGCGACGACGGAGCCGTGGTCTGGCGCAACCCGCTGGACGGGATGGCCGCGCTGCGCCCGGAACCGGGGCTGGTCACCGCCGTCGTCGTGCTGCTCGGCTCGACCATGTACGACAGCCTGTCCTACGCGCCCGGCTGGCTGCGCCTCGGTCAGTTCGCCGAGGAGAACGGGGTGCCCCCGGTGGTCACCGGCACCCTGGGGATGGGAGTCCTCATCGGTCTGGTCGCGCTCGCCTACCTCGGTGCCACCCGGGTCGCCGCGCTGGTCGGGCACGGGGCCGGGCCGGAGGCCGACGGGGAGTCGACCCCACCGCGCCTGGTCCCCGGCGAGCTGGCCCACTCGATCGTCCCGATCGCGGTCGGGTACGTGCTGGCCCACTACTACTCGCTGCTGGTGCTGGAGGGGCAGCGCACCATCGCCCTGCTCTCCGACCCGCTCGGTACCGGAGCCGACTGGCTCGGCACCGCCGGGTTCGAGCCGTACACCGGGCTGATCACCCCGGACGGGGTCGCCGCCCTCCAGATCACCGTCATCCTGATCGGACACCTGCTCGGCAGCCTGCTCGCCCACGACCGGGCGTTGTCCCTGTTCCCGCGGGCCCGCGCGGTCACCGGTCAGCTCCCGATGCTGGTGCTGATGGTCGCCTACACCGCCGCCGGCCTGCTGCTGCTCTACGCCGGCTGACCGCGCTACGCCGGCTGACCGCCGCGCACCGTCGCACCGTCCCCGGCCACGCGGCGGGCGGGGACGGTGCGGGCGGAGGACGGTGCGGCCCGGTCAGGACCGCGCCGGCTGCGACTCGCGGCGGGTGCCCCGGCCCCGCATCACGTGTTGCAGCAGGGCGATGAGCACCTCCTTGCTGGACTCCCGGTCCCGGGCGTCGCAGAGCATCACCGGCACCTCGGGATCCAGGTTGAGGGCGAGCTGCACGTCGTCCAGGCTGTACTGCCGGGCGCCCTCGAAGCAGTTCACCGCGACGATGAACGGCACCCGGTTGCGCTCGAAGTAGTCGATGGAGGGGAACGAGTCCGCCAGCCGGCGGGTGTCGGCGAGGACCACCGCGCCGAGCGCGCCGAGCGCCAGTTCGTCCCAGACGAACCAGAACCGGTCCTGACCGGGCGTCCCGAACAGGTAGAGCACCAGGTCCTCGCCGAAGCTGATCCGGCCGAAGTCCATCGCCACGGTGGTGGTGTGCTTGCCCTCCACCCCGGAGAGATCGTCGACGCCGACCCCGCGCTCGGTGAGGACCTCCTCGGTCCGCAGCGGCTGCGTCTCGCTGACCGAGCCGACCAGCGTGGTCTTGCCGACACCGAAGCCACCGGCGACAAGGACCTTGATGGCGGTCGGAAGGACCGGCCCCGCCTCGCCGTCAGAGTTTTCGTAGTCCATTGATGAGCGCCTCGAATATGTGGTTGTCCGGAAGGGATGCGGGTGGCTGGGGCTCGGAGACCCGGACGAGCCCACGGGCGAGCAGGTCGTCGAGGAGTACGCGCACCGTGCCCAGCGGGAGCCGGAGGTGGGCGGACACCTCGGCGAGGGCGAGCGGCCGTTGGCAGAGGTTGACGATGTGCAGGTGCTCAGGGGTCAACCCCACCTCCAGCGGCGGCGCCTGCTGCATGGCGAGGACCAACGAGATCACGTTGAAGCCGTTCCTGGGACGGGCCCGCCCGCCGGTCATCGCGTACGGCCGGACCAGGGGGCCGGCTTCGTCGTCTATCCACAGTGGCTCCGCACCGGGCATGCCGATGACCCTACTGCCCGGGCCGGGACGGCGCCACGAGGAACCGGCCGGCCCGCGCCACGACCATCGCCATCTCGTACGCGATCAGGCCCACGTCGGCGTCCTCTGCGGCGAGAACGGCCAGGCAGGCGCCGTGTCCGGCCGCGGTGACGAAGAGGAACCGGCTCTCCATCTCGATGATGGTCTGCCGGACCGGGCCACCGCCGAACCGCCGGCCGGCGCCCTTGGCGAGACTCTGGATCCCCGACGCGACCGCCGCCAGGTGCTCCGCGTCGTCCCGACCGATGCCGGTGGACGCCGCCATCAGCAGGCCGTCCACGGAGAGCACGACGGCCTGCTCGGCCTGCTTGACGCGACCGACCAGGTCGTCGAGCAACCAGGCCAGGTCGCCGGCGGGATTGTGCTGCTGCACCACGATGTCCTCTTTCTAGCGATCGGTGCCGGACGTGGGCGACTCCTCCGCGTCGGGCCGCCCGGCGTCGTCGTCCTGTTCCTTGAGCCGTTCCGCGTCGGCCCGCCCACGCCGGGTGCCGTGCTGGTACGAACTCATGGTCCGGCGGACCTGCTCGGGCGACAGGATGACGGCGACGTCCTCGGCGCCCTCCTCGGTGCCGGCGTCGTCGGCGCTGTCGCGTAGCTGCGGGACGATGCTGGCCTGCCGTACCCGTACCGGCAGCCCGGCCGGGGTGAGCGGGCTCGCCGCCGGGTCGGAGGCGTCCCCCGCCCCGCTGGCCGGGGACCGGCGCGCCGCCGGGGGCGTACCGGGTGCCGGCCCGTCCCGCTCGGTGGCGGGTCCGCCGCTCCGACCCGGTGCGGGGGCCGGCGTCGACGGGCGGGCCGGCGCGATCATCGGCAGTTCCTGGGTGGCCAGGGCGTCCGCCACCGGCCGGTTGGCGAGCGGTACCTCGGCCGTGGCGTCGGCCGCCGGGGCGGGGCGTTCGGCGAGCGCGACCGACCCGGTCGGGCCGGCCTCGCCGGGCCGGGGCCGACCACCCGCGCCGGGGGCCGCCGGTGCCGGCGCACCACCGGCGCGCGGGACGTTCACCCCGTCCGCCCCGGTCACCAGCTCCATCGGGATCAGCACGACGGCGGTGGTGCCGCCGTAGGGGGAGGCCTTGAGCTGCACGCCGACGTGGTGGCGCGCGGCGAGTTGGCTCACCACGAAGAGCCCGAGCTGGTTGGCGTTGGCGAGGCTGAAGTCCCGGGGCTGGTTGATCTGCTCGTTGGCGGCGGCGAGGTCCTCCTCGGTCATCCCCAGCCCCCGGTCCTCGATCTCGATGGCGAAGCCCCGGGCCACCAACTGGCCCCGGACCTCGACCTGGGTCTGCGGCGGGGAGAAGGTGAGCGCGTTCTCGATCAGCTCGGCCAGCAGGTGGATCACGTCGCTGACGGCCCGCCCGGCCAGCCCGACCGAGCCGAGCGGGAGCACCTGCACCCGGGTGTAGTCCTCGACCTCCTGGGTCGCGGCCCGCGCCACGTCGAGCATGGGGACGTTGCGCCGCCAGGCCCGCCCGGGGGACGCGCCGGAGAGCACGATCAGGTTCTCCGCGTTGCGGCGCATCCGGGTGGCCAGGTGGTCGATCCGGAACAGGTCCTCCAGCTTGTCCGGGGACTCCTCCTCCCGCTCCATCCCGTCGAGCAGGGTCACCTGGCGGTGGACCAGCCCCTGGGTACGCCGGGCGAGGCTGAGGAATACGTCGCGGACGGCGCGGCGCAGCTCCGCCTGCTCGACGGCGGTCCGGATGGCGGTCTCCTGGACCCGGTTGAACGCCTGGCCGACCTGGCCGATCTCGTCGTCGCCGACCTCCAGCGGTGGCGCCTCGGCGGCGACGTCGACCTTCTCGCCGCGACCGAGGCGCTCGACCACGGTGGGCAGGCGCTCGTCGGAGAGGCGGCGGGCCGCCTCGCGGAGCCGGGTCAGCTGCGCCATCAACGCCCGCCCGGTGGTCACCGAGACGACGATGGAGGCGATGACGGCGATCAGGCCCAGCCCGGCGGCGAGCACCAGCCGGACGACGACCATGACGGCGAACGGCGTGGAGCGTTCGACCACCGCGTCGCCACCGTCGAGCACCGCCTCCTGGAGGCCGGTCAGGGCGGCGCTGGCGGCCGGGTCCCACTCCTGCGCCGCCACGGCCGGTCTGGTGCTGTCCCGGTCGCTGACCGAGATCCGGTCCTCCAGCGCCCGGAGCTGGGTGAACTCGGGCCCGGAGAAGAGCCCGCCGAACAGTTCCCGGTCCTCGGGGCGGAGCTGGGTGAGGATCCGCTCGGTGAAGAACCGCTGCGCGGCCACCAACTGGCTGAACCGGGTGTGCTCCTCCGGCGTGATCCGCCCGGCGGCGGTGACCCCGGCGAGCAGGGCGTCCTCCCGGGAGAGGAGTTCCCGGATCCGGTACAGGTTGATCAGGTTGCGGGTGTCCGCCTCGATGCCGGGCTCGCCGATGCTGCCGATCACGTCGTACATCTGGAACAGCGTCTCGACGGCGCGGGTGTAGGTCGCCTCGGCGGTGCCCCGGTCGGTGGCCCGCCGGTCGACCGCGTCCCGGATCTCCGGCAGGGCGTCCAGCTCGCCGATCGCCGCCTCGGTGCGCTGCTGGGCCTGGTTGCTGCCGGCCAGCCGGGCCTGCCAGCTACGCGCCGACTGGGTGAACGCGCTGACGTGCCCGTCCACCGTGACCCGGCTGGCGTCGAGCGCCTCCTTGCGCGCCGCGGTCGGGGCGCCCAGGTACGCGGTGGCGAAGCGGCGCTCCTCCTGGAGGGCGAGGAGCAGCGGCTCGCTGGGGGCGGCGATCCGACTGTCGACGGTCTGGACGCCCAGCAGGGTGAGGCCGTCCCGCAGGGTCACCCAGGCCGCGAAGGACCAGAGGGCGATCAGGGACAGCAGGAGTGCGATGACCTTCGTGCGCAGATTGGTGCTGCGATACCGCATAGAACCGTCCCAAGCGGACATTGGTACCTTCCCGGGGTGCCGGGCCGGTGAGCTATCGGAGTGGCAGACCGGGGAGACGCTAGCAGTTGTCCGACTCTCCCCTCAAGAGCGCACTATTGGCCCGGTATGACCGCACTCGTCCGGCCGGGTGCTCCTCGGGCATGTCCGCCGCCCGGCGGGTGGGCGGGCGGTTCGGGGGGTCGGTGGCGTCACCGCCGTCGCGGTGGGTGTCGACAGTGGTCACCCTGCGTCAAGCCGGGAGTGTCTCGGCGCGGATGGTGAATCCGATCACCCCACGCGTCGGTAGCCATACCCAGAGGACATGGCTACCGTCTCTTCAGCGACGACTGCCCGGCTGGCCCCCTTTGTGCGTACCGGGCGAGGGGAGAAGCCACTGTGGAGGATCCCGGAGGCGTGTCCGCGCCCAGGTCCAGGCTGCTCCCCACCCGGTACGTGGTGCCCCGGATGGCTGGTGGCGTGCACGCCGCGCTGCTCGACGCCGGGGCGCGCGGTGGCGGCGAGGTGGTCCGGCTCGGCCTCGGGCCGCTGCGGCCGTACCTGGTCACCCACCCCACCCACGTCCAGCAGGTCCTCCAGGAGCGGGCGGAGACGTACCGGCGGGGCGACGACACCGCGATGTGGCGGTCGGTCCGGCGCTTCGCCGGGGACGGCATCCTCGCCGAGGGCCCGACCTGGGCGGCGAGCCGGCGGATCCTGGCCCCGCTGTTCCGGTCGAGCCGGATGGGCGCCGTCGGCGGGCCGATGGCGGCGGCGGTCGCGGCGGCCGTGGCCGACCTGGAACCGGCGGCGGCCGACGGCCGCCCGGTCGACATCGGCGCCGCGTTGACCGGCATCGCCACCGCCGGCATCATGCCGGCCTTCTTCGCCGACCGGCTCACCGTGGCCGACCTGCACCGGATCACCACCGCCCAGGAGGTGGTCGTCACCTCGATGGCGCCCCGGATGCTGCTGCCCTTCGTGCCCTGGTGGGTCCGGATGCCGGGCGACCGGCGGTTCGACGCCGCCGTCCGGTCCATCGACGACATCCTGTTCCCGGTGGTCCGGGCCGTCCGGCGGACCCCCGGCGACGGCGACGACGTGGTCTCCGTGCTGGCCCGCGCCCGCCGGCCCGACGGCGGGGTGCTCGACGAGCGGCAGATCCGCGACGACCTGGTGGCCATGATCGGCGTCACCACCGAGACGGCCCCGGTGGTGCTGACCTGGCTCTGGCCCGAGCTGGCCAACCGGCCCGAGGTCACCGCCCGGCTGTACGCGGAGGTCGACCGGGTCGTCGGCGTCGGCCCGGTCCGGGTCGAGCACGTCGAACACCTGCGCTACCTGCGGATGGTGCTCGACGAACTCCTCCGCCTGTACCCGGCCGGGTGGCTGCTGCCCCGCCGGGCCGTCGCCGCCGACGTGCTCGGCGGGGTCCGGGTCGAGGCCGGGGCCACCGTGCTCCTCTCGCCGTACGTCACCCAGCGGATGCCGCTGTTCTGGGGGCCCGACGCGGCGGAGTTCGACCCGGACCGGTTCGCGCCGGGCCGGGCCGAGGCCGAGGGCCGGCACCGGTACGCCCACCACCCGTTCGGCATCGGGATGCACCGCTGTCTCGGTGAACACCTGTTCCACCTGGAAGCCGCCCTGATCGTGGCCAACCTGCTGCACCGGTTCCACTTCACGACCGCCGATCCGACCGTGCCCGCGCCCCGGGTCGCCACGTCGCTGCGCCCCGGGCGGCCGGTGCTGCTGACCCTGGCGCCCCGCCGCCGACCCGAGGAGTGACCCCGATGTCCGCCACCCTCCCCACCAGCACCGAGCCGTCGGCCGCCGCCGCCGACGTCGACGCCGCCGTCCGTGCCGCCCTCGACGCGGCCACCGAGCAGGGCCGGATCTGCGCCCTGGCCGCCCGGGGGCAGCGGGACCTGCAGACCCTGGTCGCGGAGCACCCCGACCTCTTCCCGAACCCACCGGTCGACCCGGCCATGCTCGGCGCGGTCGCGATGTCCACCGCCTTCATCGCCCCCTGGTGCACCGCGGCGGAGCTGCGCGTCGCCAACCGCGCCTCGCTCTGGGTGACCGCCGAGGACTGGCAGATCGAGCGCGGCGGGTCGGCGGCGGCGGTCGACGCGATCGTCACCCGCTGCCTGGCGGTCGCCGACGGGTCACCACCGGCCGACGGCGACCAGCTCGGCCACCTCCTCGCCCGGATCCGGGCCGACCTGGACGCCGTCGCGGCCTTCGCCGACCACCGGGAGCGGTGGCGGGAGGAGGTCCGGCGGATGCTCGCCGCCGACGCCCGGGAGTGGCACTGGCGGTCCGACCCCGGCGGCCCGCCCACCGTCGAGGAGTACCTGGACAACGCCGACGGGTTCGGCGCGACCTTCGTCAACGTGTCGCACTGGATCGCCACCGGCGACGCCGGGACGCTCGCCCGGCTCGACGAGCTGACCACCGCCAGCCGGCAGGTGCAGCAGATCGTCCGCCTGGTCAACGACCTGGCCAGTTACGACCGGGACAGGGCCACCGGCGACCTCAACGTGCTCGCCCTTGGCCCGGACCAGGCCGACGTACGGCGGCTGATCGGCGAGCGGCTGGCCCGGTGCCAGCGGGTGCTGGCCGACCTGGCCCGGGTCTGCCCCCGGCAGGCGGCGTATCTGTCCCGCGAGATCGGCTTCACCACCGGCTTCTACCGGATGACAGACTTCTGGGGCGACGGTGCCGGCCGGTGACCCGCCCCCGTCGCCGGCCGTCCCGGTCCCGCGACGCCCGCTGACCGACACCGACACCGGCACCGACACCGACACCGGTAGCGGCACCGGTACCGCCGACCCGGCCGTGGCCGCCCGGCACCTGGTGGCGGAGCTGACCCGGCAGCCGGACGGCCAGGTCTCGGTGTCGCCGTACGAGACCGGCCGGCTGGTCAGCCTCGCGCCCTGGTTGACCGGGCACGCCGAGCGGGTCCGGTACCTGGTCGACAGCCAGCGCGCCGACGGCGGCTGGGGGACCGGCGACCGGTACGCCCTGGTGCCCAGCCTGAGCGCCACCGAGGCGCTGCTCGCCGTGGCGCGTACCGGATCGGCGGCCGGCGTCGACGGGGTGGCCCGCGCCGCCGCTCGTGGACTGCGCGCCCTGCCCCGGTGGCTCGGCGCCACCCGGCTGCCGGACACCCCCGCGATCGACCTGATCGTGCCGGCGCTGGTCGCGGCGGTCAACGGGCACCTGGCCGACCCGGCCGGCCACCCCGGCGGGTCCCCGGCGGTCGCCGGCCCGTCCCGGCTGGACCTGCCGCCGACCATGACCCCGGCGCGGTTCACCGCCGTGCGGGACCGGGTGCGCGGCGGCGCGCCCCTGCACCCGAAACTGCACCACGCCCTGGAGGTGGTCGGCCCGCTGGCCCGCCACGCCCGGGGGGTCGTGCCGTCGGCCACCGGCGCGGTCGGCGCGTCCCCGGCGGCCACCGCCGCCTGGCTCGGTGGGGCCGACCGGCCCGACGTTCATCCCACGGCGGCGGCCTACCTGGCGGCGGCGGTCCGCCCGCTCGGCGGGCTCGCCCCCTGCACCACCCCGATCACCGTCTTCGAGCGGGCCTGGGTGCTCAGCACGGTGACCCGGGCCGGCATCCGGGTGGCCGTCCCACCCGACCTGGTCGACAGTCTCACCGCCGGGCTCGGCGAGGACGGCACCGCGACCAGCCCCGGACTGCCCGCCGACGCCGACACCACCGCCGTCACCCTGTACGCGCTGATGCGGCTCGGCGTCCCGGTCACCCCGCACTGCCTGTGGCGGTACGAGACGGACACCGGCTTCTGCACCTGGCCGGCGGAGGACGGCCGCTCGGTCACCACCAACGCGCACGTCCTCGACGCCTTCGGCCGGCACCTGGCCACCCTCGGCCCGCATCCGGCGGCCACCGGGGAGTCCGCCGCCCGGTACCGGGCGGCGGCCCACCGGCTGGAGACCTTCCTCCTCGACCAGCAGCACGCCGACGGGGGCTGGCGGGACCGGTGGCACGCCTCGCCGTACTACGCGACGCTCTGCTGCGCCCTGGCGCTGTCCGGGTACGGCGAGACGTCCGGGGTGCCGCCCGCGCTCGCCCGGGCCGCCCGGTGGGTCGTCGACACCCAACGGCCGGACGGCTCGTGGGGGCGCTGGGGCGGCACCGTGGAGGAGACCGCGTACGCCGTGCACCTGCTCGCGGTGGTCGGTCCGCAGCCGGGCACTGCGGCGGCGATCGACCGGGCCCGCCCCCACCTGGGCCGGCCGGACGCGCACCGGGTCACGCCCCCGCTCTGGCACGACAAGGACCTGTACCGCCCGACGGCGATCGTCGGCGCGGCCGTGCTGGCCGCCCGGCACCTCGCGGCGGCCACGGTGGACACCGTGCCGGCGGCGTCGGCACCTGCCCTGGACTCGCCCGGCGGGCCGTAGCGCAGCGGTCGTCGCGCCCGCTCTGCGTTTGGGAGGACGCCGGTTCGATCCCGCCCG